>NZ_JADDOJ010000036.1 GCF_015159745.1 Ramlibacter aquaticus | reverse complement strand
GCCCGTACGGCTCCGGCCCGCGCGGCGGCGGCAACCGCGGTGGCAACAGCTACTGATCGCTTCGCGCGACACTGAAAAGGCTCCCTCGGGAGCCTTTTTTCATGGGCCCGGCGGTGTGGCGCGCTGCTTGCGCGGGCGGCCGGCCAGCAGGCGGTCGAAGAGGGGGTTGGGCAAGAGGCGCAGCAGCTTGGCCACCACGCCCATCTGCCAGGGAATGACGCGGTAGCTGGTGCCCGCGGCGATGGTGTCGAAGGCGCGCGCCGCGAACTCGGACGGCTGCAGCAGGAAGGGCATGCGGTAGCGGTTGCTGCGGGTGAGCGGGGTGGCCACGTAGCCGGGGCAGATCGTCAGCACGCGCACGCCCGACGGGCGCAGCTCGCCGCGCAGGCTCTCGCAATAGCTGATCACGGCGGCCTTGCTGGAACAGTAGGCGCCGTGCCCCGGCAGGCCCCGGATGCCGGTCACGCTGGCGATGCCGACCAGCGAGCCCGAACCGCGCGCCACCATGGCCGCGATGAAGGGCTGGAAGGTGGCGGCCATGCCGATGACGTTGGTGGCGTGCACCCGGGCCATCACGTCCAGGTCCGCGCGCAGCGAGGTGTCCACGCCGATGCTGATGCCCGCGTTGGCGATGACCAGGTCCGGCAGCCCCAGGCGCGCGATGCAGTCGCGGCCCGCGGCGGTGATGCTGTCGATGTCGGCCACGTCGGCCTGCAGCACCTCGAAGCGCCCGGCCGGAATGCCCGCCGCCAGCGCCCAGGCGCGCGTCTCGTCGGCGCGCCGGGCCACCAGCGCCAGCCGCCAGCCAGCGCGGTGGTAGCGCGCCGCCAGGGCCTGGCCGATGCCGCTGGAGGCGCCCGTGATGAAGACCAGCGGACCGGCGGGGGCGCTGCTCACGGCGCCTTGGGCTGCAGCAGCCCGTGCACCCGGCCCTGCAGCTCCAGCACCTGGGTGATGTTGTCGAAGTCCATGCCGTCGGCCGACAGCAGGTCCTGGCCGCGCTGGATCTCCACCGGCTTGCGGGTGGTGACGCGTTCGGTGTCCAGGAAGACCTGCAGGAATTCGCTGCGCACTTCCAGCCGCGGCCTGGCCTGGCCGCGGGCGTCCTGGCTCGCCTCGCGCGTGACCACGGCGTGGCCCAGCAGCTGGACCTCGCTGCCGTCGCCATTGCTGATACCCTTGGCGGCGGTGGCCACGGTCACCGCGCCGCCCTCGCCGAAGGAACGGATGCGCGGCTGGTCGATCTCCAGCGTGTCGGTGTCCGGGTAGTGGCGCGCTTCCGTGCCATAGACCTCGGTCTTGAGCCGGCCGGCAGCGTCGAAGGTCTTGATCGAGAAGCCGCGCATGATGGAATCCGGGTCGTGCGTGGGTGCGGCGCGCTCCTGCGCCGTGGACAGCACCGGCGTGTTGCGCGCCAGCCAGTAGGTGCCCAGGGCCAGCAGGCCGATCAGGATCACCGGCAGGTACACCGTGATCTGGTCCCAGCCGGCGCGCAGCCGCGCCAGCCCGCCGATGCGCGTCCCCGCCTGCGCCATGTGCTCAGCCGGCCCGCGTCATGCGTAGGCGTCCAGCAGGCCGGCGTAGCGGCCGCTGGCCACCAGGAGCAGGTCGCAGAACTCGCGCGCCGCGCCGTGGCCGCCCGCCAGCCGGGTGACGTAGCGCGCCACGGCCTGCACCTCAGCATGGGCGTTGGCGGGCGCGCAGGCGAACGCCACGCGCCGCAGCACCGGCAGGTCCGGCCAGTCGTCGCCCATGGCGGCGGCCTGCGACCAGTCGGCCCCCAGCTGCGCCAGCGCCTGCTCGGCCGCCGGGCGCTTGTCCTCGGTGCCGAACCACGCATGGGTGACGCCCAGCGCCTCCAGCCGCCGCCGCAGCGGCACCGAATCGCGGCCGGTGATGACCACCGGTGTGATGCCGGCTTTCTGCAGCAGCTTCAGGCCCAGCCCGTCCAGGATGTGGAAGCGCTTGAGCGACTCGCCCGCCTCGCCCATGAACAGGCCGCCGTCGGTGAGCACGCCGTCGACGTCGAAGAAGGCGACCCGCACGCCCTGGGCGGCGAGCAGCAGCTCGGGCGCGAACTGGAGCGCGGCCATCAGATGACCTTGGCCCGCATCAGGTCGTTGCTGTTCACCGCGCCGCACAGGCGGCCCTCGTCGTCCACCACCAGCACGCTGGTGATGCGGTACTGCTCCATCAGCTGCGCCGCCTCGGCGGCCAGTGCGCCGCGGTGGATGGTGCGCGGCGAGGGGTGCATGACTTCACGCGCCGCCACCTGGCGCAGGTCGGCGCCGGTCTCCACCAGGCGCCGCAGGTCGCCGTCGGTGAAGATGCCCAGCACGCGGCCGGCCTCGTCGACGATGGCCGAGGCGCCCAGGCCCTTGGCGCTCATCTCGCGCATCAGGGCCGGGAAGGGCGTGTCGGCGCCCACGCGTGGCACGGCCTCGCCGGTGCGCATCACGTCCGACAGGTGGGTCAGCAGCTTGCGGCCCAGCGCGCCGCCGGGGTGCGAGCGGGCGAAGTCCTCGCTCTTGAAGCCGCGCGCATCCAGCAGCGCCACCGCCAGGGCGTCGCCCATGGCCAGCTGGGCCGTGGTGCTGGCGGTGGGCGCAAGGTTGAGCGGGCAGGCCTCCTTCTCGACGCCGGTGTCCAGCACGATGTCGGCGTGCGTGGCCAGGGTGGAGCGCGCGTTGCCCGTCATCGCGACCAGGGGCACGCCCAGGCGCTTGAGCACGGGCAGGATGGCGGTGATCTCCTCGCTCTCGCCGCCGTTGGAGATGGCCAGCACCAGGTCGACCGGCTTGATCATGCCCAGGTCGCCATGGCTGGCTTCGGCCGGGTGCACGAACAGGGCCGGCGTGCCGGTGGAGGCGAGCGTGGCCGCCACCTTGCGGCCGATGTGCCCGCTCTTGCCCATGCCCATCACCACCACCCGGCCCACGACGGCAAGCATGGCCTCGACCGCCCGCGCGAAGGCCTCGCCGGTGCGCTGCTTGAGGCCGAGCACGGCCGCGGCCTCGATGTCGAAGGTCTCCCCGGCCAGCCGAAGTGCCCGCTCGCGGTCCAGTGTCATGGACGCGATTCTATCGGGCGGGGTGGCGGCGCGGCCCCGCTTGGTAGCATGGCGCGATGTCCTCGCTGGAACTCACGCTGGTCTACCTGCTCGCCGCGGTGCTGGGTGTGGTGGCCTTCCGTTCCATGCGGCTGCCGCCCATGCTGGGCTACCTGGTGGTGGGGGCCATCGTGGGGCCGCACGCGCTGGGCGTGGACCAGGAGCCCGAGGCCATGCGCCACCTGGGCGAATTCGGCGTGGTGTTCCTGATGTTCGTCATCGGGCTCGAATTCAACCTGCCCAAGCTGCGCGCGATGCGCACGCACGTGTTCGGCCTGGGCCTGCTGCAGGTGGTGCTCACGCTGGCGGTGATCACGGCCGGCTCGCTGTTCCTGGCCGCGCTCGCGCCCGGACTTTGGCGCATGGAGTGGCAGACGGCGCTGGCACTGGCGGGCGCGGCGGCGATGAGCAGCACGGCCATCGTGGTCAAGCTGCTGTCCGACCGGCTGGAGCTGGAGTCGGAGCACGGCAAGCGGGTGATGGGCGTGCTGCTGTTCCAGGATCTGGCGGTGGTGCCGCTGCTGGTGCTGATCCCGGCCCTGGGCAGCCCGCCGGAAGACCTGGCCCGCTCGCTGCTGCTGGCAGCCGGCAAGGCGACGCTGGTGATCGCGCTGCTGCTGTCGGGCGGCCAGCGCGTGATGCGCTGGTGGCTCACGCTGGTGGCCCGCCGCCGCAGCGAGGAGCTCTTCATCCTGAACCTGCTCTTCGTCACGCTGGGGCTGGCCTGGCTGACCGAGCTGGCCGGGCTCTCGCTGGCGCTGGGGGCCTTCATCGCCGGCATGCTGATCTCGGAGACGGAGTACAAGCACCAGGTGGAGACCGACATCCGGCCCTTCCACGACGTGCTGCTGGGCCTGTTCTTCATCACCATCGGCATGCTGCTGGACTGGCGGCTGGTGCTGCAGCGCTGGGAGCTGGTGCTGCTGCTGCTGGTGCTGCCCGTGGCCTTCAAGCTGGTGCTCGTGACCGTGCTGGCGCGCGCCTTCGGCGCCAGCATGGGCGTGTCGCTGCGCACGGGCCTGTACCTGGCGCAGGCCGGCGAGTTCGGCTTCGTGCTGCTGACCCTGGCCACCGAGCAGGGCGTGCTGCCCCGTGCGCTCATGAACCCGGTGCTGGCGGCCATGGTGCTGTCCATGCTGGCCACGCCCTTCATCGTCATGTACGCCAACCGCATCGTGATGAAGCTGGTGGCCAGCGAGTGGATGCTGCAGTCGCTGCAGATGACCCAGATCGCGCGCAAGTCCATCAACACCAACCGCCACGTGATCATCTGCGGGTATGGCCGCTGCGGGCAGAACCTGGCCCGCCTGCTGGAGCGCGAGAACATTCCCTCCATCGCCCTGGACCTGGACCCGGACCGCGTGCGCCAGGCCGCGGCCGCGGGCGACTCAGTGGAGTTCGGCGACGCGGCCCGGCTGCCGGCCCTGGTGGCCGCCGGCCTGGCGCGCGCCAGCGCCGTGGTCGTGACCTACCTGGACGTGGCCGGGGCGATGAAGGTGCTGGCGCAGGTGCGGGCCCATGCGCCGCAGGTGCCGGTGATCGTGCGCACGCAGGACGACCACGACCTGGAGAAGCTGCGCACGGCCGGAGCCACCGAGGTGGTGCCCGAGGCCCTGGAGGGCTCGCTCATGCTGGCAAGCCATGCCCTGGCGCTGGTCGGCGTGCCCATGCGGCGCGTGATCCGGCTGGTGCAGGACCAACGCGACGCGCGCTACAGCCTCTTGCGCGGGTACTTCCATGGCGCCGACGACGACACGGCCGATGAGATCGGCCAGGCGCGCCTGTCCACGCTCAGCCTGCCGGCGGGCGTGGCCTGCCTGGGCCAGCCCCTGGACGCGCTCGGCCTGCAGGCGCTCGGGGTGCGTGTGGTCAGCCTGCGGCGCGCGGGCGCGCGGGCCCTGGCCCCGGAGCCCGCAAGCCGCCTGTCGGAAGGCGATGTGCTGGTGCTGTCGGGCACGCCCGAAGCCCTGGCCGCGGCGGAAGAGGCGCTGCTGCGCTGAGCCGCCGGGGCGGCGTGCTCAGGGCTCGCCGTACTGGGTGTTGCCCAGCGGGGAGCGCTGGGCCGGGCTGATCTCGGTGTCCTCGAAGCCCGTGAGCAGCGTGTAGCTGCGGGGGGCCTGGCCGCCTTCGCCGGCGGCGGCGCGCTCGCGGTCCCGGTCGCGGAAGGCTTCGCGCAGGGCCTGCAGCGGCGAGGGCGCGGGCACCGCGGGCTCGGCCGGGGCGGCGGCGGCCTCGGTGCGCACGGCCGCCGAGCGCCAGTACACGCCCTCGACCTCGATCTCATGCCGCTGCCGGGCCGCCTGGGCGATGGCGTCCTCGACGGCCGCGGGGTCGGCGGGGGGCTGGGCCCCGGCGAGCAGGTCCATCATGACGAGGAAGCTGCGCCCATGGCCGTCCAGCGACAGCACCTTGAACTTGTAGCCGGAGGACAGCACGCCCGCGCGCAGCATGCATTCGCGTACCACCGCGTACAGCTGCTCGCGGTGGGCGCTGCGTTCCTGCTTGCGGCTGGGCGGCGCGCCCTGGGGCGCGGGCGCGGTGCTACGCGGCTCGATGGGGGTGGGCACGGTGGCGGCCGGGGTGTCGGCGGCAGGCGTGCGCCGGCCCGGAAACAGCATCGATCGAAGCGACATGAAGTGGTGGGAAGCCGGCTATCCCTGCGCGGCGTTCCTTGTTGGATACGGCAGGGCCAGTGTAAGGGCCTGCCGGGGGCCGCGCCAGTGGATTCGCGGGGCCGCGTGGGCGCCAGGCATCAGGTGACGGCGACCCGCTTGGGCTTGTTGACCAGGCGGCGCGAGACCAGCGACCCCAGGGCCATGACCACCTCCAGCGCCAGCTCGGGGTGGCGGTTGCGCAGTTCGCCGAAGCGCGTGGGCGCCAGGCACCACAGGCGCGAGGGCGAGGCGGCCTGCACGGTGGCACCGCGTGGCAGGCGCGAGAAGAAGGCGCCTTCCCCCACGGCCGAGCCGGGCCCGACGATGGCCAGCCGGATGCGGCCCTGCGAGTCCTCGAAGTGCACGCTCAGGCTGCCGGACTCGACGAAGTAGAGCGAGCGGTCGCCGCCGCCCTGTTCGATCAGCACCTGGCCCTGGGCCAGGTTGCAGGGCACCAGGTAGCTGCCCAGCAGCTCCCAGTTGGGGGTGCTCAGCACCAGGCCCAGCCCGTCGATGGTCTGGTTCAGTGCGACAGCCTGGACCAGGCCCTGCACATCGGGGCGGGTGGCGGAGAGCGTGGCTGAGTTCATGGCTGTGCACGATAGTGGCCGTGCTGCCCGGCCACAAGCCGGGCTGACATCTCCTTACACCTGAAACTGCGCCGGCGGCACAGTGCGGCAGGTGCGCGCGGGCCGGGGCAACCTGTCAGCCCATCCGCAGCCGGCAAGCGCCTCGCGGGCTACTTGCCGATGCAGAAGCGCGAGAAGATGACGCCCAGCAGGTCGTCCGCGCTGAACTCGCCGGTGATCTCGGCCAGCGCGTTCTGCGCCAGCCGCAGTTCCTCGGCAAGCAGGTCCAGCGCCTGGGCCTGCGCGGCCAGCAGGGCGTCGGCCTGCGCGAGGTGCGTGCCCACGCGGCGCAGCGCGTGCACATGCCGCTCGCGCGCGATGTACAGGCCCTCGGCACCGGGCTGCCAGCCGGCGATCTCCAGCAGGCGGCGGCGCAGCGCGTCCAGGCCGGCGCCGGTGCGGGCCGAGAGCGCGATCCCGCTGGCGGGCACGGCGCCCGGCGCGGCGTCCTGCTTGTTCCACACATCGACCACCGGCACGTCCCGCGGCAGCCGCTGCGCGATCGCGGCGTCGGCGGCCTGGTAGGCGGGCTGCGCGCAGCGCGTGAGGTCGTGCAGGAAGAGCACGGCGTCCGCCTTGGCGATGCGGCCCCACGCACGCTCGATGCCGATGCGCTCCACCGGGTCTTCGCTGTCGCGCAGGCCGGCGGTGTCCACCACGTGCAGCGGGACGCCCTCGAGCTGTATCGATTCGCTCACCACGTCGCGCGTGGTGCCCGCCACCGGGGTGACGATGGCGAGCTCGGCGCCCGCCAGCGCATTCAGCAGCGAGCTCTTGCCCGCATTCGGCTGGCCGGCGATGACCACCTGGATGCCCTCGCGCAGCAGCGCGCCCTGGCGGGCGTGGCCCAGCACGGCCTCGAGCGCGGCCCGCAGCCGGTCGAGCTGGCCCTGGGCGTCGGCCTTCTGCAGGAAGTCGATCTCTTCCTCGGGAAAGTCCAGGGTGGCCTCGACCAGCATGCGCAGGTCCACCAGCGTGTCGCGCAGGCCGTGGATCTCGCGCGAGAACTCGCCGGCCAGGGAGCGGCTCGCGCCGCGCGCCGCCGCCTCGGTGCTGGCGTCGATCAGGTCGGCGATGGCCTCGGCCTGGGCCAGGTCGATCTTGTCGTTCAGGAAGGCGCGCTGCGAGAACTCGCCGGGCTGGGCCACGCGAAGCCCCTGGGCCGCGCCGGCTTCCAGGCAGCGCGCCAGCAGCAGCTGCAGCACCACGGGGCCGCCGTGGGCCTGCAACTCCAGCACGTCCTCGCCGGTGTAGGAATGGGGGGCCGGGAAGTGCAGGGCCAGGCCCTGGTCGATGAGGCCGCCCTGCGCGTCACGGAAGGCGAGGTAGGTGGCCTCGCGCGGCTTCAGCCGGCGGCCGCACACCGCGTCGATCACCGGGCCTACGTCGGCGCCGCTCACCCGCACGATGCCCACCGCGCCCCGCCCCGGGGCGGTGGCGATGGCGGCGATGGGATCGCTGTGCCGGGCGAGCATGCGCAGGCCCCGCGGGCCTCAGCGGAACTTGGGCAGGTTGAACTGCGGCGGCACGCCCATGCGGGTGTTGATCAGCCACTGCTGCGCGATCGACAGCAGGTTGTTGGTGATCCAGTACAGCACCAGGCCGGCCGGGAAGAAGAAGAACATCACGCTGAAGGCCAGCGGCATGATCCACATCATCTTGGCCTGCACCGGGTCCGGCGGGGCGGGGTTGAGCGCGGTCTGCAGCAGCGTGGTCAGCGTCATGAACGCCGGCAGGATGAAGTAGGGGTCGGCCACGGACAGGTCGTGGATCCAGCCCACCCAGGGCTGGCCGCGCATCTCCACCGAGGACAGCAGCACCCAGTACAGCGAGATGAAGACCGGGATCTGGATCACCACGGGCAGGCAGCCGCCCATGGGGTTGACCTTCTCCTCGCGGTAGATCTTCATCATCTCCTGCTGCATCTCCTGCGGCTTGTCCTTCAGGCGCTCGCGCAGGGCCATGACCCGGGGGTTGATGGCCTTCATCTTGGCCATGCTCTGGTAGCCCTTGGCCTGCGGCCAGTAGAAGGCGACCTTGATCAGCAGCACCAGCGCCATGATGGACCAGCCCCAGTTGCCGATCACCGCGTGGATGTGCGAGAGCAGCCAGTACAGCGGCTTGGCGATGATGTAGAGCTTGCCGTAGTCCTTGACGTAGTCCAGGCCGGGCGCGACCTTCTCCAGCATGCGCTCGTCCTCGGGGCCCGCGAACCACTTCGCGTCCACCACCTTGGTCGCGCCGGGGGCGATGCTCTCCAGCGGGGTGATCATGCCGGCCGCGTAGTCGGCGGCGTCGATCTTGCGCATGAAGTAGTCGCGCTGTATGCCCTGCGGCAGGATCCAGGCGCTGGCGAAGTAGTGCTGCACCATCGCCACGTAGCCGGTGTCGGCCTTCTTCTGGAAGTCGGCCTTGTCCTTGTCGATGTCGGCGAAGGTGACCTTCTGGAAGCGGTCGGTGTAGACGGCCGGCCCGGTGAAGGTGGAATAGAAGGACGAGCCGCTGGTGAGGTGGGTGCCGTCGCGCACGATCTGCAGGTACAGCTGCGGGCTGACCGGCACGGTGCCGGTGTTGACCACCTCGTGGCGAACCGCGATGTCATAGGCGCCGCGGCGCAGCGTGTAGGTCTTCACCAGCTTGACGCCGTTCTTCTCGGGCGACTCGAAGCGCACCACCAGCTGGTCCTGGCCGTCCTTGAGCTGGCGCTCGCCGCTGAAGGCCATCACCGTCTTGTGGTTCGGGAAGTCGCCGCCGATCAGGCCGGTCTGCGACACATAGGTGTGGCCCGGCTCGTCGGACAGCAGCACCAGGGTGCCGTTGCGCTGGTCGTTCTCCTGCTTGAGGAACTCGGCGCCTATGAGCGAGCCGCCCTCGGTGTCGAAGGTCAGCTTGAGCAGGTCGGTGGTGACAACCACCTTTTCCGCGGCGGGCGCCGGGGCGAGGCCGGTGGCGCCGGCCGGTGCGCCAGGCACGGCGGCCGGGTTCGCGGCCGAGGCCGCGCCCGCCGTGGGCGCCGGCACCGAGGACGCGCCGCCCTTGGCCGCCGCGGTGGCGCTGGCCACCTTGTTCGGCTGCGGGAAGAAGGTCGCCTGGCGGCCGTTGTACACCTGCCACTGGTCCCACAAAAGGACCATGGAGAAGCCAAAGATCACCCACAGGATGGTTCGGCGGATGTCGGTCATGAGTTGTTCTTGCTGGAGGGTTCGACCAGTCGGGAGAAAAGCCGGGGCCTTTCCACTGGCACGGGATCGTCGCCGCCCTGGCACCAGGGGCCGCAGCGTGCGAGGCGATGGAGGGTGAGCGCGCTGCCCCAGGCGGCGCCGTGCCGCTGGACGGCCTGGCGCGCATAGACGGAGCAGCTGGGCGCGAAGCGGCAGCTGGGCCGCATCCACGCGCCGAAGGTGAGCGTGTAGGCCCGGATCAGGGCCAGCAGGAGGGCGCGCATCAGGACCGCCCCGCGCGCGCGAACAGCTGCTTCAGCTCGGCGCGGACCGCCTGCTTGAGCGGCACCGAGCTGGGGCTGGTGAAGGTGGCGCGGTCAAAGCCGGTGCGCAGCCGCACCACGTGGGCGGCTGGCGGCAGGGAAGACTCGATGTCCCGGCTCACGGCGTAGACCTGTCGCCTGATGGCGTTGCGCGTGACGGCGCGCCTGGCCCAGCGCTTGGGCAGCACCACGCCGACCCAGGGTTCGCTGGCCGGGAGCCGGACAGCAAACAGGGCCTGCGGTGCCGGGACATCGGCCCCGGGGACGGCTTGCGCGCGCCCCCCGGCTGCGGATTCCACGGACTCCCCAGGCCCTGCGCTCGCGTCCAGCGGCATGCGATGCAACGCGAAGTGCGCGGTGCGGGCAACGGTTCCGGCGGCCATTGCGGCCTGGAACTGCGCCTTGGTCTTCAACCGCTGCACGGGTCAGGCGGCGCCAGGCTGTGCAGGCGCCCTAGGCGCGTCAGACGGCCAGGCGCTTGCGGCCCTTGGCGCGGCGGGCGTTGATGACGGCGCGGCCACCACGTGTCTTCATGCGAACGAGGAACCCGTGGGTGCGGGCACGGCGCACTTTGGAAGGCTGGTAGGTGCGTTTCATGGTTGTTCTCTCAAGGGGAAACCCGGCATTATCGCTGAAAAGTCCAATGCCGGCAAGGAGATAGGCTTGTTGTCCCCAAGCCGCAGCCGCGCGGACGCTTCCCTGGGGCGGCGCGTGAGCGCCCGCTTCCGGCCCGGCCCGCGGGGCGCCGGGGCCCTGCGCGGCCCGGCCCGTGACAAAGTGCTTGATGTTGAGCTGGCGCTGCTTGCGCGGGCCGAAACCGCTTTGTGGATAAGGTAGGGACATCCTAGAATGCGCTGCTTCCTGAAAACGACATATCCACAAGGGCAGCAAGCAAACGACATGAGTGAGGGGCAACAAAAGCTGGCGAGCACGGCCAGCCTGGGCGCGGGGGACAGCCTGTGGCAGGCGTGCGTGGAACAGCTGGCGCAGGAGCTGCCGGAGCAGCAATACAACACCTGGATCAAGCCGCTGGCGGCGCAGGTGTCCGACGATTTCTCCAAGGTCACGCTGTTCGTGGCCAATCGCTTCAAGCTGGACTGGATCCGGGCCCAGTACGCCTCCCGCATCGCCGGGACGCTGGAAAAGCTCTACGGCCAGCCGGTCCAGCTCGAGTTGGCGCTCACTCCCCGGGAAGCCAGCGCCCGCACGTTCGTCGCACCCGCCTCCGTGGAGATGGGTGCGGCCCCGGAGCCGGCCGAGATGGCCGAGGACAGCGCCCCGGGCTTCAAGACCCGGCTCAACAGCGCGCTCACCTTCGAGACACTGGTGGAAGGCACGGCCAACCGCATGGCGCGCGCCGCGGCCATGCACGTGTCGGGCACGCCCGGCCAGCTGTACAACCCGCTGTTCATCTACGGCGGCGTGGGCCTGGGCAAGACCCACCTGGTGCACGCGGTGGGCAACAAGCTGCTGCAGGACCGGCCGCAGGCCAAGGTTCTCTACATCCACGCCGAGCAGTTCGTCTCGGATGTGGTCAAGGCCTACCAGCGCAAGACCTTCGACGAGTTCAAGGAGCGCTACCACTCGCTGGACCTGCTGCTGATCGACGACGTGCAGTTCTTCGCCAACAAGGACCGCACCCAGGAGGAGTTCTTCAACGCCTTCGAGGCCCTGCTGGCCAAGAAGAGCCACATCGTGATGACCTCGGACACCTATCCCAAGGGCCTGACGGACATCCACGAGCGCCTGGTCTCGCGCTTCGACTCCGGCCTGACGGTGGCCATTGAGCCGCCCGAGCTGGAGATGCGGGTGGCGATCCTGATCAACAAGGCGCGCGCGGAGGGCGCCGAGATGCCCGAGGAAGTGGCCTTCTTCGTCGCCAAGAACGTGCGCTCCAACGTGCGCGAGCTGGAAGGCGCGCTGCGCAAGATCCTGGCCTATTCACGCTTCAACCAGAAGGAAGTCTCCATCCAGCTGGCGCGCGAGGCCCTGCGCGACCTGCTCTCGATCCAGAACCGGCAGATTTCGGTGGAGAACATCCAGAAGACGGTGGCCGACTACTACAAGATCAAGGTCGCCGACATGTATTCCAAGAAGCGGCCGGCCTCGATCGCGCGACCGCGGCAGATCGCCATGTACCTGGCCAAGGAGCTGACCCAGAAGAGCCTGCCGGAGATCGGCGAGCTGTTCGGCGGCCGCGACCACACCACCGTGCTGCACGCGGTGCGCAAGATCGCCGGCGAGCGCCAGCAGCTCACCGAGCTCAACCAGCAACTGCACGTGCTGGAACAGACCCTGAAAGGGTGAAAAACACCCGCATGGGGCCGCGGCGGCCGGTTGCAAGCCGAAACAGGCGCCCGGCGGCACGGGGCGGCCGCGCCAGGGGCCCAAGTGCTTGAAAAAACAGCGAAAATAACGGTTGTCCACAGCGGGCGGGCCCCTGGCGGTTACAACACGATTTGAAATAGAAGACATTCAGAAGGAAGAGGCAGACATGATCGTCTTGAAGGCCACCCAGGAAAGCGTGCTCGGCGTCCTCCAGCAGGTGGCTGGCATCGTCGAACGCCGGCACACGCTGCCGATCCTGGCCAATGTCCTGATCAGGAAGAACGGCCCCGCGATCCAGTTCACGACCAGCGACCTGGAGATCCAGATCCGCACCACCGCGCAACTGGACGGCGACGCAGGCAGCTACACCACCACGGTGGGCGCGCGCAAGCTGATCGACATCCTGCGCACCATGCCGGCCGACCAGACGGTGAGCCTGGAGAGCAGCCAGAACAAGCTGGTGCTCAAGGGCGGCAAGAGCCGCTTCACGCTGCAGACGCTGCCTGCCGAAGACTTCCCGCTGGTGCAGGAAGCCGCCAACTTCGGCCCCGCCTTCTCGGTGCCGCAGAAGGTGCTCAAGGACCTGCTGAACCAGGTCTCCTTCGCGATGGCGGTGCATGACATCCGCTACTACCTCAACGGCATCCTCTTCGTTGCCGAGGGCAGGCAGCTCTCGCTGGTGGCCACCGACGGCCACCGCCTGGCCTGGGCCAGCGCCACGCTGGACAAGGAAGTGCCGCGCCAGGAAGTGATCCTGCCGCGCAAGACCGTGCTGGAAATGCAGCGGCTGCTGTCCGACGACGCCGAGGGCGCGATCGAGATGCAGTTCGCCAGCAACCAGGCGAAGTTCAGCTTCGAGGGCATGGAGTTCGTCACCAAGCTGGTCGAGGGCAAGTTCCCCGACTACAACCGCGTCATCCCCAAGAACCACAAGAACAGCGTCACCCTGGGCCGCGTGCCGCTCCTGGCCAGCCTGCAGCGCACCGCCATCCTGACCAGCGAGAAGTTCAAGGGCGTGCGCCTGAACATCGAGCCCGGCACGCTGCGCGTGGCGAGCAACAACGCCGAGCAGGAAGAGGCGATGGACGAACTCGACATCGACTACGGCGGCGACGCGATCGAGATCGGCTTCAACGTGACCTACCTGATCGACGCCCTGGCCAACATGGAGCAGGACATGGTGCGCCTGGACCTGCAGGACGCCAACAGTTCCGCGCTGCTCACCCTGCCCGACAACGACAACTTCAAGTACGTGGTGATGCCGATGCGCATCTGAGGCGCGCGCCGCGCACCCGCCACCCGGCACCGAGCCCGCCCCACCGGCGGGTTCGGTCCTTCAAGCATTCGAGAAAGTCCGACTGATGTCCGAAGAAAACCCGACGAACCCTGCATCGACCGCGGGCAGCGACGCGTATGGCAGCGATGCCATCCAGATCCTGGAAGGCCTGGAGGCGGTCCGCAAGCGCCCGGGGATGTACATCGGCGACACCTCGGACGGCACCGGCCTGCACCACCTGGTGTTCGAGGTGGTGGACAACTCCATCGACGAGGCCCTGGCCGGCCACTGCGACGACATCGTGGTCACCATCCACAGCGACAACTCGATCTCGGTGGTGGACAACGGGCGCGGCATCCCCACCGGCGTGAAGATGGACGACAAGCACGAGCCCAAGCGCTCGGCGGCCGAGATCGCGCTGACGGAACTGCACGCGGGTGGCAAGTTCAACCAGAACAGCTACAAGGTCTCGGGCGGCCTGCACGGCGTGGGCGTGAGCTGCGTGAACGCGCTGTCCAAGACGCTGCGCCTGACGGTGCGGCGCGACGGCAAGGTGCACGTGCTGGAATTCAGCCGCGGCTTCGTGCAGAACCCGGTGACAGAGATGCGCGAGGGCGTCGAGGTGCGGCCCATGAAGGTCATCGGCGAGACGGACAAGCGGGGCACCGAGGTGCACTTCCTGCCCGACACCGACATCTTCAAGGAGAACAACGATTTCCACTACGAGATCCTCTCCAAGCGGCTGCGCGAGCTCTCCTTCCTGAACAACGGCGTCAACATCAAGCTGGTCGACGAGCGCAGCGGCAAGAGCGACGACTTCTCCGGTGCCGGCGGCGTGAAGGGCTTCGTCGACTTCATCAACAAGGGCAAGCAGGTGCTGCACCCCAACGCCTTCCACGCGGTGGGCGAGAAGATGAGCGACCAGAACACGCTGGTGGGCGTGGAAGTCGCGATGCAGTGGAACAGCGGCTACAACGAGCAGGTGCTGTGCTTCACCAACAACATCCCGCAGCGCGATGGCGGCACCCACCTGACGGGCCTGCGTGCGGCGATGACGCGCGTGATCAACAAGTACATCGACGAGAACGAGCTGGCCAAGAAGGCCAAAGTCGAGATCACCGGTGACGACATGCGCGAGGGCCTGACCTGCGTGCTGAGCGTGAAGGTGCCCGAGCCCAAGTTCTCCAGCCAGACCAAGGACAAGCTGGTCTCCAGCGAGGTGCGCGGCCCGGTGGAGGAAGTGGTGGCGGCCAAGCTGGGCGAATACCTGCTGGAGCGCCCCAACGACGCGAAGACCATCGTCGGCAAGATCATCGAGGCGGCGCGTGCGCGTGAAGCGGCTCGCAAGGCGCGCGAGATGACTCGCCGCAAGGGCGTGCTGGACGGCATGGGCCTGCCCGGCAAGCTCGCCGACTGCCAGGAGAAAGACCCGGCGATGTGCGAGATCTACATCGTCGAGGGCGACTCCGCCGGCGGCTCGGCCAAGCAGGGACGCGACCGGAAGTTCCAGGCCATCCTGCCGCTGCGCGGCAAGATCCTGAACGTGGAGAAGGCGCGCTACGAGAAGCTGTTGACCAGCAATGAAATCCTCACGCTGATCACCGCGCTGGGCACCGGCATCGGCAAGGCCGGCACCATCAATTCGAACGGCAAGGGCGACACCGACGACTTCAACGTCGCCAAGCTGCGCTACCACCGCATCATCATCATGACGGACGCGGACGTGGACGGCGCCCACATCCGCACGCTGCTGCTCACCTTCTTCTACCGGCAGATGCCCGAGCTGGTGGAGCGCGGCCACATCTACATCGCGCAACCGCCGCTCTACAAGGTCAAGGCCGGCAAGGAGGAGCTTTACCTCAAGGACGGCGGCGAGCTGGACAAGTTCCTGCTGCGCATCGCACTGAACGGCGCCAAGGTGGAGACGGGTGGCCCCACGCCGACGCTGCTCGAAGGCGAGACCCTGCAGGAGCTGGCGCGCAAGCACCAGGTCGCCGAGGCGGTGATCCAGCGCCTCTCGGGCTTCATGGACCGCGAGGCCCTGCGTGCGATCGCCGATGGCGTGAGCCTGAACCTGGACACGGTGCAGGACGCCGAGAAGAGTGCCGTGGCGCTGCAGGCCAAGCTGCAGGAGCTGGACCGGCTGCACAACCAGGTGCCGGCCGAGGTGGCGGGCGAATTCGATGCCCGCAGCGACAAGCCCATCCTGCGCATCAGCCGCCGCCACCACGGCAACGTGAAGAGCAGCATCGTCACGCAGGACTTCGTGCACGGGGCCGACTACGCGGCCCTGGCCGAGGCCGCCGAGACCTTCCGCGGCCTGCTGCACGAGGGTGCGCGCGTGATCCGCGGCGAGGGCGAGCGGCAGAAGGAGGAGCGCGTGGGCGACTTCCGCCAGGCCATGCGCTGGCTGATCGCCGAAGCCGAGCGCGCCACCTCGCGCCAGCGCTACAAGGGCCTGGGCGAGATGAACCCCGAGCAGCTCTGGGAAACCACCATGGACCCGAACGTGCGGCGCCTGCTGCGCGTGCAGATCGACGACGCGATCGAGGCCGACCGCGTGTTCACCATGCTGATGGGTGACGAGGTGGAGCCGCGGCGCGACTTCATCGAGACGAACGCGCTGCGGGCGGCGAACATCGACGTCTGAGTCGACGACGTCCGAGTCGTCGCACGGCCACGGGGCGTGAACAGCCCCGCCCGATTCAGCCCGGCAGCTTCGCTGCCAGCAGATCCACCTTCTCGATGTTCGGCGGCGCGCTGAGCAGCGTGGCTGCGTTCGCCATCAGGGCCGAGGCGATCGCACCGTTCAGGTGAGCCTCGCGCCCGGCCTCGTCGGCGAAGGCATCGAAGACACCGAAGGTCGACGGCCCGAACTTGAGGGCAAACCAGGCCGTGGTGCCCGATTCCGCATTGGCCAAGGGTAGCGCGCCGGCGAGGAACTCGGCGAGTGCGGTTTCCTGGCCGGGCTTGGCTTCGAGGCGGACGAAGAGGGCGAATCGGGTCATGGCAAGGTCCTTCTGGGTTGACGACAGGCACGAGGTGCCGGATGCGCAGTCTGGAAGGGACGGCACGAATGTGCCAGTGGCAGGAACGCCATCGTTGCTACCATTCTTGCCATGCTGATCCATCTGCTCGTGCTCGACGGGGTGTTCGACCTCGGCCTGGCGGCCCTCACGGACACGCTGGACACGGCCAACCAGCTGGCGAGCACGCTCGAGCCTGCGCAGGCGCCGGCGCCTTTCCTGTTGACGCGGGTCGGGGTTCGTCAGCGCGTGCGAACGGCGCAAGGCCTGTCGGTGCCCGTGGTAGCGGCCCACAGCGCCCAGGTGCCGGATGCAGTGCTGATCCCGGCCCTGGGCGCGAAGATGCCGGACACCCTCAGCGCGCGGCTTGCCAAGCAGGATGTGGGCGACGCGGCAGAGGTGTTGCGGCATTGGGACCAGCAGGGTGCGAGCACGGGGGCTGCCTGCACCGCCAGTTTCCTGCTGGCAGAAAGCGCGCTGCTGAACGGGCAGCGTGCCACCACCTCATGGTGGCTGGCACCCTCGTTCCGCCAACGCTTTCCCGACGTCGTCCTCGATGAATCGCGGATGCTCGTCACGTCGGACCGCTTCACGACGGCCGGCGCTGCCCTGGCCCACATCGACCTCGCGCTGAGCATCGTCCGCAGCCGCAGTCCCGTCCTGGCGGCCCTGGTGGCGCGCTACCTGCTCATCGAACCGAGCGGGTCCCAAGCCCAGTTCGTGATCCCCGATCACCTGGCCCATTCAGACCCCGTGGTCGAGCGTTTCGAAGCCTGGGCGCGGCAACAGCTCGCGCACGGCTTTTCGCTGACCGAGGCCGCAACGGCCGCGGGCACCAGCGAACGCACCCTGGCCAGGCGCTTGCAGCGCGTGCTGGGCAAAACGCCCTTGTCGTACTTCCAGGACCTGCGGATCGAGCGCGCCGTGCATTTGCTGCGCACGGGCAGCCAGAGCGTCGACCAGATCGCCGCCGGCATCGGGTACGCGGATGGCGTCACCCTGCGCGCCCTGCTGCGACGCAAGCTGGGCCGTGGCGTCCGGGAACTTCGAACCGGCCACTGAGCATCCGGGGCTCGCAGTCCCCGTTCTTGCGGCCTTCCAGGTTGTTTCACAGGTCAAGGACAACCCTGGGGAAAGTTCCCGCGCAACTGCCCGGTTATCCACAGGCGAAGGCCCGTCGCCCAAGTTGTGCAGTTTTGCGAGACACCACGGAAGCGCCGCTGGACACAGCCGTGTCACGGCGCCAAGCCCTTGAAATCATTCAGGAAAGAGGTGTTGTCCACAGCGGGGTGGGACCCTTATCTACTACTACTAATTTGAAATAGAAGAAATAAGAGAAAGAGCGAGACAAAAGTTGCGGGCGCCGCGTGCGTGCTGGCGGCGCGGCGGCGTCCGGCGTCCCTAGGTTCCTCGCCAAGGGAGTCTGTACAGCTGTATGGGCTGCCGGCCCGGCAGAGACTTCGGTTTTTACTGATCGTCCAGCAGGATCGATCTTCTTTTTCCTGTGTCGCGGCCGCCCTAGCCTTGCGTCTCACGCTTTTCAGCGAAGGAGACCTTGCGATGAGAAAGACATTGGCCTGGATGGCCGTGGTGCTGGCCGTGGGCCTGACGGCCGGGATGAACGCCGAGGCCAAGCGCCTGGGCGGCGGCAAATCGGCGGGCATGCAGCGCCAGAGCGTCACGGCGCCGGCGCAGCAGGCGGGCACGGGCGCGACGCCCGGCACGCCCGGGCAGGGGACCCCTGCCGCAGGCTCAACGGCGGCCCCAGCGGCCCCTGCAGCGGCGGCTGGGGCCCAGCGCAGCTGGATGGGGCCCCTGGCCGGCATCGCGGCCGGCCTGGGCATCGCCGCCCTGGCCTCGCACTTCGGCTTGGGCGGGGCGCTGGCCAGCATGCTGAGCGTCGCCCTGGTGGCCATGGCCGCAATGGCGCTCGTCGCGTTCCTGTTGCGCAAGCGAGCCGCGGCATCCGGGGGCGCCCTGGCGGGGGCCTACGGGGGCACGCCGCCCGCGACGCCGGGTGTGTTCCGGGCGCCGGGCGCCGTCCAGGACGTTCACTTTCGTCCGTCCTCGGCCGCAGGCAGCGGTGGGGGACTGATCGGGTCGCACCTGGAGCCCGCCGGCCAAGCCGCGACAGCCGCGGCGGCGGTGGGCCACATCCCGGCCGGCTTCGACACCGCGGGCTTCGAGCGCACCGCGCGCGACCAGTTCATGGCGCTGCAGGCGGCCAACGATGCCCGCGACATGGACCGCCTTCGCGACTACCTGTCGCCCGAGATGTTCGGGGTCGTGCGGGCCGAGATCGCCGAGCGCGGCGAGGCGGTGCAACACACCGAAGTGTTCGGCCTGACTGCGCAGGTGGTCGACGTGGCCGAGGAAGCAGAACGCTACGTGGTGAGCGTGCGCTTCAGGGGCAGCATCCGCGAGCAGGCGGGCGCCGTGCCCGACGACCTGGACGAGGTCTGGCACCTGAGCAAGGCGCGCCAGGGCTTCGGCGGCTGGATGATTGCCGGCATCCAGCAGACAGCCTGATCGCAGGCCTTCAGGGCGCGCCCGCCTGGAATCCAGGGCCAGGGCCCAGGGCGGTGCACGCTGCATCGCCCACGACCTCTCCAAGGCGGCCCAGGCCGCCTTGTTCCACGGTGGCGATCAGCCCGGGGGGACGGCCAGCAGCGCCTGCACCAGCCGATGCTGGATCTTGCGTTCTGCGGACACCAGGTGGAAGTGCTCGAGCACCTCCGGCGTTTCGCCCAGCAGGCGCATGTCCGGGTCCTGCAGCAGCTCCTGGCGCGACCAGTGCGAGGCCGGGAAGGCGCCCATGCCGCTGCGGCCGAAGGCGGCCAGCAGGGCGCTGTCCTCGAATTCGCCCGCCAGGCGAGGGCGCAGCTGGTGGCGTTCCAGCCACTGGTCGAGCCGGGGCCGGACGGCCGCCTGGTGGGTGGGCAACAGGATGGGCATGTGCTGCAGGCACTGCGGAAAGGGTTGGTCGCAGAGGGCCGCCACGCTGGCGGGCGCGAACCAGGCCATGGGCGCCTCCCCCAGCTTGTGGCCGTACAGCCGCAGGTTGGGGTTGGGCGGCGGCGGCACGTCCGAAAGCACCACGTCCAGCCGATGCAGCGCCAGGTCCGCCAGCAGCCGTTCGATCTCGTCCTCCTCGCAACGCAGGCGCACGCGCGGGTCACGCAGCGCGGGCTCCAGCAGGTGGCGGACCACCAGCTTGGGCAGCCCCTCGGCGATGCCCACGGCCAGCCGAAGGCCCTGGCCGGTGGCCGCTTCGTGCACGGCGGCCGGCAATTGCTCACCGATCTGGAAGATCTGGTCCGCCTGCGCCATGGCCGCCGTGCCGGCTTCGGTCAAGGCCAGCCCGCGGCCCGCGGGCTTGAGCAGGGCGTGGCCCAGGGACTGCTCCAGCATGCGCACCTGCGCGCTCACGGTCTGCACCGCCATGTCCAGCCGCTCCGCGGCGCGGGCCATGCCGCCTTCCTTGGCGACGACCCAGAAGTAGTAGAGGTGGCGGTAGTTGAGCGGCGTGGACATGGGCTGCAGTGTGCCGCCCCGCGGCCCTCGCGCAACAGCCTGTCCACTGGAGGGCGCTTACTTGTTCGCGTGCCGGCGGTTGTGCTGGGCCCGCTCCTTCTGCCCGCTGGGCCCCGCGGGCCGGCCTTCATCCGGGCGTTCCGTTTTCTTCCCCAGCGCCGTGGTCTTGCCCACGGCCGGCTTGCCGTCCCGGCTGCGGTCCACCTTGTTGACGCGGAAGACGTCCGGGTCCTCCTCGCCCTTCTCGTGCGAGGGCGTGGGCACGGGCACCGGCGAAGGGACGCGCAGCGCACGGCTGTGCAAGGGGCGGGGCAGCTGGCGGATCGGGCGGGCCATGGAAAATCCTCGATGACTGCAGACTCTGCGTGAGCATGCCGGCCCCGGCTGTAGGCCGGCGCCGCGAGGCAGGGGGCCGACTGTCGGGTCAGTGTCAGCCGTTCGCCTGGCGTTCAACTCTGCCATGCGGCCCAGCCCGCGCGCAGCGCACGCCGTCCCCCGCCGCCATAATCGCCGAGGTTGGCGGTCCGACGACCGCGAGGGGAACACGCGATGGCGATGCTGGTGCTGGGGCTTCTGATCTTCCTGGGCGCGCATTCGGTGCGCATCTTCGGCGAGGGCTGGCGCACGGCCACGGTCGCACGCATCGGCCCCGGTGCCTGGAAGGGTCTCTACACCCTGGTCTCCATCGCCGGCTTCGTGCTCATCGTGCTGGGCTTCCGCGCGGCACGGGCGGACACCGTGGTGCTCTGGGCCTCGCCGTTCTGGATGAAGCACCTCACCGCGCTGTTGATGGTGCTGGCCATGGTCCTGCTGGCCGCCGCCTACGTGCCGCGCAACAGCATCAAGGCGCGCCTGCACCACCCCATGGTGCTGGCGGTGAAGACCTGGGCCCTGGCCCACCTGCTCGCGGTGGGCGTGCTCGCCGACGTGGTGCTGTTCGGTGCCTTCCTGGTCTGGGCCGTGCTGGATTTCCGTTCGTCGCGCCAGCGCGACCGCGCCAACGGCACGGTCTACCCGCCCGGCACGGCCGCGGGCACGGCGCTCACCGTGGCGGTCGGCCTGGTGGCCTGGGCGGTGTTCGCGATGGTGCTGCACGGCCTGCTGATCGGCGTGAAGCCCCTGGGCTGAGCCCTCGCGCCTGCGGCGCCCCGCACTCGGGCCTCCGGCTAGCGCGCAGGGCGGCGCCCTCAGCCCAGCCGCAGCCGCGTTCCCAGCACTTTTTCCAGCTGGTCCAGCATGCGCTCCCAACCCTGGCGCGCGCGCGAGGCGGCGTGCGGGTCGGCTTCCTCGCCCAGCTCGTGTTCCAGCACGATCTCGCTGATGGCCGAGCCCAGGCGGACGAAGTCCAGCGTGACCCGGGTGGGCGCGCCCATGGGCCCCACGGTGAAGTCGAACACGATGCGGTTGTTGGGCACGATCTCGGCGTAGGTGCCCCGGTGCTCGGCGTCGAAGAAGCTCTCGTCGGCATCGGCATGCGGTCGACGGTCGGTCACCACGAAGCTGCCGCCGGGCTCGGCCTCGATCTCGCACTGCAGGACGCTGCCCGTGCGGGTCGCGAAGAAGAAGCGCGACGCCATGGCCGGGTTCAGCCAGGCCTCGAACACCCGGTCGACCGGGTGCATGTAGCGGTGGGTCACGCGCACTGAAGACATTGCTTCAGTGTAGTGCCGCAAGCCCGTTCAGACAGGTCGGGTTTCCGGCAATTCGATCTTCACCTCGAGCACTTCCAGGTCGTCTTGCCGGTCAAGCTGGACCTTGATGTCGTTGGGGTCGATCTTGATGTATTTGCTGATCACCGCGACCAGGTCGCGCTGCAGCGCCGGCAGGTAGTCCGGCTGGCCGGGGTTGCGGCCGCTGCGCTCGTGGGCGAGGATGATCTGCAGCCGCTCCTTGGCGACGCTGGCCGTCTTCTTTTTCTCGCCGAGCAGGAATGAAAAGAACGATGCCATGGCTCAGCGGCCCCCGAAGAGGCGCTTGAGGAAGCCGGCCTTCTGCGGCTCCACGAAGCGCAGGGGCTTCTCGGCGCCCAGGAAGCGCTCCACCACGTCCTTGTAGGCCTCGGAGACGTCGCTGCCCTTGAGGTGGACGGCGGGCGTGCCCTGGTTGGAGGCCTGCAGCACGCTCTCGCTCTCGGGGATGACGCCGATCAGCGGGATGCGCAGGATGTCCTGGATGTCCTCCAGCGAGAGCATCTGGCCCTGGTCGACGCGGTTGGGGTTGTAGCGGGTGATGAGCAGGTGCTCCTTCACGGGCTCCTTGCCCTCGATGGCGCGCTTGGTCTTGGACGACAGCATGCCCAGGATGCGGTCCGAGTCGCGCACCGAGGAGACCTCGGGGTTGGTCACCACGAGCGCCTCGTCGGCGAAGTGCATGGCCATCAGCGCGCCCGTCTCGATGCCGGCGGGCGAGTCGCACACGATGTACTCGAAGCCCATGCCGGCCAGGTCCGTCAGCACCTTCTCGACGCCCTCGCGCGTGAGCGCTTCCTTGTCGCGCGTCTGCGAGGCGGCCAGCACGAAGAGGTTGTCGCAGGCCTTGTCCTTGATGAGGGCCTGGTGCAGGTTGGCTTCGCCATGGATCACGTTGACCAGGTCGTACACCACGCGCCGCTCGCAGCCCATGATGAGGTCCAGGTTTCGCAGGCCGACGTCGAAGTCGATGACGGCGGTCTTGTGGCCCGCCAGGGCGAGGCCGGAGGCGAAGCTGGCGCTGGTGGTGGTCTTGCCCACCCCGCCCTTGCCAGAGGTGACGACGATGATTCTTGCCATGGTTTCCTTCATTCGGTGGGTCAGGCCCTGAGCGCTTCCAGGACCAGCTTGCCCGCGGTGCCGCCGTCCAGCCGCACCTGGGCCGGCTGGCCCAGCAGTTCGGCCGGCAGTGGCACGTCACTGGTGCGGTAGATGCCGGCGATGGAGACGAGCTCTGCCTCCAGGCAGAGCGAGAGGATGCGTGCCTCGGTGTTGCCGCGCGCACCCGCGATGGCCTTGCCGCGCAGCGGCGCGTAGACGTGGATGTGGCCGTCCGCGATCACTTCCGCCCCGGGATTGACCATGGAGAAGACGACCAGGTCGCGGCCGCGGGCGTAGACCTGCTGGCCCGAGCGCAGCGGCTTGTCGATCACCAGCGCGCTGCTGGGCACGGCCGGCGGGGGCGCCACCGCGGCGGGCGGCGCGGCCGCAGGCGCCGGGGCTTCCGCCGGGCGGCTCACGACAGGGGCCGCGTCGGGCGCGGGCGCGAGGCCCGCCGCCAGCGCCGCGGCCATCTGCGCGGCGCTGCCGCCGCGGGCTGCGACGGGCATCAGCCGGTGGCCGCGAAGCAGCTGGGCCAGGGCGGGGAAATCGATCGCGTCCTCGCCCTGCAGGGGGCTCAGGTCCACCACCAGCGGGTCGCGGTCGAAGAAGTCGGGCATGTCGCCGAACCGCTCCTTCAGCTCGCTGGCCAGCGCAGCCAGGTCAGCGGACTTGAGCAGCAGCGAGACCAGGGGCAGGTGGGCGCTCTTGATCTCGAAGGTGGCAGGGGCGCGTCCTGCGAGGGCGACGGGCATTCAGGAAAAAAGGGGATGCGGGGACAGGTTCGGCGTGACGGGGACGGCGGTCATGGACGGGCTGGCCGTCGCGGCGCGAATCTTAGCAGCGCGAACCTGTGGATTCTGTTGCCAATTGCGTGCTGTGCCGGATGTACGCGCTTGCTCAGCCGAAGACGCGGCGGGCCTGCGCCAGGTCGCGCACGAAGGCGGCCAGCGCGGCGTCGCGCTCCCCGGGCGGGCCGCGCAGCGGTGCCGAAGGGTGCAGCGTGATGAGCACGGGAAGGCCGTCCTCGTGCGCCAGCCACTGGCCCCGCAGGGCGGTGACGCCGATGCTGCGCCCCAGCAGGCTGCGCGCGGCGCTCGCGCCCAGCGCCACCAGGGCCTGCGGCCGCACCCGCGCGATCTCGTCCTCCAGCCAGTGGCGGCAGGCGTCGATCTCGCGCACGCCCGGCGACTTGTGCAGGCGGCGCTTGCCGCGCAGCTCGAACTTGAAGTGCTTGACCGCGTTGGAGACGAAGCAGCGATCGCGCGGGATACCGGCTTGGTGCAGCGCGGTGGACAGCAGATGGCCGGCGGGGCCGATGAAAGGATGGCCGAGCCGGTCTTCCTGGTCGCCCGGCTGCTCGCCCACCAGCATCAGCGGCGCGTGCGGGTCCCCTTCGCCCACCACCGACTGTGTCGCCCGGGCGCCGATAGTGCATTCGCGGCAGGCCATGGTGCGGGCCTTGAGGTCCGCGAAGCCCTGGGCGCCGCTGTCATTCCCGCGGTCCATGCGCGCGGTCCAGCGCGATCGCCTGGCCGTCGAAGGCCCGCCAGTAGGCCGCCAGCCAGGCGTCGGGGCCGTCGCCCTCGGCGGGTGCGAAGGCGCGCGCCAGCCCGGGCGCCACGTGCAGGCTGCGGCCGTCGCACTCGACGCAGCGCCCGGGCGTGAGGATGGCCCAGCGGGCGCCGGGATGGCGCAGCGCGAACCAGGGGCCCAGGGCCTCCACGATGTGGTGCGCGGGCTCGTGCCAGGCCAGCAGCATCGGGTGCCCGCCGGCGCCGGCGCCGACGTTGCGGAAGCTCAGCAGGGTCTTCATCTTGTGCAGGTCGCGCCGCACGGCCTGGCCCATCTGCTGCGCCTGCAGCATCTGCGGGTCCACCGGGTCGTGCCGCAGCCCGGGCTCGTGCACCAGCCGCCACAGCAGGCGGTAGAGCAGGTCGAAGCGGCCGGGGTCGCTGTGCATGAGCACCACCTCGGACAGCCGCAGGAAGGAGGCCGGCACGATGGCGGCGGCGGCCTTGCCCGGACCCGGCGTGCGCGGGCTGGGGTCCTGCGGCAGGTACAGGTCGTCGCGGCAGGCGCAGGCCTCCCATTGCACGGCCTCGGGCGGCACCTGTTGCGTCAGCAGGTGCCGCACCTCGGCGTGGAAGCCCGCGAGGTCGGTCTCGCCGCGCAACTGCGCCTGTGTCATGCGGACTCCTGTGCCACCGCGCCCTCACGGCGCTGGCGACGCGCGTGCAGTTCCATGCCCAGGTAGAGCACGGCCGCGAGGACCAGCGGCCCGATGTAGTAGACCGCCCGGTAGCCCAGCAGTGCCCCGATCAGCTGGCTCTGCGGCACGCGGTGCGAGAGCAGCGCCAGGAAGACGAACTCGAACACGCCCAGGCCCGCCGGCACGTGCGCCACCACCCCGGCGATGGCGCCTATGAGCAGCACGGTCAGCACGTCGTCGTAGGGCAGCACGCGGCCCAGCAGCACCCAGATGATGCCGGCCATGAGGATCCAGTTGAGGGCCGAGATGCCCATCTGCAGCGCGGCCATGCGCCACGGCGGCAGGTACAGCTCGTGGCCGCGCACGGTCCAGGTCTTGTCGCCGCTGCGCACGCAGGCCACCAGGTAGCTGGCCGAGATCAGCACCAGCACAGCGCCCAGCCACTGCAGGCCGTGGTTGCCCATGTGCCAGGTGGGTGGCAGCTGCAGCGGCCGGAACAAAAACAGCAGCCCGGCCAGCAGCTTGTAGCCCAGCCAGTTGGTGAGCATGCTCATGGAGACGATGCGGGTGATGACCCCCTTGGACAGGCCCAGGCGGGAATAGAGGCGGTAGCGGAAGCCCACGCCGCCGACGATGGAGCCAATGCAGAGGTTGAAGGCATAGCTCACGAAGCTCACCGTCATCACCGTGGGCGCCGGGAGGCTGTGGCCGGTGTAGCGGCGGCCTATCAGGTCGAAGCAGCTGTACAGCAGGTGGCTGGCGGCGGCCAGTCCCACCGCCGCGGCCAGCATGGGCGTGGGCGTCGCAGCCAGGGAGCGGCCGATCTCGCCCCAGTCCAGGTGGCGCGCATAGCGCTGCAGCAGCCAGACCACGGCGGCGAAGAAGAGCACCGAGAGCAGCTGCCCCAGCCGCCGCCAGCGAGAGGGCCGGGCGGTGTCCGTGTCGGCGTCCGCGTCCTGCGGCGCGGCGCGCCCGGGGGGTGTACCGCGGCCCGGCGCCGACGCAGGGCCCGTGCCCTGCGGGGCAGGCGGGTGGACCTCGTGCGGGTAGGCGCGCTGCATGGTCGTCTCAGCCCTTCCTGGCCGTGTAGGGTTCGGTGAGGTGGTCGTGCGAGGCGGGCCGCAGCCGCGGCACGTGGCGCGGCAGCCACGAGGCCCAGGCCGGGTAGCGGCGCGTGAAGTGGAAGGCCACCCAGCTGCGCAGCCAGGCCCAGCCCCGCAGCTCGCCCAGGGCCTGCGGCTGCACCTGGCGGCAGCTGTGCTGCATCAGGTGCGACAGCCGCTCGTGCAGCCGCGCGTTGAAGCCGCGGTCGCGGATCACGACGTTGGCCTCCAGGTTGAGCGCCAGGCTGAGCGGGTCCAGGTTGCTGGAACCCACGGTCGCCCACTCCGCGTCCATGAGCGCGACCTTGCCGTGCAGCGGCCGCTCGCAGTACTCGAAGATGCGCACGCCCGCGCCCAGCAGCCGGTGGTACAGCATGCTGGCCGCGATCTTCACGATGGGCATGTCGGGCTGGCCCTGCAGGATCAGGCGCACGTCGACGCCACGGCGGGCGGCGCGGCGCAGCTCGCGGATCAGCCGGTAGCCGGGGAAGAAATAGGCGTTGGCGATGACCACGCGCTCGCGCGCGGACCGGATCGCGATGCGGTAGTGGCGCTCGATGTCGGCCTGGTGCAGGCCGTTGTCGCGCACCACGAGCATGCCCTGCGCTTCGCCCGCGCGCGGAAGGTCCTCGGGCCGGGCCCGCAGGCGACGGCGGCGCCGCCACCAGTTGCGCGCGCGCTGCCAGCGTTGCCCCTGGGCCAGGGCCAGGTGCGTGAAGCGGTGGATCTCCGCCACCAGCGGGCCGTGGATCTCCACCGCGTAGTCCTGCTTGGCCTCGGGGCCGAAGCTGGCCACGTGGTCGGCCGAGTAGTTGATGCCGCCGACGAAGGCGAGTTCGCCATCCACCACCACGATCTTGCGGTGCATGCGCCGCAGCATGTTCGTGCGCCAGCCCAGCAGGCGGCGGCCCGGGTCGAACACATGCAGGCGCACCCCGGCCTCCTGCAGCGAGTCCAGGAAGGCGTCGGTGAAGCCCGGCGAGCCGAAGCCGTCCACCGTGATGTCGACCTGCGCGCCGTTGCGCGCCGCCTGGACCAGCGCGTCGCGCAGCGCGAGGCCGATCTCGTCCTCGAACAGGATGAAGGTCTCCACCACCACTTCGCGGCGCGCGGCGGCCACGACCTCGAACACGCGCGGGAAGAAGGTCTCCCCGTTCTCCAGCAGGTGGAAGCGGTTGCCTTCGATCCAGTGCGGGTTCACAGGTGGATCTCCGCGGCCAGGGGGGCGTGGTCGGACAGGTGCGACCAGGGGCGGCGCGGCAGCACCACCGGCAGGTGCACGGAGGCGTTGCGCACGTAGATGCGGTCCAGCGAGAGCAGCGGGAAGCGCGCGGGGAAGGTGCGCGCGGATTCCCCATAGGCACTGACGAAGACCTCGTGCAGGCCGGCGCCGCGCTCCAGCACCTCGTGCGCGCGCCGGCGCCAGTCGTTGAAATCGCCGGCGACGATCAGGGGCGCGTCGGCCGGCACCTCGCCGCGCACCATCTCGCACAGCAGTTCCAGCTGCTGCTGGCGGTGCGACTCGGCCAGCCCCAGGTGCACGCAGATCGCGTGCAGGTGCTGCGCGTGGCCCGGCACCTCCAGCACGCAATGCAGCAGGCCGCGCTTCTCGGGTCCGGGCATGGAAACGTCGTGGTTGGCGTGGTGCACGATGGGGAACTTGGACATCACCGCATTGCCGTGGTGGCCGCGCGGGTAGACCACGTTGCGGCCGTAGGCGTACTGCGGCCAGATCTCATCGGCCAGGAACTCGTAGTGCGGCTCGTCCACGGCCTCGGCCTTGGCGTGGTGGCCGTTGGTGCCCATCACCTCCTGCAGGAACACCACGTCCGCCCCCACCGTGCGCACCGCGTCGCGCAGCTCGGGCAGGATGAACCTGCGGTTGAAGGTGGTGAAGCCCTTGTGGATGTTCACCGTCATGACGGTGATGGCCGGGGCGCTGGCCTGGGGATCGGTCATCGCGCGGGTCATGGTTGTAGGAGCGATCCATTAGGCGGTGCGGCCCGTGGCGCCCCTGTAGGACGGCAAGCCCTTGCGGCTTACGCGCGGGCCTTGCAGGCGGGTGGGACGCACCGGCGCTGTAGGCGCCCGGCGATGGGCCCTGGCAGCGCCCGCCGCATGTGCATGACGGGCCGCGCCTGATTTGCAGCCGGCGCGCACGGCTCGGCAGCCGGCGCTGCCACAGTCGCTGCATGCCGCCTCGCGTCGCGTCGTTCCTGGCCGGTGCCGCCCTGGTGTTCCCGGGGCTGGCCCTGGCGCAGGACTGGCGCCCGGGCGGCGCCTACCTGGCCGAGGGCGGGGTGAGCGTGCACGGCACCGCCATGGCCGCGCTGGGGGCGTGGTGGCCGTGGAAGGGCGCGGGCGCGCCTGCGCAAGCGGACTCGTCCTGGTCGGTGGCGACCGAGGCCTGGCTGGCCCACTGGCGGGCGCGCGAGCCCGGCGGCGGCCACGCCAGCTTCACGCAGCTGGCCGTGTCGCCCATGCTGCGCTGGCGGTGGGCGGGCGGCGCCTCGCCCTGGTTCATCGAAGCGGGCGCCGGGCTGAGCCTGAACGACAGGCGCTACCGGCGCGAGCGCAAGCAGTTCAGCACGACGTGGAATTTCGTCGACACGCTGGGCCTGGGCCTAAGCTTCGGGGCGGCCGGTGAGCAGGAGATCAGCCTGCGCCTGATGCATGTCTCCAACGCGGGGCTGCGCGAGCCCAACCCCGGGGAGAACTTCCTGCTGCTGCGTTACGCGCGGCGCTTCTGAGCGGCGCCGCGCGGGCCCTCAGTTGCCGCCGTGGTGCCAGCCGCCGTGGCGGGGCATGGCCGACTGGTCGAAGACCTTCTGCTGCTGCGGCGTCAGCTGGGCGTAGAAGCTCTTGGTGGCCGCGCTCATGCGGTCCATGTCGGCGGCGCGCGCGTCGCGCATGGCCTTCATGCGGTCCAGGCGCTCGGGCGTGCTCAGCTTCTCCATCTCGGCCGGGTCGGGGCGCTGGGCCGGCGGCTGCGGCATGGCCGCGGTGAAGGCCTGCCAGGCCGGCTCCTGGGCCGGCGTGAGCTGCAGCTTCTGCTTGAGCCGGGCCAGGTGCTCGGCGCGGCGCTGGGCCATCTTCGCCGGGTCCGCATGGTGCGGCATCATCATGCCGGGGCCGCCGGGCCCACCGGGGCCCGCGCCGGCAAGCGGGGGCGAAGGCGGCGTCTGGGCGTTGGCGGCGGCGGCCAGGGTGGCCAGCAGCATCGCCGCCAGCAGGTGCTTGGGAGCGTTTCTCATCGTGTCCGTCCTTTCGGTGGCTCGGCCGGGCCCGTCATGGGCCTTGGGCCGTGATGGAAGTCTGGTGCGCGCCTGTGTCGCCGGGGTGAGCCGGGGGTCACGCCCATGTAAAGACGCCTGCCCCGCCCGCCTTCAGGCCTGTCCCAGCGTGGGGTAGTCGGTGTAGCCCCTGGCGCCGCCGCCGTAGAAGGTGGCGGTGTCCGGCGTGTTGAGTGGCGCCTTGGCGCGCAGGCGTTCCACCAGGTCCGGGTTGGCGATGTAGGCCTTGCCGAAGGCGACCAGGTCGGCGCCGTGTTCCAGCGCCTGCTCGGCCATCTCGGGCGTGTAGCCGTTGTTGACCATCCAGGCCGCATGGCCGCCGGCGCGACGGTAGGCCTGCTTCATGGCCTCGTAGTCGAAGGGACGGTCGGGCAGTTCGCGCAGGCCGCCCGTGCTGCCCTCGATGATGTGGATGTAGGCCAGGTGCAGCGGTGCGAGCTGCTTCATCACGTACTCGAACAGGGCCTGCGGGTTCTCGTCCGTGACGTCGTTGGCGGGCGTGACGGGCGACAGGCGCAGGCCCACGCGGTCGCCGCCGATCTCGTCGACGATGGCGCGCATCACCTCCAGCAGCAGGCGCGCCCGGTTGGGAATGGAGCCGCCGTAGTAGTCGCTGCGCTGGTTGGCCCCGGTCTTGAGGAACTGGTCCAGCAGGTAGCCGTTGGCGCCGTGCACCTCGACGCCGTCGAAGCCGGCGGTGGTGACCGCGTGGCGCGCCGCGTGGCGGAAGTCGTGCACGATGCCAGGCATCTCCTCGGCGGCCAGCGCGCGCGGCTCGGAGGTGGGCACGAAGCTGCCCTTGCCGTCCTTGATCAGGTAGGTCTTGGTGCGCGCGGCGATGGCCGAGGGCGCCACCGGCCTCTGGCCGTCGGGCTGCAGGTCCACGTGCGAGACACGGCCCACGTGCCACAGCTGCGTGACGATGCGTCCGCCGCGCGCGTGCACGGCGTCGGTCACGCGGCGCCAGCCGTCGAGCTGCTCGGTGCCGTAGAGGCCGGGCACGTCGGCATAGCCCTGGCCCTGGTGGCTGATCGCCGTGGCTTCGGTGATGAGCAGCCCCGCGCTGGCGCGCTGTGCGTAGTACTCGGCCATCAAGGGCGTGGGGATGGCGTCCGGCGCGCGGTTGCGCGTGAGCGGGGCCATCACGATGCGGTTGGGCAGCTCCATGCGGCCGACGCGCAGGGGAGAGAACAGGGAAGAGGTCATGAAAGCGCAGTCCTTGTTGTTGTGCATCAGATCCATCAAGCGTAGCGGCTTGGCCGCAGGCGTGCAGTAACCAAACCGGTACCCAGACGGCCCCACTTGATCCACGACAATGCTTCGCATGCCAGAGCTTCGCAGCCCCGCCCGTCCGCCGTCCCCCGTGCTGCTGGCGCTGGTGCTCTCGCTGGGCGCTGCCGTGTCGCTGGGGATCACCCGTTTCGCCTACGGCCTGCTGCTGCCGCCCATGCGCGCCGACCTGCAGTGGAGCTACACGCTGGCCGGGGCGATGAACACGGGCAATGCGCTGGGCTACCTGCTGGGCGCGCTGGCCACGCCGCGGCTCATGGCCCGCTTCGGGCCATCGCGCGTGCTGCTCGCGGGCGCGGCGCTGTCCAGCCTGTTCATGGGCCTTTCCGGATTCTTCACCGATGCCGGCCTGCTGCTCGTGCAGCGCGTGCTGGCGGGCATGGCCAGCGCGCTGCTCTTCATCGCGGGCGGCCTCATGGCGGCGCGGCTGGGCGCGGTGCAGCCCGCGCGCAGCGGCTTCCTGCTGGGGCTGTTCTATGGCGGCACGGGGCTGGGCATCGCGCTGTCCGCGCTGCTGGTGCCCGCGCTGCTGCAGGCGGCCGCCGGGCGGCCGCATGGCTGGGCCTGGGCCTGGTGGGCGCTGTCGCTGGCCTGCTTCGCCGCGACGCTGGCGCTGGCCTGGCCGGCGGCGCAGCTGCCCCGCATCGCGCCGCCGCCGGCCGCGGCGGCGGCGGGCCAGCCGGCGCCGCGCCTGGCCTGGCGCGGCTTCGGTTTCGGGCTGGCGGGCTACGCGCTCTTCGGCGTCGGCTACATCGGCTACATGACCTTCGTCATCGCGCTGCTGCGCGAGCAGGGCGTGGCGCCGGCGCGCATCACGCTCTTCTATGCGCTGCTGGGCGTGGCCACGATCGCGTCCTCGCGCATCTGGGCGCGCTTGCTGGACCGCGCGCGCGGCGGCGGCGCTCTGGCGCTGTTGAACGCCCTGCTGGGCGCGGCCACGCTGGTGCCGGCGCTCACGGCGCGTTGGGAGGCCGTGCTGGTGTCCGGCCTGCTGTTCGGCGGGGTGTTCCTCTCGGTCGTGGCGTCGACCACGGCGCTGGTGCGGCACAACCTGCCGCCGGCGCAGTGGGCCGGTGGCATCAGTGCCTTCACCATCGTTTTCGCCGCCGGGCAGATCGTGGGGCCCACGGTGGTGGGCTGGATCGCCGACGGCCCGGGCGGCCTCGCGCGCGGGCTGGTGTTCTCAGCCGGCGCCCTGTGGCTGGGGGCGCTGCTGGCGTGGCGCCAGCGGCCCCTGGCGCCGCCTCAGGCCTGACCTTCCGCCTTCAGGGCTTCCTGCACCGCGGGGCGCGCGGCGACGCGCGCCATCCAGGCGTCCAGGTGGGGCGTGGCACCGAAGTCCAGCTTCATGGCCTTGCCCCAGCGCGTGACGGTGAACAGGTAGGCGTCGGCCACGGTGAAGTGGTCGCCCATCACGTAGTCCTTGCCGGCCAGTTCCTTCTCGACCCACTGGTAGCGCGAGGCCAGCTTGTCCTTGAAGAACTTCTTGGTGTCGTCGCTGAACGCCGGGTTGAACAGCGGCGAGTAGGTCTTGTGCAGCTCGGTGCCGATGAAGGTGAGCCACTCCTGCAGGCGGTAGCGCTGCAGGGTGCCGTTGGCCGGCGCGAGGTTCTTGTGCGGGGCCTGGTCGGCCACGTACTGGATGATGGCCGGGCCTTCGCGCAGGCGGGCGCCGTCGTCCATCTCCAGCAGGGGCACGTAGCCCAGCGGGTTCACCGCCGTGTAGTCGCTGCCGTCGGGCAGCTTCTTGGTCTTGGTGGGCGCCAGCACCGGCTCGAAGGCGAGACCGGCTTCGCGCAGCACGATGTGGGGCGACAGCGAGCAGGCCCCGGGGGAGTAGTAGAGCTTCATGGGTGTGTCTTTCGCGCGCATGCGGTTGGGAAGCTGTGGATGCTAGCGGGCACCGGGATTCCCTGCCGGGTCCGGGTTCGTGACAATGCCGGCATGACACGCTGGATCAAGGGGATGGTTGCGCTCGCCGGCGCGCTGGTGCTGCTGCTCGCGCTGTTGCTCATCCTGGCGCGCGTGTGGATAGGCACCGCGGACTTCAAGGGCCGGGTGGAGCAGCAGCTCGCGGCCGCGCTGGGCGTGCCGGTGCAGATCGGTGCGCTGTCGGTCGCTTTGTGGCCGCTTCCGGGCGTGGCGCTGGACCGGCTGGTGCTGGGCAGCCAGCCGCCGCTCACGCTGGACCGCCTGGCGCTGGAGCCCGCCTGGCAGCCGCTGCTGCAGCGGCGCCTGGAAGTGCAGACCTTGCTGCTGCGCCATGCGGTGCTGCCCCAGCAGGCGCTGGCGGCCCTGGCCGCGCGCGCACAGCCGGCACCGGGGGCCCATGAACCTCAGGCGACTGCCGGCCCGCGCGCCGCTGCGCCCATGCCCTGGCCGCAGCGGGTGCGGCTGGAGGACGTGGCCTGGGTCAACGAGCGCGGCGGCCGCATCGTCGTCGACGCACAGCTCGACCGGCAGGACGCCGGCTGGGCCTTGCAGGTGAAGCTGGCGGGCGGCACGGTGCAGGGCACGCTGCGTCAGGCGCCCGGACCGGGAGGGCGCGGGCTGCGCCTGGTCGGCAGCCTGGACACCGCCGGCGTGGAGGTCTCCGCGCTGACCGTGCCCTCGCGCACCCTGAGTGGCCGGCTGGACGCGCACACCGAGCTGCAGGGCGAGCTCGCCGGCCTGCCCGAGTCGCTGCACACCGATTCGCGCTTCACCGTGCGGGGCGCGGTGCTGCACGGCATCGACCTTGCGCAGGCGGTGCGCACCGTAGGCCTGAACCGCGGCGGCGAGACGCGGCTGGACACGCTGGCCGGGCGGCTGGCCACGCGGGGCCGCGCGCTGCAGCTGGACAACCTGGTGGCGAGTTCGGGGGCCCTGTCGGCCAGCGGGAGCGTGGCGGCGTCGAGCGCCCGCCAGCTCTCGGGCCACGTCACGGTGAGCCTCACCAACGCGTCCGCCGGGGGCAACCTGGGCGTGCCGCTGGTGGTGGGCGGAACGCTGGATGCGCCCAGCGTCACCCTGAGCCGGGGTGCGCTGGTGGGGGCGGCCATCGGCACCGCCATCGCCCCCGGCCTGGGCACCGGGGCGGGCGCCGGCATCGGCGACCGCGTGGGCGGAGCCCTGAAGGGGCTGTTCGGGAAGTGAGGCCGGGCGCAAGCGCGGCCTGCGCTCAGTTCTTGTAGCCCGGGTCCACCTTGTCCAGCTTGCGCAGCAGCGCGGGCCACGCGATGTTGGCGCCCTGGCCGCTGGTGGCCGTCTTGAACACCTCGCCGATGTTTTCGATGATCTGCGGGTCCACGAAGGTCAGCTCGCTGCCGCCGGCCAGCGCGTCGACCTGGATGCGGCAGGTGTTCTCGAAGGTGTACATGTGCAGGAACGCATCGGCCACGGTGCGGCCCACGGTGAGCAGGCCGTGGTTGCGCAGCACCAGGTAGTTCTTGTGGCCCAGGTCGGCCTGCAGCCGCGGCTTCTCGTCACCGCGCAGGGCCACGCCTTCGTAGCCGTGGTAGGCCAGGGAGCCCAGCACGAAGGTGCTCTGCTGGCTGATCGGCAGGATGCCGTGCTTCTGCGCGCTCACGGCCACGCCGGCGCGGCTGTGCGTGTGCAGCACGCAGCCGGCGTCCTCGCGCACTTCGTGGATGCAGCTGTGGATGGTGAAGCCCGCCGGGTTGACCGGGAAGGGGGAGTCGATGACCTTGTTGCAGTGCAGGTCGACCTTGACCAGCGAGGACGCGGTGATCTCGTCGAACATCAGCCCGTAGGGGTTGATGAGGAAGTGGTGCTCGGGGCCGGGGATGCGGGCCGAGATGTGGGTGAACACCAGGTCGCTCCAGCCGTAGAGCGCCACCAGCCGGTAGGCGGCCGCGAGGTCCACCCGCAGCTTCCATTCGTCCTCGCTGACCACGTGCTTGAGGGATGCGATTTCCATGCTTGTCTCCTTGCGGGATGGGGACAGCCATTGTGGGCCCGCGGCCCGTCGCTGCGTTGTCCTGGAGTTGACAGGCGCGGGGGAGGGCGCCCCGCCCCCGCCAGGTTCAGGGCGCGCCCAGCCGCTGCGCGGCGCGCAGCACCTCATCCACCACGGCCCGCACGCGCAGGCGTGCGGCGTCCTGGGCCAGCCGGCCGGACGCGTCGAACGCGGAGGCCGCCTGCGACAGGGCGAAGGTGGCGGGCGCCACCCAGCACTGCAGGTTGAACAGCAGGGGCACCAGGTGGGACTGCGAGCGCAGGCCGCCCAGCGCACCCGGCGAGGCGCTGAGCACGCCCACCACCTTGCCGCGGGTGGCCCGCAGGCCGTTGGACCACACCGGATCGCCCTTGACGGGGCTGGACACCCAGTCGAGCGTGTTCTTGAGCAGCGCGGGATAGCTGCCGTTGTACTCCGGTGTGCACACGATCCAGGCGGGATGGGCGGCCATGGCCTCCTTCAGCCGCATCACGTCCGGTGGCGTCCCCTCGGCCTCGAGGTCGGCGTTGTACATGGGCACCTGGTAGTCGCCCAGTTCCAGCAGCGTGGGCTGGGCGCCCGCTTCGGCGGCGATCTCGGCCACCTGGTGGGCGAGCTTGCGGTTCCAGGAGGCCTGGCGGGTGCTGCCGGCGAAGACGAGGAGTTTCATGGGCGGGGCTGGAAGGGCTGTGGATGGGCCGCAGCTTAAGGCCCGCAGCCCGGCTGCAGGCCTGCGTGTACAGCGTGGCAGGCGAGGCTGGGGGCCATGCCGGCCCGGCGTCGCGCCCTTGGGGCCCCGGACGTAAAATCGAGGGTCATCCCCCCAGGCGCTTGCGCGGCGCACCCATGCTCTACCCCAAAGAATTCGACGTGATCGTCGTCGGCGGCGGCCATGCCGGCACCGAGGCCGCCCTGGCTGCAGCCCGCATGGGCTGCAGCACGCTGCTGCTCACGCACAACATCGAGACGCTGGGGCAGATGAGTTGCAACCCGTCCATCGGCGGCATCGGCAAGGGGCACCTGGTCAAGGAGGTCGATGCGCTGGGGGGCGCCATGGCCATCGCCACGGACGAGGCCGGCATCCAGTTCCGCATCCTCAACGGGTCCAAGGGCCCGGCCGTGCGCGCCACCCGCGCCCAGGCGGACCGCATCCTCTACAAGGCCGCCATACGCCGCCGGCTGGAAAACCAGCCCAATCTCACCCTGTTCCAGCAAGCCGTGGACGACCTGATGGTGGAAGGCGACCGCGTGGTGGGCGCTGTGACGCAAGTGGGCATTCGCTTTCGTGGCCGTGCCGTGGTGCTGACGGCCGGCACCTTCCTGGACGGCCGCATCCACGTCGGGCTGGAGAACTACCAGGCGGGCCGGGCGGGGGATCCGCCGGCCGTCTCGCTGTCCGCGCGGCTCAAGGAACTGAAGCTTCCGCAGGGCCGACTGAAGACCGGCACGCCGCCCCGGCTGGATGGCCGCACCATCGACTTCTCGAAATGTGAGGCCCAGCCCGGCGACCTGGACCCGGTGCCGGTCTTCAGCTTCATGGGCGATGCCGGCATGCATCCGCAGCAGGTGCCGTGCTGGATCACGCACACCAACGAGCGCACGCACGAGATCATCCGCTCCGGCTTCGACCGCAGCCCCATGTTCACGGGGAAGATCGAGGGCGTGGGGCCGCGCTACTGCCCCAGCGTGGAAGACAAGATCAACCGCTTCGCCGACAAGGACAGCCACCAGGTCTTCCTGGAGCCGGAGGGGTTGAGCACCCACGAGATCTACCCCAACGGCATTTCGACCAGCCTGCCCTTCGACATCCAGTACGCCCTGGTGCGCTCCATGCCGGGCTTGGAGAACGCGCACATCCTGCGCCCGGGCTACGCCATCGAATACGACTACTTCGACCCGCGGGGGCTCAAGTCCAGCTTCGAGACGCGTGCGATCCAGGGCCTTTTCTTCGCCGGCCAGATCAACGGGACCACGGGCTACGAAGAGGCCGCGGCGCAGGGCCTGTTTGCCGGCACCAATGCGGCGCTGCAATGCCTGGGCCGCGAGCCCTGGCTGCCGGCGCGCGACCAGGCGTACCTGGGCGTGCTGGTGGACGATCTCATCACCAAGGGCGTGACCGAGCCCTACCGCATGTTCACCAGCCGGGCGGAGTTCCGCCTGCAGCTGCGCGAGGACAACGCCGACCTGCGCCTGACCGAAGCCGGCCGCCGGCTGGGCCTGGTGGACGACGCCCGCTGGGATGCCTTCAGCCGCAAGCGTGACGCCATCGAGCGTGAGATGCAGCGCCTGAAGTCGACATGGGTCAACCCGCGCAGCCTGCCGGCCGCCGAGTCCGAGCGCGTGCTGGGCAAGGCCATCGAGCACGAGCACAACCTGGCCGACCTGCTGCGCCGGCCCAACGTCCGGTACGCCGACCTCGTCGGCATGAACGGCGGCGCCTATGCCAGCGCCGATGTTTCACGTGAAACGCTGGGCCCGCAGTTCGAACCCGTGGTCGAGCAGATCGAGATCGGCTCCAAGTACGCCGGCTACATCGAGCGGCAGAAGGACGAGGTGCAGCGGGCGGCCTACTACGAGAACCTCAAGCTGCCGGCCGACCTGGACTACCTGCAGGTGACGGCGCTGTCGATCGAAGTGCGGCAGAAGCTGAGCAAGCACCGGCCCGAGACCCTGGGCATGGCCTCGCGCATCTCGGGCGTGACGCCGGCCGCGATCTCGCTGCTGCTGGTGCACCTCAAGAAGAACCGGTTCAAGGGTTTCGCCCCCGAGACGGTCGCTCTCGCCTGATGGCGTTCGACATGCGGGCCGGACTTCTGGCCGGGGCCCATTCGCTGGGCCTGGATCTGGACGAGCGGCAGGCCGACCAGCTCGTGGCGTATGCCGAACTGCTGCAGAAGTGGAGCAAGGCCTACAACCTCACCGCCTTGCGCACGCCCGAAGAAATCCTGACGCACCACCTGTTGGACAGCCTCTCCGTGGTCGGGCCCGTGTTGCGGCACGCGCAGGGCAGGGCGCTGCGCATCATGGACACGGGCTCAGGCGCGGGCTTGCCCGGGGTCGTGCTGGCGGTGTGCGTGCCGGGCGTGCAGGTCGATTGCGTGGACACTGTGGCCAAGAAGGCGGCGTTCGTGCAACAGGTGGCGGGCGCGCTGCGCATCCCCACGCTTCGCGGCGTTCATGCACGGGCCGAAAGCCTGGCGGGGCCGTACGACCTGGTGACCTCGCGGGCTTTCGCGTCGCTGGCTGATTTCGTCGCTGTCACTGCCCAGGCCCTGGCGTCGGAGGGCGTCTGGATGGCGATGAAGGGCAAGAGCCCGGACGCCGAGCGGGCCGCCCTGCCGCCCGAGGTGACCGTGTTTCACGTGGAACAGCTGGTGGTGCCGGGCCTGGACGCCGAGCGCTGCCTGGTCTGGATGCGCCGCGCCTGACCTGGGCGGCGCTGGCGCCAGCCCCGGCACGGGTGGAGCGCTCTGGCACCTTGGGTGCGGTGGTCGCGTCCCCCTACGGTTGTCGGCGTGTTCACATCACCCCGACCCCTCCGCCGGACAGGAGGCTCCGGCTTTTCCGCGTATCCGACTTCGCGCTGCCACTCCACGCCGCCCTGACGCCCAGCATGCTCAGGGCTGCAGCGCCAGAAGTAGCAGCCACCGCCAGCATGGGCGGACGCGGCAGACGCGAGGGGTGACGGCTGTGATGGCTGCGCGTCGTTTGCTGGGGTACGCCACAAAGCCGAGGTTGACGCCCGCCACTGTCCGACCCGTCCCCGGCCGGGCAGAGCTCGGCGGGAA
>NZ_JADDOJ010000035.1 GCF_015159745.1 Ramlibacter aquaticus | reverse complement strand
GCGGCGATGGGCGGGTCGCCGCCGCCGCCGCAGGCGGCAAGTCCCAGGGCCGGCAGGCCCAGCAGGACGGTTCTCCTGTGCATGGTGGCTTCCTTGCGTGATGCCGGCCCATTCTGGGGTGGACGCCGCGCGGCGGGTGGCCACGGACGCGCGTGCTCACAGCCGAATCGCTTGCACACTCATTTGATGCGCTCGAGTTACTGCGCTGCAGCATTCACAAAATGAATCACCGGATGCGTCAAAACAATTTGACCGGGCCTGTGACACCGCCGCACACTCCGGCCCATAACCACAGCAGGAGACAAACGCATGTCATCAGTTCTCGGTGCCGGCGGCCGGCCGGCCGGAGCGTCCCAGTCCTACGGCGTCCTCGACAAGGAACGCATCATCGCGGGCCCGGGCTTCAACCGGTGGCTGGTGCCGCCCGCGGCGCTGGCCATCCACCTGTGCATCGGCATGGCCTACGGCTTCTCCGTGTTCTGGCTGCCGCTGTCCAAGGCGCTCTCCACCGCCGGCACCGGCACGGCCTGCCCCAAGGACATGAGCTTCATGGCCGAGCTGTTCGCCAGCGGCTGCGACTGGCGCATCGCCACCCTGGGCTGGATGTACACCCTGTTCTTCGTGTTCCTCGGCTGCGCCGCCGCCATCTGGGGCGGCTGGCTGGAACGCGCCGGCCCGCGCAAGGCCGGGGTGGTGTCCGCCCTGTGCTGGTGCGGCGGCATGCTGATGTCGGCGCTGGGCATCCACCTGCACCAGTTCTGGCTGATGATCCTCGGCTCGGGCGTTATCGGCGGCATCGGCCTGGGGCTGGGCTACATCTCGCCCGTCTCCACGCTGATCAAGTGGTTCCCCGACCGCCGCGGCATGGCCACCGGCATGGCCATCATGGGCTTCGGCGGCGGCGCGATGATCGGCTCGCCCCTGGCGGTGGACCTGATGAAGCACTTCTCCACCCCCACCGACGTGGGCGTGCTGCAGACCTTCGTCGTCATGGCCGTGGTCTATTTCGTCTTCATGATCGGCGGCGCCTTCGGCTACCGCGTGCCCGCCACGGGCTGGAAGCCGGCCGGCTGGACCCCGCCGGCGGCGCAGACCACCAACACCATGATCACGGCCAACCACGTGCACGTGAAGAACGTCTGGCGCATTCCGCAGTTCTGGCTCATCTGGATGGTGCTGACCATGAACGTGAGCGCGGGCATCGGCGTGATCGGCATGGCCTCGCCCATGCTGCAGGAAGTGTTCGGCGGCGCGCTGATCGACGTGCCCAAGAAGTTCGGTGAGCTGGACAAGGCCCAGCTCGCGGCCATCGCCGGCGTGGCCGGCGGCTTCGCGGCGCTGCTGTCGCTGTTCAACATCGGCGGCCGCTTCTTCTGGGCCAGCCTGTCCGACAAGCTGGGCCGCAAGATGACCTACTTCGTCTTCTTCGTGCTCGGTGGCGTGCTGTACGCCAGCCTGCCGCACTCCGCGGCCGCCGGCAACAAGCTGCTCTTCGTGGGTGCGGTCTGCGTGATCCTGTCCATGTACGGTGGCGGCTTCTCCACCGTGCCGGCCTACCTGGCCGACCTGTTCGGTACCCAGTTCGTGGGCGCCATCCACGGCCGCCTGCTGACGGCCTGGGCCACGGCGGGCATCCTGGGCCCGGTGGTGGTGAACTACATGCGCGAGTACCAGCTCGGCCTGGGCATCCCGCGCGAGCAGGTCTACAACCAGACCATGTACATCCTGGTGGGCATGCTGGTGATCGGCTTCATCTGCAACCTGCTGGTGCGCCCGCTGGACCCCAAGTGGTTCATGGGCGAGGCCGAGCTGGAGGAAGAGAAGCGCCTCGCGCACGAGAAGGCCCGCGCCGCCGAAGCCGGCATGGAGGCCGTCCAGGCACGCGCCGACAGCACGCCGGCCGCCAAGGTCTGGCTGGCCTGGCTGGCCGTGGGCATCCCGCTGGCCTGGGGCGTCTACCGCACCCTGCTGGCGGCGGCCAAGTTCTTCCACTGATACGACGACTCCCGGCACGCTTTCCATGAACCATCCCGCTCCCGGCAGCGAAATCCAGGCGGTGGCGGTGGCCACCGCCGAGGAGCTGCGCCAACGCATCCGTCGCAAGAGCCGTCTCAAGGGGCGCCAGCCCGAGGAGGCGGCCCTCGAGGAGGTGCGTGCGCTCATCGGGCCCCGGCCCGAGGCTGGGCACCGCCGCGACCTGCTCATCGAGCACCTGCACAAGCTCAATGACGCGTTCCGCGGCCTGCACGAGCGCCACCTGGTGGCGCTGGCGCGGGAGATGAACGTGCCCATGGCCGAGGTGTTCGAGGTGGCGAGCTTCTACCACCACTTCGACATCGTGCGCGCGGGCGAGACGCCGGCGCAACTGACGGTGCGCGTTTGCGACGGGCTGTCCTGCGAGATGGCGGGCGCCGCGGCGCTGCTGGAGAAGCTGCCGGCGATCCTGGGCACGGACGTGCGCGTGATCCCGGCGCCCTGCATCGGCCGTTGCGAACAGGCGCCGGCGGTGGCGGTGGGGCAGCAGGCCGTGGCCTGCGCCACGCCCGAGAAGGTGGCTGCCTGCGCGGCGGGGGCCCCGCCTTCGCTGCCGGAGGCGGTGCGCCTGGCCGAGTACCGCGCGCAGGGCGGCTATGCCCTGGCCGCCGCGCTGGCCCAGGGCCAGGCGGACCCCGAGGCGGTGCTCAAGGCCATGGAGGATTCCGGCCTGCGCGGCCTGGGCGGCGCAGGCTTCCCGGCCGGCCGCAAGTGGCGCATCGTGCGCGACCAGCCCGCGCCGCGCCTGATGGCGGTGAACATCGATGAGGGCGAGCCCGGCACCTTCAAGGACCGGACCTACCTGGAGCGGGACCCGCATCGCTTCCTGGAAGGCATGCTGGTGGCGGCCCGGGTGGTCGGCATCGACGCCTGCTACATCTACCTGCGCGACGAATACCACGACGCGCGCAAGCTGCTCGAGGCCGAGATCGCCGCCTTGCAGGCCGACCCGCCGTGCCCGCTGCCGCTCATCGAGCTGCGGCGCGGCGCCGGGGCCTACATCTGCGGCGAAGAGTCGGCCATGATCGAGAGCATCGAGGGCAAGCGCGGCGAGCCGCGCATGCGGCCGCCCTACATCGCGCAGGTCGGCCTGTTCGGCCGGCCCACGCTGGAACACAACTTCGAGACGCTCTACTGGGTGCGCGACATTGTCCAGAAAGGCGCCGACTGGTTCGCCGGCCACGGCCGCAACGGCCGCAAGGGCCTGCGCAGCTTCAGCGTCAGCGGCCGGGTGAAGAACCCGGGCGTGAAGCTGGCGCCCGCCGGCATCAGCGTGCGCGAACTGATCGCCGAATACTGCGGCGGCATGCAGGACGGGCACGACTTCTATGCCTACCTGCCGGGCGGTGCCTCGGGCGGCATCCTGCCGGCCAGCCTGGGCGACGTGCCGCTGGACTTCGACACCCTGCAGCCGCACGGCTGCTTCATCGGCTCGGCCGCCGTGATCGTGCTGGGCCACCAGGACAGCGCGCGCGAGGCGGCGCTGAACATGATGCGTTTCTTCGCCCACGAGAGCTGCGGCCAGTGCACGCCCTGCCGCGTGGGCACGGCCAAGGCGGCCGTGCTGATGGAAGCGCCCCGCTGGGACCAGGCCCTGCTCGAGGACCTCTCGCAGGTGATGGCCGACGCCTCCATCTGCGGCCTCGGCCAGGCCGCCCCCAACCCGATCCGCTGCGTGCAGAAGTACTTCCCCCATGAAATCGCGTGACCTGCCCCTGATCGACTTCCAGCTCGACGGGCGGCCTGCCCAGGCGCTGGAGGGCGAGACCATCCTGCAAGCGGCACGCCGCTCCGGGCTGGACATCCCTCACCTCTGCTACAAGGACGGCCTGCGCCCGGACGGCAACTGCCGCGCCTGCGTGGTCGAGATCGACGGCGAGCGCACCCTCGCGCCCAGCTGCTGCCGCGCCGTCACGCCCGGCATGAAGGTGCAGGCCACGAGCGAGCGAGCGCGCAAGAGCCAGGCCATGGTGGTCGAGATGCTGCTGGCCGACCTCCCCGAAGCTGGCTACAAGTGGAACGACGCCGTGGGCCAGCCCCAGGGCCAGCACGGTGAGCTCAGCCTCTGGGCCGACCGCCTGGACGTGCAGCCGCGCCCCGCCCTCACGGCGCTGCGCCGCGAGCAGCCCGCCGCCGACATGAGCCATCCGGCCATGGCGGTGAACCTCGACGCCTGCATCCAGTGCAACCGTTGCGTGCGCGCCTGCCGCGAGGAGCAGGTGAACGACGTGATCGGCTATGCGATGCGGGGCTCGCATTCCAAGATCGTGTTCGACCTGGACGACCCCATGGGCGACAGCACCTGCGTCGCCTGCGGCGAATGCGTGCAGGCCTGCCCCACGGGCGCGCTCATGCCCAAGAGCCAGGTCGGCTCTCAGGTGGTGGACCGCAAGGTCGATTCGGTCTGCCCCTTCTGCGGGGTCGGCTGCCTCATCACCTACAACGTGAAGGACGAGCACATCGTGAGCGTGGACGGGCGCGACGGCCCGGCCAACCACGGCCGCCTGTGCGTCAAGGGCCGCTTCGGCTTCGACTACGTGCACCACGACCAGCGCCTGACCAAGCCGCTGATCCGCAAGCCCGGCGTGCCCAAGGACGACGGCGAGGCGCCGCGGCCCTCGCACTGGAGCGAGGTCTTCCGCGAGGCGAGCTGGGAAGAGGCGCTCGAATTCGCCGCCGGCAAGCTGCGCACGCTGCGGGACGGCCACGGCCCCAAGTCGCTGGCGGGCTTCGGCTCCGCCAAGGGCAGCAACGAGGAGGCCTACCTGTTTCAGAAGCTGGTGCGCACCGGCTTCCAGAGCAACAACGTCGACCACTGCACCCGGCTGTGCCATGCCTCGTCCGTGGCGGCGCTGCTGGAAGGCGTGGGCTCCGGCGCGGTGAGCAACCCCGTGAACGACGTGGCGCACGCCGAGCTGGTGATGGTGATCGGCTCCAACCCGACCGCCAACCACCCGGTGGCCGCCACCTGGATGAAGAACGCGGCGAAGAACGGCACGAAGATCGTGCTGGCCGACCCGCGCGTGACCGACCTGGGCCGCCACGCCTGGCGCGTGATGCAGTTCAAGCCCGACACCGACGTGGCGATGCTGAACGCCCTGATCCACACGGTGATCGAGGAGGGCCTGGCCGACGAGAGTTTCGTGCGCGAGCGCGCCGACAACTTCGAGGCCCTGCGCCAGAACGTGAAGGCCTACAGCCCCGAGGCCATGGCGCCCATCTGCGGCATTCCGGCGCAGACGCTGCGCGAGGTGGCGCGGGCCTTCGCCAAGGCCAAGGGGGCGATGATCCTCTGGGGCATGGGCGTGAGCCAGCACGTGCACGGCACCGACAACGTGCGCTGCCTGATCGCGCTGTCCACCGTGACCGGCCAGATCGGCCGGCCCGGCACCGGCCTGCATCCGCTGCGCGGCCAGAACAACGTGCAGGGCGCGAGCGATGCGGGCCTGATCCCCATGATGTTCCCGAACTACCAGCGCGTGGACGACGCCGGTGTGCACCGCTGGTTCGAGGATTTCTGGGGCACCCGCCTGGATGCGACGCCCGGCTACACCGTGGTCGAGATCATGCACAAGGCCCTGGCGGACGACAGCGACCCGCACAAGATCCGCGGCATGTACGTCATGGGCGAGAACCCGGCCATGAGCGACCCGGACCTGAACCATGCGCGCCACGCGCTGGCGAGCCTGGAGCACTTGGTGGTGCAGGACATCTTCATGACCGAGACGGCCTGGCTGGCCGACGTGGTGCTGCCGGCCTCGGCCTGGCCCGAGAAGACCGGCACGGTGAGCAACACCGACCGCATGGTGCAGCTGGGCCGCCGCGCGCTCACGCCGCCCGGCGATGCCAAGCCCGACCTCTGGATCATCCAGGAGATCGCGCGCCGCATGGGCCTGACCTGGGACTACGCCGGCGACGAATGCGGCGTGGCTGCGGTGTACGAGGAGATGCGCCAGGCCATGCATGCCGCGATCAGCGGCATCAGCTGGGAGCGCCTGCAGCGCGAGTCCAGCGTCACCTACCCCTGCCTGTCCGAGGACGACCCGGGACAGCCCATCGTCTTCGCCGACAGTTTCCCGACCGCGGACGGCCGCGTGAAGCTGGTGCCGGCCGACATCATCCCGGCTGCCGAGCGGCCCGATGCCGACTACCCCTTCGTGCTGATCACGGGCCGCCAGCTCGAACACTGGCACACCGGCAGCATGACGCGCCGCGCGACGGTGCTGGACGCGATCGAGCCGCTGGCCACCGCGTCCATGAACGGCGCCGACATGGAGTCCATGCAGCTCGCGCCCGGCGACGTGATCACCGTGCGCTCGCGGCGCGGCGAGGTGGCCATCCACCTGCGGCGCGACGACGGCACGCCCAGCGGCGCGGTGTTCATTCCCTTCGCGTACTACGAGGCGGCGGCGAACCAGCTGACCAACGCCGCGCTGGACCCGTTCGGGAAGATCCCGGAGTTCAAGTACTGCGCCGTGCGCATCCTGCGTGGGGGAACACCGAAGCCGGCCGCCGGCTATGGGACGGGCGCCGGATAATCCGGTGCATGCCTGAACGCCCCCGCCTCGACGTCGCCGTGCTCATGCGGCGCGAGAAGCTCGACAACCGCTGGCAGCCCTGGCGCTGGAGCGTGGCCGAGGTCGTGCCGGCGCAGCCAGCCTTCGGCGACGCCCCGCGCCTGCTGCTGCAGGACGAGGCCGGCGCGCGCTGGCTGCATCCGGGCTTCGCCGTCGAGCTGTTTCCCGACGACACCGAGGGCTACTACCTCAACGCCAGCACGCCCCAGCCCTCGTGGTTCGTGCTGTGGCGCATGGACGAGCCGCAGCCGGGCGGCGAGGAGCCGCTGGCGCGGCCGGTGGCCGTGTCCCTCAGCTACCACGATGCCGGCCGCTGGCTGGACGCGCAGGAGAGCGTGGACGCGGTGCCCGTGCCGCCGGAGGTGGCCGACTGGCTGCGCGAGTACGTGGCGTTGAACTGGCAGCCCGAGCCGCGTCGCCGTCAGCGACCTGAAAGCTTCCGGCCGCTGCAGGACCGCTTCGGCAACCCGGCCTCGGTCTCCACGCAGAAGAAGCAGCGAGGCGGCGGTGGCTGACGGTTTCCTGTCGCGTTGGTCGCGACGCAAGCTCGATGTGAAGGAGGGCAGGGCACCTGCACCTTCGGCGCCCCCCGTGCCCGTCCCGCCGGGTGCGCACGCGGCGCCCGATGCTGTGCAGGCCCCGGCGCGGGTGCAGCCCCTGGCGCCTGCATCGCTGGCCGCGGACCCGCTGCAGGCGCCGCCGATGGGCCCCGAGGCCGCCCCTGCAGACCTGGCGCCCGCCGAGGCTGCGGCCCCTGCCGCGCCCGTGCACGCCGCCGCGGCGGAAGGGCCGCCACCGCCGCCCACGCTGGACGATGTGGCGCGGCTGGGCATCGAGTCCGACTTCTCGCGCTTCGTCGCGCCGGACGTGTCCGCCGAGGTCAAGAACGCGGCCATGAAGAAGCTGTTCGCCGACCCGCGCTTCAACGTGATGGACGGCCTGGACGTCTACATCGACGATTATTCGCAGCCGGACCCGATCCCTGAATCGATGGTGCGCAAGCTGGCTGCGTCGCAGTTCCTCAAGCTTTTCGAGGAAGTGCCGAAAGAAGCGGAAATCCAAAGCCCCGCGACCGCACTCGCCAATGACTGCTCAGTCAGTAAAGGCGCAGAATTCGTGGCACAGTCCGCGCCTTCGCGCGAAGAAGCAAGCGCGCACCCCAGCCATGCCGACCCTGATCTGCGATTGCAACAAGACGATGCCCCTCCAGGAGAAGACCCTGGGCCGGGCGATCGGTGAACCCGGGCTGGCCCTGCACACCACGCTCTGCCGGCGCGAGGCCGGCGTTTTCCAGCAAGCCCTGCGCGGCAGCGAGGACGTCGTCGTCGCCTGCACGCAGGAGCGTGCGCTGTTCGGTGAACTGGCGCGCGAGACCGAGGCGGCCGTGGCCCCGGTGCACTTCGTCAACATCCGCGAGACCGGCGGCTGGAGCCGCGACGCGCGCGACGCGATGCCCAAGATCGCCGCGCTGCTGGCGGCCGCCCGCCTGCCCGAGCCCGAGCCCGTGCCCACCGTCACCTACCGCAGCGGCGGCAAGGTGCTGGTCATCGGCCCGCTGCAGGTGGCGGAGGCCGCGGCCGAACTGCTGGCCGACAAGCTCGACGTGACCCTCTTCGCCCGCGGGGGCGAGGGCGCCCAGGTTCGCCGCTTCCCGGTGCTCGCCGGCCAGATCGATGCACTCACCGGCTGGCTGGGCAAGTTCGAGCTGCGCTGGTCGGCCTCCAACCCCATCGACCTGGACCTGTGCACGCGCTGCAATGCCTGCGTGCAGGCCTGCCCCGAGGGTGCCATCGGCCTGGACTACCAGGTCGACCTCAGCCGCTGCAGCGCGCACCGCGACTGCGTGAAGGCCTGCGGGGCCGCCGGGGCCATCGACTTCAACCGCACGGCGCAGGCCGAGACGGACAGCTTCGACCTGGTGCTGGACCTGCAGCCCGAGCCGCTGTTCACCCAGCACGCCAAGCCGCAGGGCTACTTCCACCTGCCGCGCCAGTCGGCCGCCGGCTTCGACGGCCCGGCCACCGCCGTGCTGCTGCGCCTGCGCGAGCTGGTGGGCGAATTCGAGAAGCCCAAGTTCTTCGAGTACCGGCAGAAGCTGTGCGCGCACAGCCGCAACACGCAGGTCGGCTGCGACGCCTGCATCGAGGTCTGCTCGGCGCGCGCGATCACCAGCGTCGCCAGGCAGCAGAAGATCGAGGTCAATCCCAACCTCTGCGTGGGTTGCGGTGCCTGCACCACGGTGTGCCCCACCGGCGCGATCGCCTACGCCTACCCGCGTCCCGTGGACCAGGGCCGCAAGCTGCGCACCCTGCTGGACACCTACGCCCGCGCTGGCGGACGCGCCCCCGTGCTGCTGTTCCACAGCGAGGGCAAGGGCGCCGCGATGGTGCAGTCGCTGGGCCGTGCCGCCCGCCTGGGGGCCGCAGGCGGCCTGCCCGCAAACGTGATCCCGGTGGGCCTCTGGCACACGGCCAGCCTGGGCCTGGACCTGTGGCTGGCGGCCATCGCGCAGGGCGCGGCCGGCGTGGCGGTGCTGCTCACCGACGAGGAGGCGCCGGAGTACGCCCAGGCACTGCGCCAGCAGATGGCGGTGGCGCAGGCCGTGCTCAGCGGCCTGGGTTACCGCGGCACCCACCTGAGGCTGCTGCAGCCGCACGACGAGGCGGCCTTCGACACCGCCCTGCGCGAGGCGGCCACCGCCACGGCGCAGGCGCCGCGCGAGGCGGCGCGCTTCAGCGCCGTGGCCGAGAAGCGCGCCACGCTGGACCTGGCGCTGGACCACCTGATCGCCCAGGCGCCCGCGCCCGCCGACGAGATCGCGCTACCGGCAGAAGGCGCGCCCTTCGGCACGCTGGTCGTGAACCGCGATGCCTGCACCCTGTGCATGAGCTGCGTGGGCGCGTGCCCGGCCTCCGCCCTGCAGGACAACCCGAACCGCCCCGAGCTGCGCCTCATCGAACGCAACTGCGTGCAGTGCGGCCTGTGTGCCACCACCTGCCCCGAGAACGCGATCACCCTGCAGCCGCGCCTGCTGACCACGCCGCAGCGGCGCGAGGCGCGCGTGCTGCACGAGGCGCAGCCCTGGGCCTGCATCCGCTGCGCCAAGCCGTTCGGCACCCGCCAGGCCGTGGAGGCCATGCTGGGCCGCCTGGCCGGCCACGCGATGTTCCAGGGCGCGGCCCTGGAGCGCCTGAAGATGTGCGGCGACTGCCGCGTCATCGACATCCACGCCGCCTCGGACGAGGTGCGGATCACGGACCTGTGATGCAGCCGCTGCCCCCCGCCACCACCAGCGCCCTCGACGAGGAGACCGCCCGCGCCGAGGTCTACGGCCTGCTGGCGGCCCTCTGGTATGCACCGCCCACGGCCGAGCTGATGGCCGCGTTGCGCGTGGCCGTGACGCAAGCGCCCGCGGCCGGGGCCTTCCTGGAGGAGCCCTGGCGGGAACTGGTGGCCGTCGCGCGGACCTCGTCCGACAAGGACGTGGCGGCCGAGTACGACACGCTCTTCGGCGGCGTCGGCAAGCCCGAGGTCTACCTGTTCGGTTCGCACTACCTGGCCGGCTTCCTCAACGAGAAGCCCCTGGTGCGCCTGCGCGAGGACATGGCCGCGCTCGGCCTGGACCGCGACGAGGCCATGCCCGAGACCGAGGACCACCTGGCCTGCCTGTGCGAGGTGATGCGCTACCTCATCGCCGGGGACGACGTCACCGTGTCGAACCTGGCCCGTCAACGGCAATTTTTCCAATCGCACCTGCAGCCCTGGCTGGACAGGCTGTGCGATGCGGTCGCCGCCCACCCGAGGGCGCGCTTCTATGCAGCCCTGGCCGGCTTCACCCGGGCCTTCGCCAGCGTGGAGGCCCAGGGCTTCGACATGCTGGACTGATTTAAAGTGTTGTAGTAAGAAGTAATGACTTTGCCTTCCAGAAAACCACTTCGACCGGAGATTGCGATGGATTCCACCCAGCAACGCTCGCGCCGTGGCTTCATGCTCGGCGCTGCAGTCGCGGGTGCGGCGGCCGCGGCCGTCGCCAGCCTGGCCAGCGTCAAGCGGCCCCAGGCCCCCGTGGCCGAGCCCGAACCCCAGCCGGCACCGCCGGCCAACGGCGGCGGCTATCGCGTCAGCGAGCACATCCAGCGCTACTACAAGAGCGCGCGCATCTAGGAGCCCCACATGCTGCTGACACGCAAATCCACGGGCACCACGGCGCCCGCGTCGCCCTTCGTCCATCGCTTGCAGCGCGGCATCGCGCAGGCCCTGCCCACCATGGACCGCCGCAGCTTCCTGCGCCGCTCCGGCCTGGGCGTGGGCGTGGGCCTGGCCGCCTCGTCCCTCACCCTGGTGCGCAAGGCCAAGGCCGCCGACGCGGCGCCGGGCACCGCCGGCAGCGCCGGCCGCATCGAGGTCAAGCGCACGGTGTGCAGCCACTGCTCGGTGGGCTGCGCCGTCGATGCCGTGGTCGAGAACGGCGTCTGGGTGCGCCAGGAACCGGTCTTCGACTCGCCCATCAACATGGGCTCGCACTGCGCCAAGGGCGCGGCCCTGCGCGAGCACGGCCACGGCGAGCACCGCCTGCGCTACCCGATGAAGCTGGTCGACGGCAAGTACCAGCGCATCGGCTGGGACCAGGCCCTGGACGAGATCAGCGCGCGCATGCTGGAGCTGCGCAAGCAGAGCGGCCCCGACGCCGTGTTCTGGGTCGGCTCCTCCAAGCACAACAACGAGCAGTCCTACCTGCTGCGCAAGTTCGTGAGCTACTGGGGCAGCAACAACTGCGACCACCAGGCCCGCATCTGCCACTCCACCACCGTCGCCGGCGTCGCCAACACCTGGGGCTACGGCGCGATGACGAACTCGTACAACGACCTGGCCAACGCCAAGTGCGCGATGTACATCGGCTCCAACGCGGCCGAAGCGCACCCGGTCAGCATGCTGCACATGCTGCACGCCAAGGAAAGCGGCTGCAAGCTGATCGTGGTCGACCCGCGCTTCACCCGCACCGCCGCCAAGGCCGACGAGTACGTGCGCATCCGCTCCGGCTCGGACATCGCCTTCGTGTTCGGCCTGCTGCACCACATCTTCAAGAACGGCTGGGAAGACCAGAAGTACATCAACGACCGCGTCTACGGCATGGACCAGGTCAAGGCCGAAGCGCTCACCAAGTGGACGCCGGACAAGGTCGAGGAAGTCTGCGGCGTGCCGGAAGCCCAGGTGCTGAAGATCGCCGAGATGATGGCGAAGAACAAGCCGTCCACCGTGGTGTGGTGCATGGGCCAGACCCAGCACACCACCGGCAACGCCATCGTGCGCATCTCCTGCATCCTGCAGCTGGCGCTGGGCAACGTGGGCGTGTCCGGCGGCGGCACCAACATCTTCCGCGGTCACGACAACGTGCAGGGCGCCACCGACGTGGGCCCCAACCCCGATTCGCTGCCCGGCTACTACGGCCTGGTGGAAGGCTCCTGGCGGCACTTCGCCAAGGCCTGGGGCGTGGACTACGACTGGCTCAAGGGCCGCTTCGCCAGCCCGGCGATGATGACCAAGCCCGGCATCACCGTCTCGCGCTGGATCGACGGCGTGCTCGAGAAGAACGAACTCATCGACCAGGACTCCAACCTGCGTGCGATGGTGTTCTGGGGCCACGCGCCCAACTCGCAGACCCGTGGCCTCGAGATGAAGCGGGCCATGGACAAGCTGGACCTGCTGGTCGTGATCGACCCGTACCCCTCCGCCACCTCCGCGATGGCGGCCATGCCCGGCAAGCCGGAAGACCGCAACCCGAACCGGGCCGTGTACCTGCTGCCGGCCTGCACGCAGTTCGAGACCTCCGGCTCCGTCACCGCCTCCAACCGCTCCATCCAGTGGCGCGAGAAGGTCATCGAGCCGCTGTGGGAGAGCCGCACCGACCACATGATCATGTACCAGCTGGCCACCAAGCTCGGCTTCGGCAAGGAGCTGGTCAAGGGCTACGGCATGCACAAGGTCAAGGGCATGGACGAGCCCGTGGTCGAGGACATCCTGCGCGAGATCAACAAGACCTGCTGGAGCATCGGCTACACCGGCCAGAGCCCGGAGCGCCTGAAGGCGCACATGAAGCTGATGCAGCACTTCGACGTCAAGACGCTGCGCGCCAAGGGCAGCGTCAAGGACCCGGCCACCGGCTACGACATCCAGGGTGACTACTACGGCCTGCCCTGGCCCTGCTACGGCACGCCCGAGCTCAAGCACCCCGGCACCCACATCCTCTACAACACCAGCCAGCACGTGATGGATGGCGGCGGCAACTTCCGCGCCAACTTCGGCGTCGAGCGGGATGGCAAGAGCCTGCTGGCCGAGGACGGCTCCGCCTCCAAGGGCGCGGACATCCAGACCGGCTACCCCGAGTTCGACCACGTCCTGGTGAAGAAGCTGGGCTGGTGGGACGAGCTGACGGACGCCGAGAAGACCGCGGCCGAGGGCAAGAACTGGAAGACCGACAACTCCGGCGGCATCATCCGCGTGGTCATGAAGAACCATGGCTGCCATCCCTTCGGCAACGCGAAGGCGCGGGCGGTGGTCTGGAACTTCCCGGACGCGATCCCGCAGCACCGCGAGGCCCTGTACTCCACGCGCCCGGACCTGGTCGCCAAGTACCCCAGCCACGACGACAAGAAGGCCTTCTGGCGCCTGCCCACGCTGTACAAGTCGGTGCAGCAGAAGAACCTCACCGACAAGGTGGCGCAGAAGTTCCCGCTCATCCTCACCTCCGGCCGCCTGACCGAGTACGAGGGCGGCGGCGAGGAGACGCGCTCCAACCCCTGGCTGGCGGAACTGCAGCAGGAGGCCTTCGTGGAGATCAACCCCAAGGCGGCCGCCGAGCGCAACATCCGCAACGGCGAACGCGTGTGGCTGGTCGGCCCGACCGGCGCGCGCATCAACGTGCAGGCGATGGTGACCGAGCGCGTCGGCCCGGACACGGTGTGGATGCCCTTCCACTTCTCCGGCCGCTGGCAGGGGGCCGACATGCTGCCCTGGTACCCCAACGGCGCGGCGCCCATCGTCCGCGGCGAGGCCGTGAACACCGCCACCACCTATGGTTATGACAGCGTGACGATGATGCAAGAGACCAAGACCACGGTCTGCAACATCGAACGTGCCTGAGAAGAAGGAGAACACACATGGCACGCATGAAATTCGTCTGTGATTCGGAGCGCTGCATCGAGTGCAACGGCTGCGTCACGGCCTGCAAGAACGAGCACGAGATCCCCTGGGGCGTGAACCGCCGCCGCGTGGTCACCCTCAACGACGGTGTGCCGGGCGAGCGCTCGGTCTCCGTGGCCTGCATGCACTGCTCGGACGCGCCCTGCATGGCCGTCTGCCCGGTGCAGTGCTTCTACCGCACCGACGAGGGCGTGGTGCTGCACAACAAGGACACCTGCATCGGCTGCGGCTACTGCAGCTACGCCTGCCCCTTCGGCGCGCCGCAGTTCCCCGCGTCCGGCCAGTTCGGCGTGCGCGGCAAGATGGACAAGTGCACGTTCTGTGCCGGCGGCCCGGAAGAGAACGGCTCCGAGGCCGAGTTCGAGAAGTACGGCCGCAACCGCCTCTCCGAGGGCAAGCTGCCCGCCTGCGCCGAGATGTGCTCGACCAAGGCGCTGCTCGCCGGCGACGGCGACATGGTGGCCGACATCTTCCGCACCCGCGTCGTCAAGCGCGGCAAGGGCGCGGAAGCCTGGGGCTGGGGCACCGCCTACGGCTCGCGCCAGGCCGGCCAACCCAACGGGGGGAAGTCCTGATGAATGCACGCATCCTCCGCGCGGCCCTGCCGCTCGCGCTGGGCCTGGCGCTCGCGGCCTGCGGCGAGAAGCCGCAGACCCTGGGCCAGGGCAGCCGCCAGGACACGCCGGCCTTCGACGGCCCGGCCAGCCCCTTCACCGCCGCCGGCTGGAAGCCGGGTGACCGGACCAGCTGGGAACAGCAGATCCACACCCGGCAGCAGCAGGGGCAGAACGAATACAACAAGGTGTACTGATGCGCGCCCCCGCCATCCTTGCGGCCCTGCTGCTGGCGACGGCCACGCTGGCCCAGGCCCAGGCGCCGAGCGCGGCACCCGCCGCCGCGGCTGCGCCCGTGGCGGCGCCCGTGGGCGGCATCCAGGGCCAGAACATCCTGGACGTCAAGCCCGAAGTGCGGCCCGACGCGCCCAGCGACCCCAACTACCTGAAGCAGACCAACGGCGAGCGCCAGAAGGTGCAGCCGGGCAACAACGCGCCCGCGTGGCGCGCGGTGCAGCAGGGCCAGGCCGGCATCAGCAGCCTGCCTTTCTCAGAGGCGCCGGAAGCCGGCGTGCTGATCCAGCCGCCGGTGCAGTACCCCGGTTCGCTGCGCACCACCGCGGGCGAGGCCTGGCGCCAGGTGCGCAACCACTGGATCCTGCCCTACGGCGGCGCGCTGTTCCTGATCGCCCTGGGCGCGCTCGCCATCTTCTACTTCACGCGCGGCACCATCCGCCAGCACGGCACCGACACCGGCCGCAAGATCGAGCGCTTCACGCCCTTCGAGCGCTCCGCGCACTGGGCCAACGCGATCGCCTTCTGCATCCTGGGCGTGTCAGGCCTGGTGATGGCCTTCGGCCGCTTCATCCTGCTGCCGGTCATCGGTGGCACGCTGTTCGGCTGGCTGACCTATGCGCTCAAGACGATGCACAACTTCGCCGGCCCCGTGTTCGCGGTCTCGCTGGTGATCGTGTTCATCACCTTCGTGAAGGACAACCTGCCTCAGCGTGGCGACCTGCATTGGGCCCTGAAGGCTGGCGGCCTCTTCAGCAGCCATGGCGAGGAGCCCGCCTCCTGGCGCTTCAACGCCGGCGAGAAGGTGGTGTTCTGGGGCGGCGTGTTCCTGCTGGGCATCGTCGTCGTCTCCTCGGGCTTCGTGCTCGACAAGCTGGTGCCCGGCCTGGTGTACGAGCGTGGCAGCATGCAGATCGCGCACATGGTCCACGCCGTGGCCACGGTGCTCATGCTGTGCATGTTCGCCGGCCACATCTACATCGGCAGCATCGGCATGGAAGGCGCTTACGACGCCATGAAGACCGGCTACGTGGACGAGACCTGGGCCCGCGAGCACCACCGCTTCTGGTACGAACAAGTCGAATCGGGCGAGATCCCGGCGCAGCGCAGCCGCCCGGCCGTGCCGGAGAAGCCGGCGGCCGCCACCTGAGCCGCGAGGAAAGAACACAGCCATGAACAAGATCCTCATCGCGGCCGCGCTGCTGGCCGCCTTCGGTGCCGCCAGCGCCAAGCTGCCGGCCCCCGACGACGCCGCCAAGGCCAAGGCCGCCGAGGCCGCGGCCAAGACGGCCTGGCAGGGCAAGGTCGACGCCTACCTGCTGTGCAAGGCGCAGGACCGCGTCGCGGCGGCCTACCACAAGAGCGCGGGCAAGGGCGCCGCGCCGGCGGCCAAGCCGGCCGCCGCCGCCAGCAAGCCGGCTGCGGGCGCTTCGGGCGCCACGGGCACGCCGGTCGCGTCCTCGGCGCCGCCGCCCTGCGCCGACCCCGGCCCCTTCGCCTACAACCCGCCGCAGCAGAAGCCGCTGGAGACCTCGGAGGCGCACTCGCCGGCCGGCAATGCGACCAGCCCGCCCAGCGTGCGTGCGAACTCGGCGCAGATGGCGCCCGCCGCCCCGAAGAAGTGAAGCGGGCGCTGCCCCAGCTCAGCGCGGCGGCCGCACCGCTGACGCGCGAGGTCGAGACCGTCGACGAGCACGGGCAGCGCAGCGTCACGCCCATCCCGGCCGAACGGCCGCTCACCGTCTATGTGGACAAGCGCGAGCTGGTCACGCTGATGACGCTGGGCGCCCACCCCGAATGGCTGGTGCTCGGCTACCTGCGCAACCAGCGGCTGGTGCGCAGCGTGGAAGACGTCGAGTCCATCACCGTGGACTGGGAGGTGGGCGCCGCGGCGGTGCGCACGCGTGCCGGCATCCAGGACATCGAAGCGCGCACCGCGCGCCGCGTGGTCACCACCGGCTGCGGCCAGGGGAGCGTCTTCGGTGGCCTGATGGACGAGATCGAGCAGCTGCACCTGCCGCCCACGCGCATCACCCAGGCCGAGCTCTACGCCATCGTCAACGCGATCCGGCTCCAGGAGAGCACCTACAAATCGGCCGGCTCCGTGCACGCCTGCGCGCTGTTCGAGCGCGAGCGCCTGCTGCTCTTCGTGGAAGACGTGGGCCGGCACAACGCGATCGACACCATCGCCGGCTGGATGTGGCTGCAGGAGCCGCCCATGGGCCCGCAGGACAAGATCTTCTACACCACCGGCCGGCTGACCAGCGAGATGGTCATCAAGTCGGCGCAGATGGGCGTGCCCATCGTCATTTCCCGCAGCGGCATCACGCAGATGGGCCTGGAAGTGGCGCAGAAGGTCGGCGTGTGCACCATAGGCCGCGCCACCAACCGGCACTTCCTCTGCTACAGCGGCGCGGGCCGGCTGGAGTGGCAGCCCGCGCTGGCGACGGCGCCGCGCTGAGCACGCCAGGCGCCGGTGCCTGGACGCCGGCCCATCCCCGTCACTGTTTGCGGCGCGCATCGCCCGCCGCCGCAAGACCCTGGCCGGCACCCGTCTGCCGCGCCGGGCGTAAGCTCCTCCCATGCAATCCATCCTGAGGCTGGGCCTTCGCACCCTGCTGCGCGACCTGCGCGCCGGTGAGCTGCGGCTCGTCATCGTCGCCGTCACGCTCGCCGTCGCCGCCATGGCCGCGGTGGGCTTCTTCGCGGACCGGCTGCAGGGCGGCCTCGCGCGGGACGCGCGCCAGCTGCTGGGCGGCGACGTGGTGGTCGCCAGCGACAACCCCGCGCCGGAGGCTTTCGCGCAGCAGGCGCGCAGCCTGGGCCTGGCCTCAGTGGTGACCGCCACTTTCCCGACCATGGCCCGTGCCAGCGACGCGCAGGGCGGCGCGAGCCGCCTGGTGGCGCTGAAGGCGGTGCCTGCGGGCTATCCGCTGCGCGGGCAGCTCACGGTGGCGCCCGGGCCCCAGGCCCCGGGCAGCGCCGTGCGTGACATCCCGCCGCGGGGCCAGGTGTGGGTCGATGCCTCGCTGCTCGAGGCGCTGGGGCTGTCGGTGGGCGATCCGCTGCAGCTGGGCGATTCGCTGCTGCGCATCGGCAAGGTCATCCAGCTCGAGCCCGACCGTGGCGCCGGCTTCATGAGCTTCGCGCCGCGCGTGATGCTGAACGCGGCCGACCTCGCGGCCACGCACCTGGTGCAGCCGGCCAGCCGCATCAGCTGGCGGTTTGCCGTGGCGGGGCCGGACAAGGCTGTGGCAACCTTCACGCGCTGGGCCGATGCGCAGGCCAGCCAGACCCGGGGCATGCGGGTCGAATCCTTCGAGACCGGCCGGCCGGAGATGAAGCAGACGCTGGACCGCGCAGGCAAGTTCCTCAACCTGGTCGCCCTGCTGTCGGCCCTGCTGAGTGCGGTGGCCGTGTCGCTGGCGGCACGCGGCTTCGCCGCCTCGCACCTGGACGACTGCGCCATGCTGCGCGTGCTGGGCCAGAGCCAGCGCCGCATCGCCGGGGCCTACACGGTGGAGTTCGCGGTGGTGGGCCTGGCGGCCAGCCTGCTGGGCGTCGCGCTGGGCTGGGGCCTGCATTTCATCTTCGTCTGGATGCTGTCGGGCCTGGTGGAGACGGCCTTGCCCGCGCCGGGCCCCGGGCCTGCGCTGTTCGGGCTGGGCATGGGCCTGACCCTGCTGGGCGCCTTCGGCCTGCCGCCCGTGCTGCAGCTGGCGCAGGTGCCGCCACTGCGGGTGATCCGGCGCGACGTGGGCAACCTCAAGCCCGCCTCGCTCGCGGTGCTGGGCGTGGGCGTGGCCGGCTTCGCGGCCCTGCTGCTGGGCGCCAGCAGCGACCTCACGCTGGGCCTGATCGCGGTGGGTGGCTTCGCCGGCGCGGTGGTGCTGTTCGCGCTGCTCAGCTGGGTGGCCGTGAAGCTGCTGCGCGCCTCGGTGCACGAGGACACGGCGCCGCGCTGGCTGGTGCTGGCAACGCGCCAGGTCTCGGCGCGGCCGGTGTACGCGGTGGTGCAGTCCAGCGCGCTTGCGGTGGGCCTGCTGGCGCTGGTGCTGCTGGTGCTGCTGCGCACCGACCTCATTTCCACCTGGCGGCAGGCCACGCCGGCCGACGCGCCCAACCGCTTCGTCATCAACGTCATGCCCGACCAGGACGCGGACTTCCAGAAGACGCTGCGCGACGCGGGCGTGCGCAACTACGACTGGTACCCCATGATCCGCGGCCGGCTGGTGGCGGTGAACGGCCACCCCGTGTCGCCGGACGACTACGCGGACGATCGCGCCAAGCGCCTGGTGGACCGCGAGTTCAACCTCTCCAACAGCGCCACGCGCCCGCCGCACAACGAGATCACGGCCGGCCGCTGGATGCCCGGCGAGGCCGGTGCGATCAGCCTGGAGCAGGGCCTGGCGAACACGCTGGGCCTGAAGCTGGGCGACGTGCTGCGCTTCGACATCGGCGGCCAGCAGAAGGAGGCGCGCATCACCTCGCTGCGCAAGGTGGACTGGAGTTCCATGCGCGCCAACTTCTTCGCCATGTACCCGGTGGACTCCCTGGGCGACGAGCTGCCCGTCACCTACATGGGCGCCTTCCGCGCGCCTGCGCAGAAGGGGTTCGACAACGCGCTGGTGCGGCGCTTCCCGAACATCACAGAAGTCGACATGACACTGACCCTGAACCAGGTGCAGGGCGTGCTGGACAAGGTCATCCGGGCCGTAGAGTTCCTGTTCGGGTTCACGCTGGCGGCCGGGCTGGTGGTGCTGTTCGCCGCCGTGACCGCGACGCGCGAGGAGCGCGCGCGCGAGTTCGCGATCATGCGGGCGGTGGGGGCGGGCAGTGCCCTGCTGCGCCAGGTGCAGCGCGCCGAACTGGCGGGCGTGGGCCTGCTGGCCGGGCTGCTGGCCAGCCTGGCGGCCACGGCCGTGGGCTGGGCCATGGCGCGCTACGCCTTCGATTTCGAATGGACGGGCTCGCCCTGGGTGGTGCTGGCGGGCACGCTGTGCGGCGCGCTGCTGGCCCTGGCCGCGGGCTGGTGGGGCCTGCGCGACGTGCTGCGCCGCCCCGTGGTGGAGACCCTGCGCCGGGTGGCCGAATAGCGGGCCGAGGGACAATAGCGGCATGCAGATCCAGGAAAAGCCGCCCCATGACACCCCTTTCGAGTGGATAGGCGGCGAAGAGAAAGTCCGCCAGCTGGTCGATCGCTTCTACGACCTGATGGACCTCGAGCCCGCCTACGCCGAGCTGCGCGCCGCCCACGGCAGCGAGCTGGGCCGCGCGCGGGACAACCTGTTCTGGTTCCTGTGCGGCTGGCTGGGCGGCCCCCAGCACTACACCGACCGATTCGGACACCCGCGCCTGCGCATGCGCCACATGCCCTTCAAGATCGGCATCCGCGAGCGCGACCAGTGGCTGGCCTGCATGGACCAGGCCATGGGGGAGGTGGGCATCGACGAGACCCTGCGCACCCGGCTGAAGGACTCGTTCTTCCAGACTGCGGACTGGATGAGGAACACGCACGGCTGAGGCCGTTCGGCATCTGGATCTCCCAGAAACCGAGACACCGAGACACCGGTCTCAAGACCTGCTTCACGCAAGCGCGAGCGCGGGCGCAGGCGCGCGGCGTTCTCCCACGCCCGGGCTGCGAGGCGGGTGGCTCGTTCCGCTCATGTCCCCCGCCGCGCGCAGCGCGGCGGGGGACATGAGCGGAGGGGCCTGCCCCCGTCCCGGTCCGGGCGCGGACCACCAGCTCTGGCGCCCGTCCACCAGCGCCTGATGCAGTCCAGCAGCGCGTGACGCGGGCCAGCATCACGTGAAGCAATCCAGCAGCTCCGGGCGCAGTCCAGCCGCCCTCGAGCCCCCGAGTTCGAGAACCCCCGGCTAGGCGCCCACCGCCACCGACGGCCGCAGCAGCACCACCACCGCGCCTGCACCGCCCTCGTCGGCGCGCGCCTGAACGAAGGCGATGACCTGGTCCTTCTGCATCAGCCAGCCGTGCACCTTGCCCTTGAGCACCGGCGTCTTGCCCGGCGAGCCCAGGCCTTTGCCGTGCACCACGCGCACGCAGCGCCAGCCGCGCTTGCCGGCCTCGCGCAGGAAGCCGCCCAGCGCCTCGCGGGCCTCGTCGCGGCGCAGGCCGTGCAGGTCGATCTCGCCCTGGATGCTCCAGCCGCCGCGTCGCAGCTTGCGCGTCACGTCCACGCCCACGCCGGGCCGGCGGAAGCTCAGGGCCTCGTCGATGTCCAGCAGGGTGGTGGCATCGAACTCGTCCGACAGGGCCTCGTGCAGCACGCGCTGGTCGTCGAGCTGGCGCTGCACCGCGATGGGCGCGGGTGGCTCGGTGGCCAGCAGCACGCGCGGTGGCACGCGCAGGGGCTGCACGTCCCCGGCGGCGCGCTGGAACAGGTTGCGCTCGGCATGGGCGCGACGCTCGGCCTCCTCGCGCGCCTTCTGCTCGGCGGCGGCAAGGCGCTGCTGCTCGGCCAGGCGGCGGCGCATGGCTTCCAGGTCCTGCAGCGAGCGTGCCTTCACAGCAGGCCCTGCTCCGCCATCGACAGCGACTGGCCCGGCCCGACCACCACGTGGTCCAGCACGCGCACGTCCACCAAGGCCAGTGCCGCCTGCAGCGACTTCGTCAGCGCCTCGTCGGCGCGCGAGGGCTGCACCGCCCCGCTGGGATGGTTGTGCGCCAGCACCACGGCCGCGGCGCCCAGCTGCAGCGCACGCTGCACCACCTCGCGGGGGTAGACGCTGGTCTGCGACAGCGTGCCGCGGAACATCTCCTCCAGAGTCAGCAGCCGGTGCTGGGCGTCCAGGAACATGACGGCGAACACCTCGTGCGGCCGGCGGCCGAGCTGCAGCTGGATGTAGTCGCGCGCGGCCTGCGGGCTGTCCATAAGCGGGCGCTCGGCCAGCTGCTGGGCCAGCGCGCGCCGTGCCAGCTCGAGCACGGCCAGCAGCTGGGCGCGCTTGGCGCTGCCGCCCAGGCCCTTGAAGGCCTGCAGGCTGCCCGCCGTGGCGTGCAGCAGGCCGGCGATGCCGCCGAAGCCTTGCAGCAGTTCCCCGGCCATCTGCATCACGCCCCGACCGGCCGTGCCGGTGCGCAGCAGCAGGGCGAGCAGCTCGGTGTCGCTGAGGGCGGCGGCGCCGCGTGCCAGGAGCTTCTCGCGCGGCCGGGAATCCACCGGGACATCGTGCAGGGGCATGGAGTTTCTACAATGGAGGCAGTTTATCGGGACTTCCATGGCCACACCCGCGCCCAGGATCCAGCCAGGATCCTTTCTCACGCTGCACTACCGCCTCTCGGGGCCGGGCGGCGACATCATCAACACCTTCAGCGACAAGCCCGCCACGCTGACGCTGGGCAGCGGCGAGCTGTCGCCCGCGATGGAGCAGCGCCTGGTCGGCCTGGAGGAGGGCACGCGCGCCACCTTCGAGATCCCTGCGGGCGAGGCCTTCGGCGACCGGAACCCGGACATGATGCAGTGGGTCGCGCGCAAGCTGCTCGTCCAGATGGGCGACCCGGACGAGAAGTACGAGGTCGGCGACGTGGTGCAGTTCCCCACGCCGGACGGCCTCTCCACCTATGCCGGCGCGGTCTGCCAGGTCGCCGCCGGCGCCGACGGGAAGCCGGACGCGGTGCTGTTCGACTTCAACCACCCACTGGCGGGCCAGCCGGTGAGCTTCGAAGTCCAGGTCATCGGCGTCCTGTGAGCAGCGCCGTGAACATCCTTCTGGCCGAGCCGCGAGGCTTTTGCGCAGGCGTCGACCGGGCCATCGAGATCGTGGAGCGCGCGCTGCAGAAATTCGGCGCGCCCATCTACGTGCGCCACGAGATCGTGCACAACACCTACGTGGTGAACGACCTGAAATCCAAGGGCGCCATCTTCATCGAGGACCTGGCCGACGTGCCGCCGGGCGCGACGCTGGTCTTCTCGGCCCACGGCGTCAGCCGTGCCGTGCAGGAGGAGGCGGCCGCGCGCGGCTTCAACGTGTTCGACGCCACCTGCCCGCTGGTCACCAAGGTGCACGTGGAGGTGGCCAAGCTCGCGCGCGAGGGCTACGAGTTCATCATGATCGGCCACAAGGGTCACCCCGAGGTCGAGGGCACCATGGGCCAGCTCGATTCCGGGATCCACCTGGTGGAAGATGTCGCCGACGTGGCCCACGTGAAGCCCGCGCAGGAGGACAAGCTCGCCGTCGTGACGCAGACCACGCTCTCCGTGGACGACGCGGCCGAGATCAGCGCCGCGGTGCGCGCGCGCTTTCCCAAGATCCGCGAGCCCAAGCAGCAGGACATCTGCTATGCCACGCAGAACCGCCAGGACGCGGTCAAGCTGCTGGCGCGCCAGGTGGACGTGGTGATCGTGGTGGGCAGCCCCACCAGCTCCAACAGCAACCGCCTGGCCGAACTCTCGCGCAAGCTGGGCGTGCCCAGCCACATGGTGGACAGCGCCGCCGACCTGCAGCCCGAATGGCTGGAGGGCCGTGGCCGCGTGGGGCTGACGGCCGGTGCCTCGGCGCCCGAGATCCTGGTGCAGGCAGTGATCGACCGCATCCGCGCGCTGGGTGCGGTGGCCGTGCAGCGCATGCAGGGCATCGAGGAGACGGTGAAGTTCCCGCTGCCCAAGGGCCTCAAGCTTGACGCCTGACGCGATCGCGGCGGCGGGCCAGCGCTTCGCGCGAGAGTTTCCGCACTTCATACGCCGCACGCCCCTGTGGCAGCTGCCCGGCCGGGCCCTGGGCCTGGACTGCGAACAGGTCTGGCTCAAGCTGGAGCACCTGCAGACGGCCGGCAGCTTCAAGGCGCGCGGCATGCTCATGCGCCTGCTCTCGCAGCCCATCCCGGCCCCTGGCGTGATCGTCGCCTCGGGCGGCAACGCCGGCATCGCCACGGCAGCGGCCGCGCGCGAGCTTGGCGTGCGCTGCGAGGTCTTCGTGCCCGTGGTCAGCAGCCCGGCCAAGCAGGCCCGGCTGCGCGAGCTGGGCGCCGAGGTGGTGGTGACGGGCGAGGCCTACGCCGACGCGCTGCAGGCCTGCCTGGACCGCCAGCGCGCGACGGGCGCGCTGCTGACCCATGCCTACGACCAGCCGGAGGTGGTCACCGGCGCGGGCACGCTGGCGCAGGAGATCGAAGCCCAGGGCGGCGGCGTGCCCGACGCCGTGCTGGTGAGCGTGGGCGGCGGCGGCCTCATCGGGGGCGTGGCCAGCTGGTTCCAGGACCGCAGCCGCGTGATCGCCCTGGAGCCCGAGGGTGCGCCCACCCTGCATGCGGCCCGCGCCGCGGGAGCGCCCGTGGACGTGGCCGTGGGCGGGCTGGCGGCGGATTCGCTGGGCGCGCGCCGCATCGGCGCCCTGGCCTGGGACATCACGCAGCGCTGGGTGCCCGAATCGCTGCTGCTGCCGGACGCGGCCATCCGCGCGGCCCAGCAGCGGCTGTGGAAGGACTTTCACCTGGCGGTCGAGCCCGCGGCGGCGCTGGGCCTGGCCGCGCTGGCCGAGGGTCGCGTGCAGGCCACACGGCCGTGCATCATTCTCTGCGGCGCCAACCTGGACCCGGCCACGCTCGCCTGAGCCCCGCCGGGGCGTGCCCGGCGATATACTGGATGGGTGAACAGTAGTGCTTCGAAAGGCGCATGGGCCTTCGTTCCTGGGCCGGTGCTTCCGCTGCCCATGGTGCAGGGGACGATCCGCGCCGGCTTCCCCTCGCCGGCCGACGATTTCGCCGTCAAGCGGCACGACCTGAACGAACTGCTGATCACGCACCCCCAGGCCACCTTCTTCTGGCGCGTGCGCGGCACCTCCATGGTCGGGGCCGGCATCACCGACGGCGACATCCTGGTGGTGAACCGCGCGCTGCAGCCGGTGCACGGCGACATCGTCGTGGCCGAGGTGGACAACGACTTCACCGTGAAATACCTGCACCAGCGCGGCGGCAAGGTGCGGCTGAAGGCCGCCGACGCCACCTTCCCCGACATCGTCTTCGAGCGCGAGGGGCAGACGCTGGTGGTCGTGGGCGTGGTGACCTGCGCGATCAAGCGCTTGCGCTGAGCCCGGCGGCAGGAGGGGGCCCGGCGTGTACGCCTTGCTGGACGGCAACAACTTCTACGTCAGCTGCGAGCGGGTCTTCCGCCCCAGCCTGCGTGGGCGGCCCGTGATCGTGCTGTCCAACAACGACGGCTGTGCCATCGCGCGCAGCAACGAGGCCAAGGCCCTGGGCATCGCCATGGCCGAGCCCTGGCACCAGGTGCGCCAGCGCCTGGGCGACGCCGGGGTGGTCGCGCTCTCGGCCAACTTCACGCTGTACGGCGACATGAGCAGCCGCATGATGTCGCTCGCCGCCGGCCTGGGCCCGGCGCAGGAGATCTATTCCATCGACGAGTGCTTCGTCGACCTGGGCGGCCTGCGCGGCGACCTGCGGGCCCGCGCGCAGCGCCTGCGCGAGCGCATCCACCAATGGATAGGCGTGCCCAGCTGCGTGGGCATCGCGCCGACCAAGACGCTGGCCAAGCTGGCCAACCACATCGCCAAGGACGCCGAGCGCCGCCCCGGCCACAGCTACCCGGCCGGGCTGGCGGGCGTGTGCGACCTGGGGACCCTGCCGCCTTCGGACCTGGACGCCCTGCTGGCCCTGACGGACGTGGGCGAGGTCTGGGGCATAGGCCGGCGGCTGGGCGCCCAGCTGCGCGAGGCGGGCGTGGCCAACGTGCTCCAGCTGCGTGCGCTGGACCCGGCCCTGGCGCGGCGGCGCTGGAGCGTGGTGGTCGAGCGCACCGTGCGCGAGCTGCAGGGCCAGCCCTGCGTTGCGCTGGACGACCAGCCCGGGCCGCGCAAGGAGGTCTCGTGCACGCGGGCCTTCGGCGTCGCGGTGGACACGCTGGCTCCCCTGGAGGAGGCCGTGAGCGAGTACGCGAGCCGGGCCGCCTTCAAGCTGCGCGAGGACGGCAGCGCGGCGGCACAGGTGCTGACCTTCATCCACACCAACCCCTTCCGGCGCTGGGAGAAGCAGTACTCGCGCGCGGCCACCGTGCCGCTGCGCCGCCCCAGCGCTGAGACCGGGCCCATCGTGCAGGCGGCGCTGCGCGGCCTGCGCCAGGTGTGGAAGCCGGGCTTTCGCATCCACAAGGCCGGCGTCATCCTGCTGGACTTGCAGGACGCTGCCGTGCAGCAAGGCGAGCTGGCCCTGGAGGCCGAGCCCGGCGGGCGGCCGCGCGAGCGCCTGGCCCAGGCCCTGGACCAGATCAACGACCGCTGGGGCCGCGGCACGCTGCAGGTGGCCAGCGCGGGCCTGGGCGGCGAGGCGCGCAGCTGGACCATGAAGCAGCAGTGGCGCACGCCGCACTACACCACCAGCTGGGACGACCTGCCGGTGGCCCATGCGGGCTGAGCCGCACGGCCGGGGCGCGGGCGGGCGCCCGTAAAATCGGCGCATGCTCGACATCCAGCTCCTTCGCCGCGACCTCGCCTCCGTGGTTGCGCGCCTCGAAACCCGCAAGAAGCCGCAGGCCTTCCTGGACGTGGCCGCCTTCACCGCGCTGGAGAGCGAGCGCAAGTCCATCCAGACCCGCACCGAGGAGCTGCAGGCGCAGCGCAACAGCCTGTCCAAGCAGATCGGCCAGCTCAAGTCCAAGGGCGAGAGCGTGGAAGCCGTGATGGAGCAGGTGGCGGCGATCAAGACCGAGCTCGAGGCTTCGGCCGCGCGGCTGGAGCAGATCCAGCCCGAGATGCAGGCCCTGCTGCTGGCCGTGCCCAACCTGCCGCACGAAAGCGTGCCCGTGGGCGCCGACGAATCCGGCAACCAGGAGCTGCGCCGCTGGGGCACGCCGCGCCGCTTCGACTTCCCGGTCAAGGACCACGTGGACCTGGGCGAGCGCCTGGGGCTGGACTTCGAGACCGGCGTCAAGCTGAGCGGCTCGCGCTTCACCGTGATGCGCGGCCCCGTCGCGCGCCTGCACCGCGCGCTCGCGCAGTTCATGCTCGACGTGCAGACCGGGGAGCACGGCTACACCGAGTGCTACACGCCCTACATCGTCAACGAGGCCACGCTGCGCGGCACCGGCCAGCTGCCCAAGTTCGAGGAAGACCTGTTCGCCGCCACCAAGGGCGGCCAGGAGGGCTTCGGCGAGGAGGAGGGCGGCCAGAAGCTCTACCTCATCCCCACGAGCGAAGTGACGCTGACCAACTTCGTGCGCGACGAGATCCTCGAGGAGGCGCAGCTGCCCCTGCGCCTGACCGCGCACACGCCCTGCTTCCGCTCGGAGGCGGGCAGCGGCGGGCGCGACACTCGCGGCATGATCCGCCAGCACCAGTTCGACAAGGTCGAGATGGTGCAGATCACGCATCCCGAGAAGAGCCACGAGGCGCTGGAGCAGATGACCGGCCATGCCGAGGCCATCCTGCAGAAGCTGGGCCTGCCGTACCGGGTGATGCTGCTGTGCACCGGCGACATGGGCTTCGGCGCGGCGCGCACGCACGACCTGGAGGTGTGGCTGCCGGCGCAGGACACCTTCCGCGAGATCAGCTCGGTGTCCAACATGGAAGCCTTCCAGGCGCGGCGCCTGCAGGCGCGCTTCAAGAACGCGCAGGGCAGGAACGAGCTGGTCCACACGCTCAACGGCTCCGGCCTGGCCGTGGGCCGCACGCTCGTGGCGGTGCTGGAGAACTACCAGAACGCCGACGGCAGCATCACGGTGCCCGAGGTGCTGCGGCCCTACATGGGTGGGGTCGAGGCGCTGCGGCCCTGAGCCTGGGGCGGGCGCCGCTGGCGCGTTCTTGCCGCTGGGCTGGCCGGGGCGCCCGGGCGGCTGGAGAGGTGCCTTGCCAATCGGCTAGAATGCAGGGCTTCGCACCACGCGAAACCGATCAATGCGGAGCGGTGGCAGAGTGGTCGAATGCGCCGGACTCGAAATCCGGTATACGGTTTCACCGTATCGAGGGTTCGAATCCCTCCTGCTCCGCCAAGCTCACCCTGGGCCGTACCTCACCTCAGGTACCTGCCCCCTGCGAGCGCCTCGCCTCCTCCAGCAGCTGCTGGATCACCTGCTCCGACTTCTCGTACTCGCCCTCCCCGAAGTGGTGGAAGCGGATGTTGCCCCGCGCATCGATGAAGTAGTGCGCCGGCCAGTACTGGTTGTCGAAGGCGCGCCAGATTGCGAAGTTGTTGTCCACGGCCACCGGGAAGTTCACGCCCAGGTCGGCGATGGCCTTCTTGACGTTGCCGATGTCCTTCTCGAAGGCGAACTCCGGCGCGTGCACGCCCACCACGACCAGGCCCTGGTCCTTGTACCTGGCCGCCCACTGCCGCACATACGGCAGCGCGTTGCGGCAGTTGACGCAGCCGAAGGTCCAGAAATCCACCAGCACTACCTTGCCGCGCAGGGCCTGCGCGTCCAGCGGCTTGGAGTTCAGCCACTGCACGGCCCCGGCCAGCTCAGGCATGGGGCCTTCGACCGGCAGCACCAGGGCGGGCCGTGACTTCAACTGCGCCGGCATCAGGGACGGCGCTTGCGCGGCGGCGGGCGGGGCCGGGGGCGCCAGGCGGTTCACCAGCCCCTCCTCGAGCGAGGGGCCGCCGGCGCCGGGCAGCTGGGCAAGCAGGCTCGTGTCCAGCCCCAGCGCGACCACGGCCACGCCCGCCAGCACCACGGCGCCCAGCGCGCGGCGCGCACCGTCCATGCGGCCGAAGAAGGGCTTGACGGCGTCCATCAGGCGCCGGCCCGCGAGCAGGGCCACGGCCAGCGAGGTCGCGGCGCCAGCCCCGTAGGCCAGCAGCAGCAGCGCGGTGTGCACGCTGGGGCCCTGGACGGCGGCGCCGGTGAGGATCAGCCCCAGGATGGGGCCGGCACAGGGTGCCCACACGAAACCGGTGGCCACGCCCGTGAGAAAAGAGGCCAGCACACCCTGCGGCAGGCCGCCGGTGCGCGTGGCGAAACGGTGGCCGAGATCGGCCACCGGCTGCAGCAGCCGCGAAGCGATCCGCGGCATCAGCAGCGACAGGCCCAGGCCCGCCAGCACCACGAGGGCGAGGGCGCGGCCGGCCTGGTTGGCCTGGACCGCCCAGTGCCCGGCGACAGCCGCGAGGCTGCCGACAGCGGCGAAGGTGGTGGCCATGCCGGCCAGCACGGGCAGGCCGCCGCGCACGAAGGGCTGGTCCGCCCGTGCGAAGACGAACGGCAGCACCGGCAGGATGCAGGGCGCCAGCAGCGTCAGGGCGCCGGCGACGAATGCAAGCAGGTAGAGGGCCATGGTGGGTTCCTGTCGGTCGCCTGGGGCTCAGTACTTCACCGCGTCCTTGGCCGTGCCGTCCTTGGCCATCTTGTCCTTGGACATCGCATCCTTGTGCATGGCGTCCTTGGTCATGGCGTCCTTCGCCATTGCATCCTTGTGCATCGCGTCCTTCCCCATCGCGTCCTTGGCCATCGTGCCCTTGCCCATGGCGTCCTTGCCCATCGCGTCCTTGCCCATCGCGTCCTTCGCCATGGCGTCCTTCGTCATGGCGTCCTTCGTCATGGCGTCATGCCCCATGGCGTCCTTGCTCATCTCGTCGGCGGCCATGGCGGAGACGGTGCCGAAAGCCAGGCAAAGGGCCAGGGCGGTGCTGAACTTGTTCATGTGATGTTTCCTCAGGTGGTGGATGAATGAGGGCAGCGGCGGAATGCGCACCTGCCTTGCTTTTCGCGCAGCGTTGAGTCTTCAACTGCCGCCGAACCAGTTGTAGCCCTGGTCTTCCCAGTAGCCGCCCGGGTACGTGTTGGTCACGTACAGGGCCATGATGTGTTTCGGGTTCTTGTAGCCCAGCTTGGTGGGCATGCGCAGCTTCATGGGGAAGCCGTAGCGCGGCGGCAGCGGCCGCCCGTCGTAGGTGAGCGCCAGCAGCGTCTGCGGGTGCAGGGCGGTCGCCATGTCGATGCTGGTGTGGTAGTCGTCGCCACACTTGAAGCCCACGTAGCGCGCGGTCTTGTCGGCGCCTATGCGCTCCAGGAAGGTCTTGAAGGGCACGCCGCCCCACTTGCCGATCGCGCTCCAGCCTTCGACGCAGATGTGGCGCGTCACCTGGTCCTGCTGCGGCAGGGTGCGCAGCGCCGCCAGCGTCCAGCTGCGCTTGTCCGCGACCAGGCCCGAGACCTCCAGCTTGTAGCCGGCTTCCTCGATCACCCGCACCTCGTCCTCGCCGTAATAGGCGTTGAAGGGGAAGGGCCGCGTGATCATGGACTCGGGGTACACGGGCGCCAGGCGGGTCGGGTCGAACAGCAGCCCCTGCGCCTTGTCGTTCAGGCGCGAGATGTTCTCCAGCGCCGTGTCCACGCTGTCGTCGTCGGTGAGGCTGCAGCCGCCCAGCAGCGCGAGCCCGCCCAGCGTCAGCGTGCGCTGCAGGAAGCGGCGGCGTTCCGGGGCGATCTCGCCGCGGGCCAGCAGCTTGCGTGCCGCCGCCAGGGCGTATTCGGCGTCCACCTGGGTGGGCGATGCGGTGCGGACGATCTTCATGCTGCCTCCGGGCTGCGGCCGCCGCTGATCATGGCCAGCAGCGTGCGGGGAACGAGCGCCACCATCACGAGGTGGACGGCGATGAAAGCGGTGAGTGCGGCCATGGCGAGGAAGTGCACCCGGCGCGCCGTCTCGTAGCCACCCAGCAGCTCGCGCAGGCCGGCGAACTGCACCGACTTCCACAGCACCAGGCCCGAGAGCACCAGCAGCGTGATGTCCAGCATCACGAAGAGGTAGGCCGCGCGCTGCACGTTGTTGTAGTGGCGCGGGTCGGCGTGCGAGAGCCGGCCGCGCAGGGCCGCCAGCGCATCGTGGGCGATGCCGCGCAGCGTCAGCGGGAAGAACTTGCGCACCAGCCGGCCGCTGGCGAGGTTGAGCGCCAGGTAGGCCAGGCCGTTGCCGGCCAGCAGCCACATGGCGGCGAAGTGCCACTGCAGCGCGCCGCCCAGCCAGCCGCCCAGGGTGATGCCGGCGGGGATGCGGAACGCGAAGAAGGGCGCGGCGTCGTAGATGCGCCAGCCGCTGGTGATCAGCACCAGCACGGCCACGGCATTGAGCCAGTGGGCCAGGCGCATCCAGAGCGGGTGGATCGCCTTGGTGGGGGCGGGGGGTCTGTTCATGGCCGCAAGTGTCCGGGGGGCCCCCTTGCGGATGTATCACCGAAAGTTAAATTAATCGTGATAACTGCCGGGGCCCTGCGGCGGCATACTTCCGGCCATGGAGCGCACCCGCCAGATCCTGATCGTCGAGGACGACCCGCACATCGCGGAGCTGCTGCGCATGCACCTGCGCGACGACGGCTTCGCGGTCACGCACGCCGCCGACGGCGACGCCGGCCTGCGCGAGCTGCAGGGTGGCACCTGGGACGCCGTGGTGCTGGACGTGATGCTGCCGGGCGTGGACGGGCTGGAGATCTGCCGCCGCGCGCGGGCCATGCCGCGCTACACGCCCATCATCATCATCAGCGCCCGCTCCAGCGAGGTGCATCGCATCCTGGGCCTGGAGCTGGGGGCCGACGACTACCTCGCCAAGCCCTTCTCCATGCTGGAGCTGGTGGCCCGCGTGCGCGCCCTGGTGCGGCGCACCGACGCGCTGGTGCGCCTGGCCGGCGCGGCAGCCGGCCGCATCGAGCTGGGCGACCTGTCCATCGACCCGCTGGGCCGGGTGGCGCAGGTGGGCGGCCGCGCGCTGGACCTCACCCCGCGCGAATTCGACCTGCTGCTCTTCTTCGCCCGCCACCCTGGCCGGGTGTTCTCGCGCCTGGACCTGCTCAACGAGGTCTGGGGCTACCAGCACGACGGCTACGAGCACACGGTGAACACCCACATCAACCGGCTGCGCACCAAGGTGGAGGCCAACGCCGCCGAGCCCAGGCGCATCCTCACCGTGTGGGGCCGTGGCTACAAGATGACGGCCGACCCGGCCGCCACGCAGGCGGAGGCTGGCTGATGCTGCGCACCTGGTCGCTCTACCAGAAGCTGGGCGCCGTGTTCGCGGCCCTGCTGCTGGCCTGCTGTGGCGCCTCCTTCTGGCTGCAGATGCGCTCGAGCGTGGCGCAGCAGGACGAGGTGACGCAGCGGCTTTCGCTGGGCCTGGCCTCGCACATCGCCGGCACCTCGGAGCTGATGCAGGGCGGCTCGCTCAACGCACCGGCGGTGAAGGACCTGTTCGGCAAGCTGATGGCGGTCAACCCCAGCATGGAGGTCTACCTGCTGTCGCCCGAGGGCCGCATCCTGGCGCACGACGCGCCAGCCGGCCACCTGAAGGCGGACCGGGTGGACCTCGCGCCGGTGCACCGCCTGCTGGCGGGCGACCCGCTGCCCGTGCTGGGCGATGACCCGCGCAACCCGGCCCGGCGCAAGGTGTTCAGCGCGGCGCCGCTGCAGATCGCCGGCCAGCCCGCGGGCTACGTCTACGTGGTGCTCTTCGGCGAGGAGCGCGAGCGGCTGGACGCGGACTCCTCCTCGCGCCGGGTGCTGAACTCGGCGCTCTGGTCCATGGGCCTGGTCGCCCTGCTGGCGCTGGCCGCCGGGCTCGCGGCCTTCCGCCTCATCACCCGGCCGCTCAAGGTGCTGACCGGCGCGGTGCGCGAGGTGCGCACGCGCGGGCTCGCCAACCTGCAGCAGGCCGCGCCCCTGCTCGCGCAGGTGAAGGGCGGCGGCGGCGAGATCGACGAGCTGCAGCAGGCCTTCCTGGAGATGACGCAGCGCCTGGCCGAGCAGTGGCGCCAGCTCACCGCGCAGGAGCAGCAGCGGCGCGAGCTCTTCGCCAACGTCTCGCACGACCTGCGCACGCCGCTCACCTCGCTGCACGGCTACCTGGAGACGCTGCTGGTCAAGGCCGACGGCCTGTCCGAGGCCGACCGGCGGCGCTACCTGCTCATCGCGCTGGACCAGAGCAGCAAGGTGGGCCGGCTGGCGCAGGAGCTGTTCGACCTGGCCCGGCTCGAATACGGCGTGGTGGAGCCCGAGATGGAGACCTTCGCCATGCCGGACCTGCTGCAGGACGTGTTCCAGAAGTTCGAGCTGGCCTCGCAGGGCCGGCACCAGCGGCTGGTGGCGGACATCCCGGCCAGCGTGCCCGCCATCACGGCCGACGTGGGGCTGATGGAGCGCGTGCTCACGAACCTGCTGGACAACGCGATCCGCCACACGCCCGAGGGCGGCGAAGTCAAGGTGCGCATGTGCGCCCAGTCGCAGCGCGTGCGGGTGGACGTGAGCGACACCGGCCCCGGCATCCCGCCGGCCCTGGCCGAGCGCCTCTTCGTGCGTCCCATGTTCTCGACGGCCGGCGGCCGCGCGGGCGGGCTGGGCCTGGTCATCGTGCGCCGCATCCTGCAACTGCACGGCAGCGACATCGTGCTGGCGCGCAGCGACAGCCAGGGCTCGGTGTTCTCCTTCGAGCTGCCCGCCGCGCCGGGCTAGGGCCGGCCAGGCCGCGCTTGCGGCTTGCGCCTGCAGCCGCGCTCAGTCGTCGAAGCCGACGAACACCGCCGCCTGGTCCACCGACCTGCGATGCGAGACCACCGCGTTGGCGGGAAAGCTGTCGTCCGGCCAGCCCATGGCCACGCAGGTCTGGATGACCTGGTCGTCCGGGATGCCGGCTTCGGCGCGCACCACGGGCGATTGCATGATGCCCTGGCTGTTGATCACGCAGCCCAGCCCGCGCGACCAGGCCGCGTTCACCAGCGCATTAACCACCCCGCCGCAGTCGAAGGGCGCGACGTCGCTGCCGTAGATGGCGCGGTCGTAGGTGACCACGATGGACACCGGCGCGTCGAATTGCCGGAAGCCGCGCAGCACCCAGTCCTGGCGGCCGGCCTTGTCGTCGCGGGCGATGCCCATGGCGGCGAAGAGCTGCTTGGCGACGCCGATCTGCCGCTCCCGGTGGGCGCCGGCGTAGTCGGGGCCGGTGCGGAACTCGCGCGAGTCGGGCACGCCGGCCAGCGTGCGTTCCACGTTGCCGCGGCGTATGCGGTCCAGCACCGCGCCGCTGACCACGAAGAAGTTCCAGGGCTGGGTGTTGTACGAGGTGGGCGCACGCAGGGCGAGGCCCAACACCTCGCGGATGAGCGCCTGGGGCACCGGTTTGTCCAGGTAGCCGCGGATGCTGCGGCGCCCGAGCACCACGTCGTCGAATTCCATGCCGTCTCTCTCCTTCGTTGGCCGCGAAGCGCGGCCTGGCGGGCCCGCTGCCGTGCGCGGCGTGCGGCTCGGATGGTAATGGCCGGGCTGCCCGAAGGCCTGTCGCGTGCGCGCGGGACAGGGCGTGTCAGGAGTGGGCTGCTGCAGAGTTGCCGGCCTGCAACAGGCGCGGGCTGTCTCAGCGGTGTCCTACACCGCGGAAGAAACCCCGGGCCCAGCATCGGCTGCACATGAGAGGCACTTCATCAGGTGTGCGGCGGGGCGACAGGCAGCCGCCATGGCAGGACAGCCGCGCGGACAGCCGGCCCGACAGCCGTTACGAAGAACGCCAACGCATCTTCGCCCGTCTCGCCGTGTTCCAGCGCCTGCGGGACGAGGCGAAGCACTGCGGCAGGCCGGCCATGCTGCAAAGCATCGAGCGGCTCATCGAGAATGAATTGAGCGCCTTGCAGGCGCAGGACGCGAAGGGGCCGTAGCGCTGAGCCTGCGGATGAGCATGAAGCCGCGCGGGGCCGTGCTAAGCTGTTCCGGCATCAACCAACCTGCAAAGGAAGAGGACCCGACATGAACAAGTTCATCGCCTGCGCCCTGGGAAGCCTGCTCGCTTCCGCTGTTCTTTTTTCGCCGGTCGCCAACGCTGCGACGGGGGATGCCGCACCGGCCGCGACCGGTTGCGCTGCCAAGGCCATGGGCAAGGACGGCAAGCCGCTGGCGGGCGCCGCCAAGAATTCCTTCATGAAGAAGTGCGAGGCCGATGCCGGTGGTGCGGCGGCTTCCGCCTGCGCCACCAAGGCCATGGACAAGAACGGCAAGCCCCTGGCCGGTGCCGCGAAGTCCTCGTTCATGAAGAAGTGCGAAGCCGACGCCAAGGCGTCCAAGTAAGTTGCACCCCGGGCCGGCGGCGCCGCTGCCGGCCTGCGCCTATTTGAGGGCCCCGAACACCTTGCGGAGGATGGCGCTTCCTTCGCCGGCGGGGTCCTGGCGGATCTTCTTTTCCTCTTCGCCGATCATGAAGTAGAGCCCGTCGAGCGACTTGCGCGTCACGTACTGCTCGATGGTCATGTCTTCCTTGGCGACCAGGCCCAGGCCGGCGGCCTTGCCGGCCACCCGGTTGTATTTTTCGGCCAGCCCCACCTTGCGCGTCGAGGCGGTCACCACGGGCAGGAAGCGCGTGCCCAGCGGTTCGCGCGTCTTCTCGGCGAAGTAGCTCGTCACCGAGGTCGGCCCGCCGGTGATGATCTTGCGGGCGTCGCTCACGCTGAGCGAACGCGCTGCGCCCACGAGCAGGTCCTTGGCCAGGGGCACGGCGGCCTCGGCCGCGCGGTTCATCGCCACTTCCAGTTCCTCGATCTGCCGGCCCTGGCCCAGGGTCTTGAGCAGCCGAGCGGCATCGCCCAGGAAGCCGGGCAAGGGAATGTGGACCTGCGGGTTGTCCAGGAAGCCCCCGGGCTTGCCCAGCAGGCTGACGGCCACGGTGGCCCCTTGCTCCAGCGCGGCCTTCAGGCCCTGGCCTGCCTCGGCGTTGCTGATGTCCCCGAGGTCGAACGCCCGGGCCGGGCCCGTGATACCCATCGCCAGCGCGCCCAAGGCCGGGAAGGTGGCGGAACAGAAGTGGCGGCGGTGCATGGCGATGTCCTCTTGAACGGCGGACCCGATCATCGGGCCTGCCCATCCCTGTGGCAAGCCGTTACGGACGAGCCCGCGGCCCCTGGCTATAGTGGCGCGTCGGCCCTCGGGCCCAGGGAGCCAGCATGGATGTGCAGCAACTCGTTTCCGAATTCCTCGCCTCCGAGCACGGTGCTCAGGCGGTGCAGGCGCTGGGCGCGCAGGGCGTGAGCGCGCCCGACGCCGAGCAGCTGCTGGGCCACGCCACCGAGGCCGTGCAGGCGCATGCCGAGGACGCCGGCGCCGGCCTCATGGGCGACCACGCGGGCAAGAGCTTCTTCGCCGGCCTGGCCGCCGGCCTGGTGCGCGGCGACGGCTTCTTCAAGTCCATCGTCGACGGTGGCGAGGGCGTGATGACCGGCCGCGTCGCGGAGGCGCTGGCCGCGCGCGCCGGCCTGGACCCGGCCACGGCGTCCTCCATCGCCGCCGCGGCCACGCCCTACGTGATCGGCTTCCTCAAGCAGCGCTTCGGCTAGCGCCCATCGTCCCGGGCGGGAAAAGCCCGCGCCGGGTCAGGCCGCTGCGGGCCAGGAGCAAACGCACACGCGGCAGGTCAGTCGAAGGTCAGCGGGCCTGTGCGAGCATGCCGGGCTTTGCCCGGAACCACCCACGCCATCCCCGCCGCCGCCGCCACCGGGTCGACCGCCTCCGACCTGGGCTGGGCGCCGCTTGCCGCCATCGCCGTCATCTGGCTGTGGATCGCCGTGGCCTGCGCGATCAACCCCGGCCAGTTTGCCGACAGCATCGAGCAGTTCAACTGGGCGCACTCCATGGAGTGGGGCTACTGGAAGCACCCGCCGCTGACCACCTGGCTGTTCGGCGGCCTGGCGTTGTTCACGCGCGACGCCTGGTGGACGCCCTATCTCGCGGCGGCGCTGTGCAACGCCGGCATCGTGTGGTTCATGTGGAAACTGGCGCTGCGCCTGGTCACGCCGCAGGCCGCCGCGCTGGCGATCCTGATGCTGCCGCTGCACCACGTGTTCTCGTGGCGGGCACAGATCTACAACCACAACACCACCTTGCTGCTCACCGTGAGTGCCTTCACCTGGGCGGCGGTGCGCGCCGTGCAGACCGGCCGGCGCAGGGACTGGGTGCTGGCCGGCGTGCTGGCGGGGTTCGCGCTGCTGGCCAAGTACCAGGCCGCGGTCGCCATTGCCGCCGTCGCGGCCGGGGCCTGGCGCGTCGGTGCGCTGCGGGAACGGCGGAACCTCGCGCATGCGGCGGCCGCCGCGCTGGCCGGCGTCCTCGTCTTCATGCCGCATGTCGGCTGGGCGGCCGCGCACGGCTGGCCCACCTTGCACTACGTGGAAGGCAGCGCGCCCGTGCTGGCGCCTGCGCTGCGCCTGCATGCCCTGACGGCGTTCTTCGCGACGCAGGTCGGCATGATGGGCATGATGCTGCTGGCCTGTGCGCTGCTGGCGTTCCTGCCCGGCACGCCACGCCCCGCGGCGGGTGAGCCGCCGGCCCATGCGCCGCGCTGGATCTGGACGCTGATCCTGGTGTCGGCGGCCGTGCTGGTGCTGGTCGTGCTGGTGGGCGGCGTCAAGCCGGCCAAGTACTGGGGCGTGGGCACCCTGCAGTTCGTTCCCCTGCTGCTGGCCATGCTGGTGGCGCACCGCAGCCGGGTCAATGCGATCGCCGTGACGCTGGCCATCAGCGCGGTCTCCACCCTGGGCTCGGTGGCGTATTACGTGCACCAGAGCGAGCCGGACGCGCCCGCGCCGCACAGCGCCGACCGCCTCATGCCGGCCAGCCGCCTGGCCGAGGCCGTGCTTCGCGACTGGCGCGCGCACAGCGCCTGTCCGCTGCGCTACGTGATCGGCGATGGCTTCACCGCGGGGCTGGTGTCGGCCTACTCCGGACAGTACCCGCAGGTGCTTGAGGACATCGATTTCGACAAGTCGCCCTGGATCGACCGGGCGCAGCTGCGCGAGGACGGCGCGGTGCTGGTGACGTCGCCCCAGCCCCTGCTGCCCCTGGGTGCGCAGGCCGGCGCCATGGAGGTGCCGCACGCGCGCAAGCAGCACGGCACCGCCTGGGTGCAATGGACCATCGTGCCGCCGCAGCACGATTGCCAGCCGCAGATCGCGGGCCGCTGAGCGGCTGCCGAACCTCCCGGCCCAGGCCCCAGGGTCGGCGGGCCGCCGCCCACGACTGTCACGCCGCTGAAACGAACGCTGCATAGCCTCGCCCCAACCGGGCACGGGGCCCGGGCAGTCGTACGGAGAACTCCAATGAAGAGCTTTGTTTCAGCGGCCCTGGCGGTCTCGCTTGCCGCGAGCCTGTCGGCCTGTGGCGGCGGGGGCGGGGGCATCGTGTCGCAGGCCAGCGCGGCGCCGCTCGCGCCCACGCGCACCATCATCATGGTCTGGGACGGCCTGCGTCCCGATTCGGTCAACGCCAGCGACACGCCGAATTTGTATGCCCTGCGCCAGTCGGGCGTCAACTTCACCGACAACCATTCCACGTACCCGACCTTCACCATGATGAACGGGTCGTCCTTCGCCACCGGGTCCTTCCCCAAGACCAGCGGCTTCTACGGCAACACTTTCTGGACGCCGCCCCAGGGCAGCGGCAACACGATCCCCGCCGGCAACGGCGCCAGCGGCAGCGCGCAGGACTACGTGGACCCGGTCTTCACCGAGGACTACGCGGTGCTGTCCACGCTGAACGACTACTACGGCGGCCAGCTGCTGCTGGTGAAATCGCTGTTCGCGACGGCCCAGGCCGCGGGCCTGCCCACGGCCACCATCGGCAAGAGCGGCGCCGCCTTCATCCAGGACCTGGGCAAGGGCGGCTACTTCCTGGACGAGAACACGGTGATGCCGCGCTCGCTGGTGACGGAGCTGCAGAACGCCAACATCGCGCTGCCGGTCAACACCACCAAGACCTATTCGGGCACGGACACCGTGGTGCTCTCGGCCAGCAACGGCAACCCCACCGCCAAGGCCGGCTACATAACCTTCAACACGACCGCCTTCGACCCGCTGGGCACGACGGCGATCGCGGCGCGCGATTCCAGCGACGTGACGCAGGGCGCGCCCGAGAACGCCGCCAACAAGTACATGATGGCGGCCTTCACGCAGTACATCCTGCCGCAGAAGAAGCCCATGCTGTCGCTGATCTGGTTCCGCACGCCGGACAACGTGGAGCACGGCTACGGCCCCGGTTCGCCGAACGCGCTCGCCGGCCTGCGCTCGCAGGACGCCCGGCTGGGTGAGCTCATCGCCGCGCTGCGTGCCAACGGCATGGACGCCAGCACCAACATCGTCGTCGTCTCGGACCACGGCCACAGCAGCGTGTCCGGTCCGCTGTCGCTGTACCCGCTGCGTGCGATCACCGCGGCCACCACGCTGCCCGGCGGCGGCCTGGTGAACGGCTCGACCAGCGGCAGCGACAACGCCGCCGTGGGCGCGGTCTCCACCACCGGCTTCTCCTTCTCCGGCGACGTGCGCTCGGCCGACCTGCTGACCTACCGCGGCTTCAAGGCCTTCGACGGCAACGGCTGCAGCACCTCCGCCATGATCGGCCTGGACGCGAACGGCAAGCCCACGGTACCCGTGGCCGTGGACACCGCCGGCACGCTGTGCGGCAAGGCCAACGCGCCCTACCAGGCGATCAGCGCCACGCTGCCCAGCCCGGTCGCCAGCTTCAAGGTGCCGGCGCCCGGCAGCCTGCCGGCGAACGGCATCGTGGTCGCGGCCAACGGCGGCTCGGACTACTTCTACGTGCCCGGCCACGACGCCGCCACGGTGGCCAGCCTGGTCAGGTTCCTGCAGCAGCGCGAGGAGTACGGCGCCATCTTCGTGGACAGCCGTTACGGCACGCTGCCCGGCACGCTCAGCATGGGCCAGGTCAACCTGGAGAACGCCACGCGCCGCGACAACGGCCAGCCGGACGTGGTGGTGAGCTTCAACTGGGACGACACCACCAGCATCCAGGGCATGCCCGGCATCGAGTTCGAGAGCCTGGGCGGCCAGCGCGGCATGCACGGCAGCTTCGGCACCACGGACGTGCACAACACCCTGATCGCCAACGGCCCCTCGTTCAAGCCTGCCACGGCCCTGGCCACGCCCACCGGCAACGTGGACCTGGCGCCCACCGTGGCCTGGCTGCTGGGCCTGTCCATGCCGCAGGCCGACGGCCGCGTCGTGAACGAGGCCCTGGTCAGCCCGGCCGCCACCGACACCCCCGCCGTCACGGCCTCGGTGGTGCAGCCTGCCAGCGCGGCCACCGGCCTGCGCTTCGAACTGCCCACCGACCCGACCGGCGCCACCGCCGACACGGCCCTCACCCAGGGCAGCTACAGCATCGAACTCGCCGTCAAGGACCTCACGGTCGGCGGCAAGACCTACCGCTACTTCGACCATGCCAAAGCCGTCCGCCAGTAAGCGCGTCCTCGCGCTGGGCCTGGCCGCCCTCGCGGCGGGTGCGGCCGGGGCGGCCCCCGCCCCGCCGGCCTCGCTGCGCTTCGAGCAGGTCTTCGACACGCGCCGTCCGGCCAGCGTGCACTACGAAGCGCAGTTCCTCGCGCGCGACGGGCGACGCACGCAGCAGGTGCAGGCCTGGCGCGACGGCGACCTGCGGCTGAAGCGGCGCACCGGCGATGCGCTGGAGGTCTATGCCGTGCACGCGCCGGGCGAGCCCGAGTACGAGATGACGGTGCTGGACCTGCGGCGCAAGATCATGACGCGCATCGCCCGCACCAACCTGTTTCGCATCGGCAACTTCACCGACTGGTTCGACCTGGCCCACGGCCTGAAGCATCCGCGCGGCGACTACACGCTGCGCAGCGCCTCGCCCCCCCAGGGGGCCGGCCCGCAGGTGGGCGCGTGCACGTGGTACGCGCTGGGGCAGGGCGGGC
>NZ_JADDOJ010000034.1 GCF_015159745.1 Ramlibacter aquaticus | reverse complement strand
GGCCGGGGCGCCGGCGCCGGCCCGCGCGCCGGCCGCCACCGCCCCGGCCGTTGCCGGGCGCCGCAGCCCGGCCGGCCCGGGCCCGGCCGCCGAGGCCAAGGCAGCGCCGTCCAAGGCGGCCGGAACCGGGACCACCGTCACCGCCCGTGCAGGCGACACCGCCGGCAAGATCGCCGCGGCCGCCAAGCCCGAGGGTGTCTCGCTGGACCAGATGCTGGTGGCCATGCTGCGCGCCAACCCGGATGCCTTCGTGGGCGGCAACATCAACCGCCTGCGTGCGGGCGCCATCCTCGACATGCCGACGGCGGAACAAGCCGCCCAGGTCGACGCCGGCGACGCGCGCCGCACCCTGGTCGCGCAGAGCCGCGATTTCAACGAGTTCCGCCGCCGCCTCGCCGAGGCGGTGCCCACCACCGCCCGAAGTGCGGGCGGCGAACGCCAGTCCTCCGGCAAGATCACGGCCGAGGTCGAGGACAAGCGTCCTGCCGCCGCTGCGCCGGACAAGCTCACGCTCTCCAAGGGCGCTGCCAAGGGCAACGCCGCCGAGGACAAGATCGCCCGCGACCGCGCAGCCCGCGATGCGTCCGAGCGAGTGGCCGCGCTCAACCGCAATATTTCCGACCTGGCCAAGATCGGCCCCAGCGGCCCCGCCGGCGCGGCCAGCGCCGCCAAGGGCGTGGCCCTGCCGGTGGGCGCAGCCAGCGTGGCGAAGCCGGCCGTGACGGCGGCCGCCTCCGCGCCCGCCGCCGCCGCGCCCGCGGTGCAAGCCGCCTCGGTCACGGCACCTGTCGCGGCAGCGGCCTCCGCACCGGCCTCTGCAGCAACGCCCGCGGCAGCCACGGCCTCCGCCGACGCCTCGGCACCGGCCAGCGCCCTGGCCGCCTCCGCAGCGGCGCCCCAGGCTGCGGCCTCGGTGGCCAAGCCCCCTGCCCCGGCCGTGCGCAAGCCCGCGCCGCCGGCCCCCGAGCCCAGCCTGCTCGACGACCTGCTCGACAACCCCATGCTGCCCGCCGGCGCGGGCGGCCTGCTGGCCGTGCTGCTGGGCTTCGGTGCCTACAAGCTGCGCCAGCGCAAGAAGTCGGCCCAGGTCGACAGCTCCTTCCTGGAAAGCCGCCTGCAGCCCGATTCCTTCTTCGGCGCCAGCGGCGGCCAGCGCATAGACACCAACGAGACCGGTTCACCCACCGGCTCCTCCATGGTGTACTCGCCCAGCCAGCTCGACGCAGCCGGCGACGTGGACCCGGTGGCTGAAGCCGACGTCTACCTCGCCTACGGACGCGACCTGCAGGCCGAGGAGATCCTGAAGGAAGCCCTGCGCAGCAACCCGCAGCGCGTGGCGATCCACGCCAAGCTGCTGGAGATCTACGCCAAGCGGCGCGACGCGCGCTCCTTCGAGTCCCTGGCCGCCCAGGCCCACGCGCTCACGCAAGGCCAGGGCCCCGAGTGGGAGCACATCTGCGAACTCGGCCAGGACCTGGATCCGGCCAATGCGCTCTATCGCGGCGGCGTGCCCGCGGCGGCCGGCGTGGGCATGGCGGCGCTGGCGGCGGAGGCCCCCAGCATGGCCACCCAGGCGCTGCCCCGTTCCGAACTGCCGGGCGGCAGTGCGGCGCCCGCGCCCGACCTCGACCTGGACCTGGACTTCTCGCTCGACGACACGCCGGCCGTGGCCGCCGAGCCCGAGCGCACCCAGGCCCTGGTCGCGCAGGCCCCGGAAGCCGTGGCCCCGCTGGACATGGACTTCGGCAACACGCCCGTCCCCGAGCTGCCGCCGCTGACCCAGCCCATGGACATGCACACCGAGGCGGCTGCCCTGACGGCCACCCCGCCCGCCCCGCTGGAAGCGGCCCCGGCGCTGGACGCCAACGCGCTCAGCTTCGACCTCGACATGCCGCCCAGCGCGCCTGCCGCAGCAGCCCCGGCGGCCGCGGCCGCCGATGGCGGGATGATCGAGTTCGACCTGGGCGCACTCTCGCTGGACCTGCCCGGCAGCACGGCGTCCGCGCCGGCCTCGACGGCCGCGACCCAGCTGGCGTCCGAGGACGAGGGCCCGCACAGCATGGGCCTGTCCATGGGCGGTTTCGACGAGTCCACGGGCGATCCGCTGGCCACCAAGCTGGCGCTGGCCCAGGAGTTCAACGCCATCGGCGACCCCGACGGTGCCCGCAGCCTGGCCCAGGAGGTGATTGCCGAAGCCTCGGGCGAGCTCAAGAGCCGGGCCCAGAAGTTCCTGGCGGAGATCGGCTGATCCGCACGCTAGGATGCGGGCCATGAGAATGGCCCTGGGCATCAGCTACCTTGGCAGTGCCTACGACGGCTGGCAGAGCCAGCCGTCGGGCCGCACCGTGCAGGACCACCTCGAGGCCGCCCTCGCCCAGTTCGCGGCCCAGCCTGTCTCCACCGTCTGCGCCGGCCGCACGGATTCCGGCGTGCACGGCCTGATGCAGGTGGTGCACTTCGACACCCCGCTGGCCCGCGAGAATTTTTCCTGGGTGCGCGGCACCAACCGCTTCCTGCCGTCCGACATTGCCGTCGAGTGGGCGCAGCCCGTTCCCGAAGCCTTCCACTCGCGCGCCAGCGCCACCGGCCGCCGCTACGCCTACGTGGTGCTGGAGTCGCCGGTGCGGCCCAGCGTGGACGCCGGCCGCGTCGGCTGGGTGTTCCGCCCCCTGGACGGCGAGGCCATGCGCACGGCCGCGCAGCACCTGCTGGGCGAGCACGACTTCAGCTCCTTCCGGGCCAGCGAGTGCCAGGCGCGCAGCCCGGTGAAGACCCTGCGCCGCATCGAGGTCAGCCGCCGCGGCAGGTACTGGCGCTTCGATTTCGAGGCCGATGCCTTCCTGCACCACATGATCCGCAACCTCATGGGCTGCCTGCTGCAGGTGGGCCAGGGGCTGAAGCCGCCGGGCTGGATGGCGCAGGTGCTGTCCGCCCGCAGCCGTGACGCCGCGGCGCCCACGTTTTCGCCCGACGGGCTGTACTTCCTGGGGCCGGTCTACGAGGACCGCTGGGGCTTGCCCAGCCGGACCCCTGCGTATGATTGGCTGCCATGACCGCACCCCCGACCCGCTCCCGTATCAAGGTCTGCGGCCTCACGCGTGAGGCGGACCTGGACGCCGCCGCCGCGGCGGGCGTGGATGCCGTGGGCTTCGTGCTCTACGCGCCCAGCCCGCGCGCGGTGACGCCGGTCCGCGCGGCCGAGCTGGCCCGGCGCCTGCCCCCCTGGGTCACGCCCGTCCTGCTCTTCGTCGACGAGGATCCTGCGGCCGCCCGGGCCGCGCTAGAGGCCATCCCCGGGTCCATGGCCCAGTTCCATGGCGACGAGACGCCCCGTCAGTGCGCGGACTCAACCGACGGCGGCCGCATCCCCTTCCTCAAGGTGGCGCGCATCCCCCTGGCGGGGCCGGCCTTCGACTTGGTAAAATTCGCGGGGGATTACCCCATGGCTCGCGCCATCCTGCTCGACGCGCACGTCGAGGGATACGGCGGGAGCGGAAAAACCTTCGATTGGTCACGTCTTCCTCCAAGCGTCGCCGCTCACCTCGTCTTGTCTGGTGGGTTGACACCTGCAAATGTGGGCGATGGCATTCGCGCCTTGCGGCCGCGATGCCTGTCGCTGGCCGTTGACGTGAGTTCCGGGGTCGAGTCCGCCAAGGGCATCAAGGACCCCGGCAAGATCCATCGCTTCATCGCGGCCGTGCAGGCCGCCGATGGGCTCCAGAGGGCCTGAACCCATGATTTCGTACTCCCAGCCCGACGCCACGGGCCACTTCGGCATTTATGGCGGCAGCTTCGTCTCCGAAACGCTCACCCACGCCATCGGCGAGTTGCGCGATGCGTACGCGAAGTACCAGCACGACGAGGCTTTCCTGGCCGAGTTCCACTACGAGCTCAAGCACTTCGTCGGCCGCCCCTCCCCGATCTACCACGCGGCCCGCATGAGCCGCGAGGCGGGCGGCGCGCAGATCTACCTCAAGCGCGAGGACCTGAACCACACCGGCGCGCACAAGATCAACAATGTGATCGGGCAGGCCCTGTTGGCCCGCCGCATGGGCAAGCCGCGCGTGATCGCCGAGACCGGCGCCGGCCAGCACGGCGTGGCCACCGCCACCATCTGCGCCCGCTACGGCCTGGAGTGCGTGGTGTACATGGGCTCGGAGGACGTGAAGCGCCAGAGCCCCAACGTCTACCGGATGAACCTTCTGGGCGCGAAGGTGGTGCCGGTGGAATCGGGCAGCCGCACCCTCAAGGACGCGCTGAACGAGGCCATGCGCGACTGGGTCACCAACGTGGAGAACACCTTCTACATCATCGGCACGGTGGCCGGCCCGCACCCCTACCCCATGATGGTGCGCGACTTCCAGAGCGTGATCGGCAAGGAGTGCCTGGAGCAGATGCCCGAGATGACCGGCGGCCGCCAGCCCGACGTGGTGGTGGCCTGCGTAGGCGGCGGCAGCAACGCCATGGGCATCTTCCACCCGTACATCAACTACGAGGCGACGCGCCTCATCGGCGTGGAAGCGGCGGGCGAAGGCCTGGAGAGCGGCAAGCACTCGGCCTCGCTGCAGCGCGGCAGCCCGGGCGTGCTGCACGGCAACCGCACCTACATCCTGCAGGACGCGAACGGCCAGATCACCGAGACGCACAGCGTGAGCGCCGGCCTGGACTACCCCGGCGTGGGCCCCGAGCACGCCTGGCTCAAGGACAGCGGCCGTGCGGAGTACGTGGGCATCACCGACGGCGAGGCGCTTGAGGCCTTCCACTACCTGTGCCGCACCGAGGGCATCATCCCGGCGCTGGAGTCCAGCCACGCGATCGCCTATGCGATGAAGCTGGCCAGGACCATGAAGCCGGAGCAGACCATCCTGGTCAACCTCTCCGGGCGCGGCGACAAGGACATAGGCACCGTGGCCGACCTGTCCAAGGCCGACTTCTACTGCCGCCCCAGCTGCCGTGGCCAGAGCGTCAAGGGCGAAGTGCGCGTGGAGATGCCGCGATGAGCCGCATTGCCACCACCTTCTCCAAGCTGGCTGCGCAGAAGCGCAAGGCACTGATCCCCTACATCACCGCCGGCTTCCCCTACGCCGACCTCACGCCCGAGCTGATGCACGGCATGGTCGCCGCGGGCGCCGACGTGATTGAACTCGGCGTGCCCTTCTCCGACCCCATGGCCGACGGCCCCGTGATCCAGCGCGCCGGCGAGCGTGCGCTGGCCCTGGGCGTGGGCATGCGCGAGGTGCTGGGCATGGTTCGGCGCTTCCGCGAGACCGACAAGGACACGCCCGTGGTGCTCATGGGCTATGCCAACCCCGTCGAGCGCTACGACCTGCAGCACGGCGCCGACGCCTTCGTGCGCGACGCGGCCTCGGCCGGCGTGGACGGGCTGCTGATCGTGGACTACCCGCCCGAGGAGTGCGAGGCCTTCGCGGCCAAGCTCAAGGCGGCGGGCCTGGACCTGATCTTCCTGCTGGCGCCCACCAGCACACCGCAGCGCATGGCGCAGGTGGCCCGCGTGGCCAGCGGCTATGTGTACTACGTGTCGCTCAAGGGCGTGACGGGCGCCGGGCACCTGGACACCGGCGCGGTGGAAGCCATGCTGCCGCGCATCCGCGAGCACGTGAAGATCCCGGTGGGCGTGGGCTTCGGCATCCGCGACGCGGGGAGCGCTCGTGCGGTGGGCCGGGTGGCTGACGCGGTGGTGATCGGCACGCGCATCATCCAGATCGTGGAGGACCAGCCGCGCGACGGCGTGGTGCCCGCGGTGTCCGGCTTCCTGCGCGAGATCCGCGCGGCGCTGGACGCATAATCCCTCCCTGCTTTCGCCTGAGGACCCTCCGATGAGCTGGCTCGAAAAACTCCTGCCTCCCAAAATCCAGCAGACCGACCCGGCCGACCGGCGCCAGGTGCCCGAGGGCCTGTGGATCAAGTGCCCCAGCTGCGAGAACGTGCTCTACAAGACAGACCTGGAGCAGAACCAGAACGTCTGCCCCAGCTGCGGCCACCATCACCGCATCGGTGCGCGGGCGCGGCTGGACGGCTTCCTGGATGCCGAGGGCCGCTACGAGATCGGGCAGGAAGTGCTGCCGGTGGACCCGCTGAAGTTCAAGGACAGCCGCCGCTACCCCGAGCGCTTGAAGGAAGCCCTGGAGAACACCGGCGAGACCGACGCGCTGATCGTGATGGGCGGCGCGGTGCACAGCCTGCCGCTGGTGGCCGCGGCCTTCGAATTCGACTTCATGGGCGGCTCCATGGGCAGCGTGGTGGGCGAGCGCTTCGCCCGCGGCGTGGAGACGGCCGTGGAGCAGAAGGTGCCCTTCGTGTGCTTCACCGCCACCGGCGGCGCGCGCATGCAGGAGGGCCTGCTGTCGCTGATGCAAATGGCGAAGACCAACTCCGCACTGACGCGGCTGGCCAAGAAGGGCCTGCCCTACATCAGCGTGCTGACCGACCCGACCATGGGTGGCGTGAGCGCGGGCTTCGCCTTCATGGGCGACATCGTGATCGCCGAACCCAAGGCGCTGATCGGCTTCGCCGGCCCGCGCGTGATCGAGTCCACCGTGCGCGTGACGCTGCCGGAAGGCTTCCAGCGCGCCGAGTTCCTGCAGCAAAAGGGTGCGGTCGATTTCATCTGCGACCGCCGCGAACTGCGCAAGACGGTGGCACACGCGCTGGCGATGCTCCAGCGTCAGCCGGCGGACGCGGTCGAGTAAGCGCGTTTCTCCGCTGAGACCTGGCGCTTGCCGGCCTGGTTTGGCTGGCGTCGCGCTGCGCTCTTCGACCTCGCGCTCGCCCCGCTGGCCGGCCTGTGACGGGGGCTCATACTGCCGCGGTCCGCTGCGCGGACTCCGCTGGAATTTGCGGCCTGGGGCCGGCACGGCGCAACTCGCTACGCGCTGGCTGCGCCACCGCTTCGCTCAAACAGGCGCCGTGAGCATGAGACGACGCGCGGACCTGCGGACCGCGCTCCCGACCCCAGGCCGCAAATTCCAGCCGCGTCACAAATCGCCCCCGCCACAGGCCGGCCAGCGGGGCGAGAAGACCATCTGGGCGCGCCGCCGTGGAGCGTCCGCATCACCCGAGCATGAATTGACGCTGGCGCTCCACGGCTGCGCGCCCACATGTGCTGGGCCCACCCGGCCACGGCTGCCCTGTGCCGCGCCGTGTGGGGCGCCCGAGAAGCGCAGGGCCAGGCCCTTCGTCCTCTGACTTGCGGCGTCTGTCTGAGCGAAGCGGTCGCCGCAGGCGGGCGCGTAGCGAGTTACGCCGCGGGGCCTGGACCGAGCATCGCAGGGGAAGTCGGACACGAAGTGCCGACCGCCACAGTCGGCGCGGCACAGGGCTGCCGGGGCCGGGTGGGCCTGAGGTCACGCAGGCATGAAACCCGACGCGACAACTGCCCCGCAGCCCGGCGCATGCGGACACCACGGAGGATGTGCAAGAGACACAGCGCAGGGCGCACTCGAAGGCTCAAAGCCAAAGATGAGTTCACGCCGCCGCCGCATGGTTACAATCCCGGCACCAGGAGAGAGTTCCCCCCGAGGGAGCCGCCGAAGGCGCAGGCGCACAGCCGAACGCTCAGGCAAAAGGACTGGCAAGCGCCTCCATCGCGGGGCGTCCTCCCAGCTGGAGAGAGACCGGCGCCCTCGCGGCAGCCGGTCCACCGAAGGAGCAAACCCGTAACGGGTGAATCTCTCAGGTAAAGCGGACAGCCGGGGCCGTCCCATCGTGTGTACGATGGTTTCGCCCGCCCCCTGCCCGGAGAGCCGCTTGTCCGCCAGCCCCGAAGACAACCTCCAACGCACGCCACTGCACGGCCTGCACCTCGAACTCGGTGCCCGCATGGTGCCCTTCGCGGGGTATTCCATGCCCGTGCAGTACCCCACCGGCCTGATGGCCGAACACCGCCACACGCGCCAGGCCGCGGGCCTGTTCGACGTCTCGCACATGGGGCAGCTGCGCCTCGTGGGGCCCGACGCCGCCGCGGCGTTCGAGACCCTGGTGCCTGTGGACGTGCAGGGCCTCGCGCCCGGCAGGCAGCGCTACGGCCTGCTGCTCACGCCTGAGGGCACCATCATCGACGACCTGATGATGGTCAACCGCGGCGACGACCTCTTCGTCATCGTCAACGGCGCCTGCAAGGTGGGCGACATCGCCCACATCCAGAAGGCCATCGGCCGCCGCTGCCAGGTGGTCCCCATGCCCGAGCGCGCCCTGCTCGCCCTGCAAGGTCCCCAGGCCGTGGCCGCGCTCTCGCGCCTGGTGCCCGGCGTCACGGGCCTGGTGTTCATGACGGGCAGCGCATTCGACTGGCAGGGCGCGGACCTGTACATCACGCGCAGCGGCTACACCGGCGAGGACGGCTTCGAGATCTCGGTCCACGCCGACCACGCCGAAACCCTGGCCCGCGCGCTCCTGGTGCAGCCCGAAGTGCAGCCCATCGGCCTGGGCGCGCGCAATTCGCTGCGCCTGGAAGCCGGCCTGTGCCTGTACGGCAACGACGTAGACACCACCACCACGCCGGTCGAGGCGGGGCTGAACTGGGCGATGCAGAAGGTGCGGCGCACCGGCGGCGAGCGCGCCGGCGGCTTCCCCGGCGCGCAGCGCGTGCTGGGCCAGCTCGACGGCAGCCTGCCCGTGGAACGCAAGCTCGTCGGCCTGGTCGCACTGGAGCGCGTGCCCGTGCGCGAGCACACCGAACTGCAGCTGGGCGGCCAGCGCGTGGGCGAAGTCACCAGCGGCCTGCTGGCCCCCACCATCGACCGCCCCATCGCCATGGCTTTCGTGGCCAGCGCCCATGCCGCGCCGGGCAGCCGCGTGGACGCCATCGTGCGCGGCAAGCCCGTGCCCATGGAAGTCGTCAAGATGCCCTTCGTGCCGCACCGCTACTGGCGCGGCTGACCCCTTTCCCACCCACAGGAGAACACCCCATGACCGTGAAGTACACCCAGGAGCACGAGTGGATCCAGCTCGAGGACCACGAGGCCGCCGTCGTCGGCATCACGCTGCACGCGCAGGATGCCCTGGGCGACGTCGTCTTCGTCGACCTGCCCGAGGTGGGCCGCAGCTACACCCAGGGTGAGGTGGCCGGGGTGGTGGAATCGGTCAAGGCCGCGGCCGACGTGTACATGCCCATCGCGGGTGAAGTGACCGAGGTGAACGAGGAACTGCGCGCGGACCCCTCGCTGGCCAACAGCGACCCCATGGGCCGCGGCTGGTTCTTCAAGATCCTGATCAAGGACATGGCGCAATTCGACGTGCTCATGGACGAGCCCGACTACGCCAAGTTCAGCCAGAACAGCTGAGGACAAAGCGGCCCACCGGGCCACAGGGTTGCGGGCACGCCCGCGATGACGGAGAGAACCACACCATGCTGATGCAAGCCGCCCGCCCCCTTGGCGAGCTCGAGAACCCCACGGAATTCATCCCGCGCCACATCGGCATCTCCGAGGCCGACGAGGCCCGCATGCTGTCGGTGATCGGCGAGGCCTCGCGCCGCGCGCTGATCGAAGGCATCGTGCCGCGCTCCATCGCCCGCGCCAGCGAGATGAAGCTGCCGCCCGCGGTGGGGGAGGCCGCAGCGCTCGAGGAATTGCAGGCCATCGCCTCGCGCAACCGCGTGCTGCGCAGCTTCATCGGCCAGGGCTACCACGGCACCCACACGCCCAAGGTCATCCTGCGCAACATCCTGGAGAACCCGGCCTGGTACACCGCCTACACGCCCTACCAGGCCGAGATCAGCCAGGGCCGGATGGAAGCGCTGGTGAACTTCCAGACCCTGGTGTGCGACCTGACCGGCATGCCCATCGCGAACGCCTCCATGCTGGACGAGGCCACCGCCGCGGCCGAGGCCATGACGCTGGCCCGGCGCAGCGTGAAGGCCAAGGGCAACACCTTCATCGTCTCGGGCGAGTGCCACCCGCAGACCATCGAGGTGATCCACACCCGCGCCGCGCCGCTGGGCATCACGGTGAAGGTGATCCGCTCGTCCGAGGAGTGGATCGAGGCCATCCAGGGCGACGACTACTTCGCCGCCCTGAACCAGTACCCGGGCACCAGCGGCTGGCTGGCCGACTGGACCGAGTCCGCGAAGGCGATCCATGCGAAGCAGGCCGCCTTCATCCTGGCGGCCGACCTGCTGGCCCTGGTGCTGCTGAAGACCCCGGGCGAGATGGGCGCCGACATCGTGGTGGGCACCACGCAGCGCTTCGGCATGCCCATGGGCGCGGGCGGCCCGCACGCGGCCTACATGGCCTGCCGCGATGAGTACAAGCGCTCCATGCCCGGCCGGCTGGTGGGCGTGAGCGTGGACAGCCACGGCAACCCGGCCTACCGCCTCGCGCTGCAGACCCGCGAGCAGCACATCCGCCGCGAGAAGGCGACGTCCAACATCTGCACCGCGCAGGTCCTGCCTGCCGTGGTCGCCAGCATGTACGCGGTCTACCACGGGCCGCAGGGGCTGCGCCGCATCGCGCAGCGCGTGGCGGCCTATACCGCGGTGCTCGCCGCCGGCCTGGAACAGCTGGGCGTGAAGCGCCTGCACGACACCGCCTTCGACACCCTCACGCTGGACCTGGGCAGCGCCGAGGCGGCGGACGCGGTGCACCTGCGCGCGCAGGCCGCGGGCATGAACCTGCGCCGCATGCACTGGGCGAACGGCCGCTGCGTCGGCATCAGCCTGGACGAGACCAGCACCCGCGCCGACATCGAGGCGCTGTGGCGCGTGTTCGCGGCCGAAGGCCAGGCCCTGCCCGGCTTCGAGCGCTTCGAGAAAGGCATCGAGCCCCGCATCCCCGCCGAGCTGCGCCGCAGCAGCGAGTTCCTCACGCACCCGGTGTTCAACAGCCACCACTCCGAGACCGGCATGCTGCGCTACATCCGCGCGCTGTCCGACAAGGACCTGGCGCTGGACCGCAGCATGATCCCGCTGGGCAGCTGCACCATGAAGCTGAACGCCACCAGCGAGATGATCCCCATCACCTGGCCCGGGTTCGCCGACGTGCACCCCTTCGCGCCGCCCGAGCAGCTGGCCGGCTACGCCGAGCTGGACCGCCAGCTGCGCGCCTGGCTGTGCGAAGCCACCGGCTATGCGGGCGTGAGCCTGCAGCCCAATGCGGGCTCGCAGGGCGAGTACGCCGGCCTGCTGGCGATCAAGGCCTGGCACGAGAGCCGGGGCGAGGGCCACCGCAAGGTCTGCCTGATCCCCTCCTCCGCGCACGGCACCAACCCCGCCAGCGCCCAGATGGTGGGCATGCAGGTGGTGGTGACGGCCTGCGACGAGATGGGCAACGTGGACCTGGCCGACCTGGAAGCCAAGTGCCAGGCCCATTCGGACAAGCTCGCCGCCGTGATGATCACCTACCCCAGCACGCACGGCGTGTTCGAGACCCAGGTGAAGGCGCTGTGCGAGATCGTGCACCGCCACGGCGGCCGGGTGTACGTGGACGGCGCCAACATGAACGCGCTGGTGGGCGTGGCGGCGCCGGGTGAATTCGGCGGCGACGTCAGCCACCTGAACCTGCACAAGACCTTCTGCATCCCGCACGGCGGCGGCGGCCCCGGCGTCGGGCCGGTGTGCGTGGTGGAGGACCTGGTGCCTTTCCTGCCCGGCCATGCCACGGGCGGCAGGACCGGGCACGCGGTGGGCGCCGTCTCGGCGGCCCCCCTGGGCAACGCCGCGGTGCTGCCGATCAGCTGGATGTACTGCCGCATGATGGGCGCCGAAGGGCTGCGCCAGGCCACCGAGGTGGCCATCCTTTCGGCCAACTACATCAGCGCCCGCCTGCGCGACCATTACCCCACGCTGTACGCCAGCGGCAACGGCCACGTGGCGCACGAGTGCATCCTGGACCTGCGCCCGCTCAAGGAGACCAGCGGCGTGACGGCCGAGGACGTGGCCAAGCGCCTGATCGACTACGGCTTCCACGCGCCCACGCTCAGCTTCCCGGTGGCGGGCACGCTGATGGTCGAGCCGACCGAAAGCGAGACGCTGGAGGAGATCGACCGCTTCATCGCCGCCATGATCGCCATCCGCGAGGAGATCCGGCGCGTGGAGCGCGGCGAGTGGCCGCAGGACGACAACCCGCTCAAGCACGCGCCGCACACGGCGGCCTCGCTGATGACGGATGGGTGGTCGCATGCCTACCCGCGCGAAGCCGGCGCGGCGGTGCTGGACGAGCGCCGCCACGCCAAGTACTGGCCGCCCGTGGGCCGGGTGGACAACGTCTACGGCGATCGCAACCTGTTCTGCAGCTGCGTGCCGGTCTCGGCCTACGCCTGAGCGTCGCCGCCGTCCAGGGCCAGGGGCAGCCGGACGGTGAAGCAGGCGCCGCGGCCTTCGCCGGCGCTGTCGGCGCGAATGCTGCCGCCGTGCATCTGCACCAGGGTGCGGGCGATGGCCAGGCCCAGGCCCAGCCCCTGGCCCTGGGCAGCGAAGCCCTGGCGCCAGGGCTCGAACACCTGGGCGAGCAGCGGCGCCGGGATGCCGGGGCCGTTGTCGCAGACGCGGATCACGGCATGGGGCCCCTCGTGGCCCACCGCCACCACCACCTCGCCGTTCTCGGGCGTGAACTTCAGCGCGTTCTGCAGCAGGTTGGCGACCACCTGCTGCAGCCGCGTGGCGTCGCCCAGCACCGGGCCCACGCCCACGTCGAAGCGGCTGCGCAGGGCGATGTGGCGTGAGGCGGCGTCGGGGCGGGCCGCATCCACCGCCGCATCCACCACGTCGCGGGGATGCACGCGCTGGCGGTCCAGGCGCAGGTTGCCCGAGCTCACGCGCCCCATGTCCAGCAGGTCCTCGATCAGGCGGGCCTGCACCTGGGCGGCCTGCTCGATGACTTCCAGCCCACGCTCGAAATCCTGCTCGTTGGCGCAGTCGCGCAGCAGGTGGGCCCAGCCCACGATCGCGCCCAGGGGCGCGCGCAGTTCGTGCGCCACCACCGCCAGCAGTTCGTCGCGCGCAGCCAGGGCCGCGCGCAGGGCGTGGGCCTCGTCGCCGGTGGCGTCGGGCAGCGCCTCGTAGGTCTCGCCCATGCGGCTCATGGCATGCTCCTGTGGGCCGGCCGAGGTGCGGCACCCGCACCGGTCCTGCCGGGCCGTCGTTGCCGATTGTGTCCAGCCGCAACAGGTTGCGGCTGTAGGACGGCGCGCCAAGGCACGTCATCCCCCGGCGCTTCCACGAAGCGGGCCGGCAGCGTCAGCCGGCGTGGCGGGCGCTCAGGCCCAGGTGCTCAGGCCGCTTCGGCGGCGGCCTGCTGCAGGGCCTGCTGGAACAGCTCGGGCGGCTGGCCGCCCTGCACCAGGTACTTGTCGTTCAGGATGACGGAGGGCACGGCCGAGATGCCGAGCTGCTGGAAACGACGCTCGCGGGCCTTGACCTCGCCGGCAAACTCCTCACCCGCCAGGATCTCGCCCGCACGCGCGGTGTCCAGGCCGGCCTGTTCCACCGCCGCCAGCAGCACCGCCTTGTCTTCCGTGCTGCGGCCCTCGCCGTGGTAGGCCTGCAGCAGGGCCTTCTTCAGCGCCAGCTGCTGCGCCGCGCCCTGCTCGCCGGCCCAGTACAGCAGGCGGTGCGCGTTGAAGGTGTTCCAGATGCGGTCGCGACCCTGCGGGCTGAAGGCGAAGCCCACGGCCTCGCCACGCTCGCGGATCATGCGCTGCGCCTCGCGCACCTGGTCGGGCGTGCGGCCGTACTTGCGGCCGATGCACGTCCTCGCCGCCGGGCGGCATGTCCGGGTTGAGCTCGAAGGGCTCGAAGTGCAGCTGCACCTCCACCTCGCCCTGCACCTGGGCCAGGGCACGCTCGAACGAGGCCAGCCCGATGGCGCACCAGGGGCAGGCGATGTCGGAGACGAAATCGACTTTGACGGTCTTGGTCATCCGCGCTTTATACCCTTGCGGCGCCGCCTCAGTTGCCCACCGACCCGGTGACCGGGAGCACGATGCCGTTGATGTAGCCCGCGCACACCGGCGAGGCCAGGAAGACGTAGGCGGGGGAAAGCTCTTCCGGCTGCGCGGGGCGCTTGAAGTCGGTGTCCTGGCCGAACTTCTCCACCTGGGCGGCCGGGCTGTCCGCCGGGTTCAGCGGCGTCCACACCGGGCCGGGCGCGACCGCGTTGACGCGTATGCCCTTGTCCAGCAAGCTGCTGGCCAGCGACATCGTGAACGCATGGATCGCGCCCTTGGTGGAGGAATAGTCCAGCAGGCGCGCGCTGCCCTCCAGCCCGGTCACCGAGCCGGTGTTGATGATGGACGCCCCGGCCTTCATGTGCGGCACCGCGGCGCGCGCCATGTAGAAGTAGCCGAAGATGTTGGTGCGGAAGGTCTCCTCCAGCCGCTCGTCGGTGACATCCTCGATGGACTGGGCGTGCTCCTGGAAGGCCGCGTTGTTGACCAGGATGTCCAGCTTGCCGAAGGCTTCCACCGTGCGTTGCACCGCGTCTTTGCAGAAGCCCGAGTCGCGGACGTCGCCCGCGATCAGCAGGCAACGCTGGCCCTCGCCTTCGACCCAGCGCTGCGTTTCCTGCGCGTCCTCGTGCGATTCCAGGTAGACGATGGCGACGTCGGCGCCCTCGCGTGCGAACAGCACCGCGACGGCACGGCCTATGCCGGAGTCGCCGCCGGTGATGATCGCCGTCATGCCCTCGAGCTTGCGGCTGCCCAGATAGCCGGGCGCCTCGAAGCGCGGCGCGAGTTCGAGTTCGGATTCATGACCCGGCTTGGCCACGTGCTGGGCCGGCATGCGGGTGGGCTGCTGGCGCGCACCGGCCTGCGGTGGGGCGCCCTCCGCGCCGGGCTTCTGGCCGGCCTGGCCGGCGTCCTTGCGGTCCTGCTCGCGCTGGATCTCGCGCTGGCGCTCGCCGGTGGCCGAGCCGCCGCCAGTCTCCGGGCCGCGCGACGGGGCCTTCGCGGAGGGTTTCTCATCCATAAGGTGCTCCTGAAAAGGGGCACTATGGGCGCGCCGCCGGCCCTGGCGTGTCGGAGGGCGGCGCGTGGCGGCCTCAGTGCCGCGCCGGCGGATGCCGCTCCAGCCAGCGGCGCACCTCGGCCACTTCATGGCCAGCGTGGTGCACGGCGTCGCGCAGTTCGGCCATGTCGAGGTCGAACACGCGGCACCAGAAGGCCACGTCGGTCTGCCGGGTCAGGTCGATCAGAGAGGATTGCGGAATCATGTCGGGCTGCTCCATGCGGCATCTCCTTGTGTGCCAGGTCAGACCCGAGCCCGGGCGCCGCAGTTCCCGTGGTCGCGCAGCGCGCCTGCTCAGCCGGCCGCGGCCGCGCTGCCGGCGATCGCGGCCATGGGCGCGCGCACGTCCGCGTTCTGCGCACGGTGGCGCAGCACATGCTCGATGAGCACCAGGGCCAGCATGGCCTCGGCAATGGGCGTCGCACGAATGCCCACGCAGGGGTCGTGGCGGCCCTTGGTCACGACCTCGGTGCTTCGCCCCTGCATGTCCACGCTCTCGCGCGGCGTGAGGATGGAACTGGTGGGCTTGATCGCGATGGACACCTCGATGTCCTGGCCGGTGCTGATGCCGCCCAGCACGCCGCCGGCGTTGTTGCTGCGAAATCCCTGCGGGCTGAGCGAATCGCCGTGCGTGGACCCGCGTTGCGCGACGCTGGCGAAGCCGGCGCCGATCTCCACGCCCTTCACCGCATTGATGCCCATCATGGCCCAGGCGATGTCCGCGTCCAGCTTGTCGAACAGCGGCTCGCCCAGGCCCACCGGCACGTTCTGCGCGGTGACGCGGATGCGCGCGCCGCAGGAGTCGCCGGCCTTGCGCAGCGAGTCCATGTAGGCCTCCAGGTGCGCGGTGTCGGCCACCGGCGCGAAGAAGGGGTTGTGCGCGACGTGGTCCCAGGATTCGAAGGGGATGCTCACCTCGCCCACCTGCTGCATGCAGCCGCGCAGCACGGTGCCGTACGCCTGGGCCAGCCATTTCTTGGCCACCGCGCCGGCCGCGACCATGGGTGCCGTCAGCCGGGCCGAGGAGCGGCCGCCGCCGCGCGGGTCGCGCAGGCCGTACTTCTGCAGGTAGGTGTAGTCGGCGTGGCCGGGCCTGAAGGTCTGCAGGATGTCGCCGTAGTCCTTGCTGCGCTGGTCGGTGTTGCGGATCAGCAGGGCGATGGGCGTGCCCGTGGTGCGGCCCTCGTACACGCCGGACAGGATCTCGACCTGGTCGGGCTCCTGGCGCTGCGTGACGTGGCGGCTGGTGCCGGGGCGGCGGCGGTCCAGGTCGGGCTGGATGTCGGCCTCGGACAGCGCCATGCCGGGCGGGCAGCCGTCGATCACGCAGCCGATCGCCGGCCCGTGGGACTCGCCGAAATTGGTGACCGCGAACAGGGTGCCGAAGGTGTTGCCGCTCATGGGGTGGATTATCCCAGAGGGCCGGCCGGCACCCCGGCCTGCCCTACAGCGTGGGCTGGACCTCGTCGCCGGCCGAAGGCCAGTCGCGGATGTAGGCCTTGAGCATGCGGTTCTCGAAGTTCTGGCTGTCCACCACGGTCTTGGCGACGTCGTAGAAGCTGATCACGCCCATGAGCATGCGCCTGTCCATCACCGGCATGTAACGCGCATGGCGCTCCAGCATCATGCGGCGCACCTCGTCGAGCTCGGTCTCGGAGGTGCAGGTCAGCGGGTGGTCGTCCATCGCGGTGCGGATCACGGTGTTGCCGACGGCGCCGCCGTTCTTGACGATCTGCACGATCACTTCGCGGAAGGTGAGCATGCCCACCAGGTCGCCGTGCTCCATCACGACCAGCGAGCCGATGTCCTTCTCGGCCATGATCTCGATCGCGCGCGAGAGCGGCTCCTCGGGCTGGACGGTGTAGAGCGTGTTGCCCTTGACGCGAAGGATGTCGCTGACTTTCATGGTGTCTCCTCGGAAGCTCACGGCTCCCCTTGCGGCCAATATAGCCCACAATCCGGGGCAGTTCCATAGAGGACCCTTCCCGAGGAGACAGCCCGCAATGCCCGGATATTCAGACCCCGGCTTCGACACCCTGGCGCTGCACGCCGGCGCCGCGCCCGACCCCGCCACCGGCGCCCGCGCCGTTCCCATCCACCTGACGACCTCCTTCGTCTTCGAGTCAAGCGACCACGCGGCCGCGCTGTTCAACCTGGAGCGTTCCGGGCACGTCTATTCGCGCATCAGCAACCCGACCACCGCGGTGCTGGAGCAGCGCGTGGCCGCGCTCGAGGGCGGCATAGGCGCCATCGCCACCGCCAGCGGCCAGGCCGCGCTGCACCTGTCCATCGCGACGCTGATGGGCGCGGGCTCGCACATCGTCGCCAGCACGGCGCTGTACGGCGGCTCGCAGAATCTGCTGCACTACACGCTGCGGCGCTTCGGCATCGAGACGACCTTCGTCAAGCCGGGCGACATCGAGGGCTGGCGCGCCGCGATACGGCCCGAGACCAAGCTGCTGTTCGGCGAGACCGTGGGCAACCCCGGCCTGGACGTGCTGGACATCCCCACCGTCTCCGCCATCGCGCACGAGGCCGGCCTGCCCCTGCTGGTGGACAGCACCTTCACGCCGCCCTGGCTGATGCAGCCGCTCTCGCTGGGCGCCAACCTGGTGTACCACTCGGCCACCAAGTTCCTCTCCGGCCACGGCACCGTGATCGGCGGCATCGTGGTCGACGGCGGCAGCTTCGACTGGGAGGCCTCGGGCCGCTTCGCCGAGCTGACACAGCCCTACGATGGCTTCCACAACATGGTGTTCAGCGAAGAGTCCACGGTGGGCGCCTTCCTGCTGCGCGCGCGGCGCGAGGGCCTGCGCGACTTCGGCGCCTGCATGAGCCCGCACACCGCATGGCTGATCCTGCAGGGCATCGAGACGCTGCCGCTGCGCATGGAGCGGCACATGGCCAACACGCGCAAGGTGGTGGAGTTCCTGGCCGCGCACCCGTTCGTGCAACAGGTGCGCCATCCCATGCTGCCCTCGCACCCCAGCCACGAACTGGCGAAAAAGCTGCTGCCGCGCGGCGCGGGTTCGGTGTTCTCCTTCGACATCAAGGGCCACCGCGAGCAGGGCAAGCGCTTCATCGAGACCCTGAAGGTGTTCAGCCACCTGGCCAACGTGGGCGATTGCCGCTCGCTGGTGATCCACCCGGCCAGCACCACCCACTTCCGCATGAGCGACGAGGCCCTGGCGGGCGCGGGCATCGGCCCGGGCACCATCCGCCTGTCCATCGGCCTGGAGGACGCGGACGACCTGATCGACGACCTGCAGCGCGCGCTCAAGGCGGCCGAGAAAGCGAGCTGAGCATGGAACTCACCGTCAACGGCCACCGGGCCTACTGCTACACGGGCGGCAAGGCCTTCGATCCGGCCAAGCCCACGGTGGTCTTCATCCACGGCGTGCTGAACGACCACAGCGTCTGGATCCTGCAGAGCCGCTACCTCGCCAACCACGGCTGGAACGTGCTGGCGGTGGACCTGCCCGGCCACTGCCGCAGCGGCGGCGAGCCGCCGTCCAGCGTCGAGGAGGCGGCGGACTTCATCGCCGCCCTGCTGGACGCGGCGGGGCTGCAGCGCGCGGCGCTGGTCGGCCATAGCTGGGGCTCGCTGATCGCGCTGGAGGCCGCGGCGCGGCTGCAGGCGCGCATCACGCACCTGGTGCTGGTGGGCACGGCCTACCCGATGAAGGTCTCGGCCGCCCTGCTGGAGGCTTCGCTGCACCAGCCCGAGAAGGCGCTTCGCATGATCAACGTGTTCTCACGCAGCACGCTGGCGCCGCCACCCTCGGCGCTGGGGCCGGGCACCTGGGTCTACGGCGCCAGCCTGGCGCTGGGCCGCCGCGTGCTGGCGAGCAACCCGAGGGTCAACCTCTTCCACCGCGGTTTCAAGGCCTGCGACAGCTACGCCCACGGGGAAGAGGCCATGGCCGCCGTGCGCTGCCCGGTGCTCTTCCTGCTGGGCGACACGGACCAGATGACGCCGCCCAAGGCGGCGCAATCGCTGATCGCCCGGGCCCGGGCTTCGGGCACGCGTGTCGAGGTCGCGCACGTGCCCGTGGGCCACCACCAGATGACCGAGTCGCCGGACCCCACGCTGTTCACCCTACGCGACTTCCTCGCCAAGGGCTGAAGGCTGGCGGCCGCGTTACAGCGCGTCCGCCAGCCGCAGCCTGTCCAGCGGCCCCGCGCTCCACAGCGGGGCCGTGCCCTCGGAGCGCTCCAGCAGCAGGCGTGCCGCCAGCGGCGCGAGCGGCGTCGCGGCGGGCTCGGCCAGCAGCACGTAGCGGGTGTGCTCCTCGTCCTGCGCCTCGTTCAGGCGGCCGGCCCAGTCCAGGTCCACCAGCGTCTCCAGCACCGGCTCCAGCTGCAGCGGGTCCACGCGCAGCCGCCGCGCCAGCCCCTGCATGGTGAGGCCACGCGCTTCGCCGCCGCGCGCGTCGCGCAGCGCCCGCAGCACCTCCAGCGCCAGCTGGAAGTGCCAGCCCGGCACGCGGCCGCGGCGGTGCGTGCCTTCGACGATGCTGGGCAGGTAGGCCGCGACCACGGCGCCGAACAGCACGATCAGCCAGGCGATGTAGATCCACAGCAGCAGGATGGGCAGGGTCGCGAAGGCGCCATACACCGCCGAATAGGTGGGCACCTTGGACAGGTAGAAGGCCAGCACCCGGCGGGCCACCTCGAAGCCCACCGCGGCGAACAGCCCGCCCGCCCAGGCGTGCTCGCGCCGCACCGCCGTGTTGGGCACCCAGCGGTAGAGCGCCATCATGCCGGCGGCCAGCAGACCGAATTCGATCAGGTCGAACAGCAGCTGAAGGCCGCCCGGCACGGCCCGGAACAGGCCCTTGGACGCCGTCAGCACCCACAGCGTGAGGCTGAGCGAGGCGCCCAGGAACAGCGGGCCCAGCGTCATCACGGCCCAGTACACCAGCACGCGCTGGCCCAGCGGGCGTGGCGTGCGCACCCGCCAGATGCCGTTGAGCGTGCGGTCGATGGTGAGCACCAGGGCCAGCGCGGTGACGAACAGCACGGCCACGCCCACCGCCCCCAGGCGGCTGGCCTTGCCGGCGAACTGGGTCAGGTAGCCCAGCACCTGGCGGGCGATCGAATCCGGCACCAGGCTCTGCACCAGCCAGGCCTGCAGGGCGTTCTGCATCTGGCTGAACATGGGGAAGGCGGTGAACACCGCCAGCGCCACGGTGAAGAAGGGCACCAGCGCCATGGTGGTGGTGAAGGTCAGGCTGCTGGCCGTCAGGCCCAGCCTGTCCTCGCGGAAACGCTCGAGCAGCGTCAGCGCGGTGGCCTTCCAGGGAAAGCGGCGAAGGCGGCCGGCGAGCTCGGGCAGGTTCATCGGCCGCTATGATGCCACCGGCATGGACGAGGACCACCGCATCACAACCGGTCCCGGCGCGTGGGTCGAGGCCTCGCGCTGGGTCGCCGTCGGCAGCCTGCTCGGGCTGATCGCCCTGGGCCTGGCCTGGGAGCTCTGGCTCGCCCCGCTGCGCCCGGGCGGCTCCATGCTGGCCCTGAAGGTGCTGCCCCAGTGCGTCCCGCTGGCCGGCCTGCTGCGCCGGCGCATGTACACCTACCGCTGGGTGAGCCTGCTGGTGTGGATCTATTTCATCGAGGGCGTGGTGCGCGCCACCAGCGACCCGGGCGCCGGCCGGCCCCTGGCGGCCCTGGAAGTGCTGCTGTGCCTGCTGCTCTTTGCCGCCTGCGCCGTGCACGTGCGCGTGCGGCTCGCGAAAGCCCGGCCATGAGTGAACTGATCGCGAAGCTGCGCGCCGCGCTGGGCGACGCCCAGGTGTTGACCGAGGGCGACCTGGGCGCCTGGGAGCAGGACTGGCGGCGCCGCAGCCGTGGCAAGGCCCTGGCCGTGGTGCGGCCCGGCTCCACGGCCGAGGTCGCGGCCGTGGTGCGCCTGTGCGCGGCGGCAGGCACCGCCATCGTCCCCCAGGGCGGCAACACCGGCCTGGTGGTGGGCGGCATCCCCGACGCGTCGGGCACGCAGGTGCTGCTCAGCCTGGGCCGCATGAACCGGGTGCGCGCCATCGACCCGGCCAACCTCACGATCACGGCCGAGGCGGGCTGCGTGCTGCAGTCGGTGCAGCAGGCGGCGCAGGCGGCCGGCTTCCTGTTCCCGCTCAGCCTGGGGTCCGAGGGCAGCTGCACCCTGGGCGGCAACCTGGGCACCAACGCCGGCGGCACCCAGGTGCTGCGCTACGGCAATGCGCGCGAGCTGTGCCTGGGGCTGGAGGTGGTTACGCCCCAGGGCGAGGTGTGGGACGGCCTCAGCGGCCTGCGCAAGGACAACACGGGCTACGACCTGCGCGACCTGTTCGTGGGCAGCGAGGGCACGCTGGGCGTGATCACCGCCGCCACCATGAAGCTGTTCCCGCAGCCGGCGGCCAGCCTCACCGCCTGGGCGGCCGTGCCGGACATGGAGTCCGCGGTGGCGCTGCTGGGCCTGGCGCACCGCGGGCTGGGCGCCAGCCTCACGGGCTTCGAGGTGATGGGCCGCTTCTCGCTCTCGCTGGTGCGCAAGCACTTCCCGCAGCTGCGCGTGCCCTTCGCCGACAGCTCGCCTTTCGGCGTGCTGCTGGAGTGCTCGGACCACGAGTCCGAGGCCCACGCCCGGGCGCAGTTCGAGCGCCTGCTGGAGCGCGCCCTGGAGGACGGCTGCGCCACCGATGCGGTGGTCGCCGAGAGCCTGGCGCAGGCGGCCGAGCTCTGGCACGTGCGCGAAAGCATCACGCTGGCCCAGGCCCAGGAAGGCCTGAACATCAAGCATGACATCTCGATCCCGGTGTCCAGCATCCCGGCCTTCTGCCGCAGCGCCGAGGAGCGGCTGCTGCGGGCCATTCCCGGGGTGCGGCTGGTGAATTTCGGCCACCTGGGCGACGGCAACCTGCACTTCAACGTGCAGGCGCCCGCTGGCGCCGACGGCCCGGCCTTCCTGCGCGAGTGGGAGGACCCGGTGAACACCCTGGTCTACGACACGGTGCAGGAGTTCGGCGGCTCCATCTCCGCCGAACACGGCGTGGGGTCGCTGAAGGTGGACAAGCTGCCGCATCACAAGAGCCCGGTGGCCCTGGGCCTGATGCGGGCGATCAAGCAGGCGCTGGACCCCCAGGGGCTGATGAACCCGGGCCGGGTGCTTCACCCCTGAAGCCTTGCGCCACCCCGGCCGCAAGGGGGCCCGCCCGGAGGTGGCGCCGCGGCAAAACGGGATAATCGCGGCATGACCGCCGCGCCCCGCCCCGTACGCTCGCAATACGAGGATTTCATGCGCCATGTGTACCAGCATGGCACCCCCAAGACCGACCGCACCGGCACCGGCACGCGCAGCGTGTTCGGCTACCAGATGCGTTTCGACCTGGCCGAGGGCTTCCCCCTGGTGACCACCAAGAAGGTTCACCTGAAGTCCATCATCCAGGAGCTGCTGTGGTTCCTGAAGGGCTCGTCGGACAACAACTGGCTGCGCGAGCGCGGCGTCACCATCTGGGACGAATGGGCGCGCGAGGACGGCGACCTGGGCCCGGTGTACGGCGTGCAGTGGCGCAGCTGGCCCACGCCCGACGGCGGCCACGTCGACCAGATCGCCGAGGCCGTCAAGACGATCAAGACCAACCCGGATTCGCGCCGCATCATCGTCAGCGCCTGGAACGTGGCCGACATCCCGAAGATGGCTCTGGCGCCCTGCCACGCCTTCTTCCAGTTCTACGTGGCCGACGGCAAGCTGTCCTGCCAGCTCTACCAGCGCAGCGCCGACATCTTCCTGGGCGTGCCCTTCAACATCGCGAGCTACGCGCTGCTCACGCACATGATGGCGCAGCAGTGCGACCTGCAGGTGGGCGACTTCATCTGGACCGGCGGCGACTGCCACATCTACAGCAACCACCACGAGCAGGTGCAGACGCAGCTGGCGCGCGCGCCCCACCCCTACCCCGTGCTGCACATCAAGCGCCGGCCCGACTCCATCTTCGACTACGAGTACGAGGATTTCGAGGTGCTGGAGTACCAGCACCACCCGGCCATCAAGGCCCCGGTCGCGGTCTGAGCGCATGGAACTGGCACTGATCTACATCCGCGCCCGCAACGGCACGATCGGCCAGGGCGGCACCATGCCCTGGCACCTGCCGGAAGACCTGGCCCACTTCCGCCAGATGACCACCGGCAAGCCGGTGATCATGGGCCGCAAGACATGGGACTCCCTGCCGCCGCGCTTCCGGCCCCTGCCGGGGCGGCGCAACATCGTGGTCACCCGGCAGGCCGCCTGGCAGGCCGAAGGCGCCGAGGCCGTGGGCTCACTGGAATCCGCGATCGCGCTGTGCCAGGGCGAGCCCCTGGCCTGGGTGATCGGCGGCGCGCAGCTGTACCACAGCGCCCTGCCGCTGGCGCAGCGCGCCGAAGTGACCGAGCTCGACGCCGATTTCGAGGGCGACACCTTCATGCCTGCGCTGGATGCGTCCTGGCACGAAGTCGCACGCAGCCGTCACGTCTCCACCACCGGCCTGGCCTACAGTTTCGTCACCTACACCCGAGAACACAGAGGAGCCTGACATGTCCGAAGGCGGATTCCACGTGCATGGCCCGCACGACCATGCGATCGAACACGCGACCGAGCACGCGGCCGAGGGCCACCACGGCGTGGGGGGCGGCAGCCTGACCAACCAGGTCGCGATGTTCACCGCGGTCATCGCCACGGTGGGCGCGATCTTCTCGTACATGGCCGGGGCCACCCAGGCCAACGCGGGCCTCTACAAGAACAACGCCGCGATCAAGAAGACCGAAGCCTCCAACCAGTGGAACTTCTACCAGTCCAAGAGCAGCAAGCAGAACATGTCGGAGCTCGCGCTGGCGCTGGTGAGCGAAGACAGGAAGCCGGGCTACGCCAAGGAGGTGGAGCGCTACAAGGGCGAGAAGGCCGAGATCAAGCTCGCCGCCGACAAGCTGGAGGCCGAGGCCACCGAGTGGGACCACCAGAGCGAGGCGCAGATGCACCAGCACCACCGCTGGGCCCAGGCCACCACGGTGCTGCAGGTCTCGATCGCCCTGGCCGCCATCGCCCTGCTGACCAAGAAGAGGTGGCTGGAGATGGGCATGTTCGGCATGGGCGTGCTGGGCGTGGGCATCGGCATCGCCGCGGCGCTGCACCTGTGAGCGCCCGCCGATGAAGATCGCCACCTGGAACGTCAATTCGCTCACCGCCCGCCTGCCCCACGTGCTGCAGTGGACGGCCGCCAACCCGGTCGACCTGCTGTGCCTGCAGGAGCTCAAGCTCACGGACGACAAGTTCCCCCACGACGCGCTGCGCGAGGCCGGCTACGCCCACTGCGCCGCCTTCGGCCAGAAGACCTACAACGGCGTGGCCATCCTCAGCCGGCATCCACTGCAGGAGGTCGTGAAGAACATCGAGGGCTTCGAGGACGAGCACGCGCGCGTCATCGCCGCCACGGTGGACACCGCCCATGGCCCGGTGCGCGTGATGAACGGCTACTTCGTCAACGGCCAGGAGCCGGGCTCTGAAAAGTTCGCCTACAAGATGGCCTGGTTGACCGGCCTGCGCGCCTTCGTGCAGGCGCAGATGGCGCGCCATGAGCGCCTGGTGCTGCTGGGCGACTTCAATATCGCCCCCGAGGACCGCGACTCCTTCGACCCCGAGGGCCTGCGCGAGACCATCCACCACACGACCGAAGAACGCGAGCACTTCCGCGCCCTGCTGGCGCTGGGCCTGGTCGACAGCTTCCGCATGTTCGAGCAGCCGGAGAAGAGCTTCAGCTGGTGGGACTACCGCATGCTGGGCTACCAAAAGAACCGCGGCCTGCGCATCGACCACATCCTGGTGAGCGAGGGGCTCAAGCCCCACGTCAAGGCCTGCGCGGTCGACCGCACGCCCAGGAAGTGGGAAAAGCCGAGTGACCACGCGCCGGTGATTTTGGACATCGCCAGGGGCGCTTGACCTGCCGAGAGAGGAAGCTTCAGCCAAGCCGCATTAGCCCAGCCGCGCTGAAGCGCGCTTTCACCCAGAGCCTCGGCACAGGCTAGGCGCGCATGTCTCCCGCGCACCTTGAAGGCCGTGACACGATACGCCGCAGTCGGCTTCTCAGGCGTAAGAGGCCCCGCCTGTGTCGGAGGAAAGCGGCTGGCCGATCCGTGCAGACACGCGCCTGGAGAAACTGGACTGCCACGGAGCCCGCCCAGGCTCTTGGCGTAACGAACGTTCGTGGGCGGACGATGCCAGATTCTTCAGCTCCGGGTGTTTCTTGCTGTTCACGCGCTTCATGGTTCACCTCATGGAAAGGGATGGGGAAAGAAAGAGCGAGGGTCACAGTCAGCGACCATCGCACGGGGCTCTCTTCCGTAGCCGAAAGAGATCGGGACCAGGGAAGGCACGATGGCCTTCACCACGGTAAGCGCCACGCGGCCGATGCGATGCGGCTCTGGCGCGGCGTCATGTTCGCCCAGGCCGGCAACGGTACTCGCATGCACGAAGGACCACTCAGCGCTTGGTAATGCGGTGCGTCGATTGCCTGATGCGCGCGATTGATCAACGCGATCAGCAAGTCCTCCCGCCCAATTCATAAGCGCCTCAATCGACGCTTCCTGAGTTGCGGGCGAAGCGTCTCCCCAAATGCGTGAATTTCCAGCAGGAAGGCAACTCGCGCCTGCGCCGTCGGTTGCTCACGATCGGGAAAGCTCGAGCCGAACTAGAAGCGCCGGGTGCTGCAGGTGATCGACGCGTTCATCGAGCGCGGGTAAGTCAAGCGCAAAGACTAAGGTCGCGCGCACGCGGCCGGCGAGCCGCGCAGCAAGCGCTGAACGAACGAAGGGCCGCTCCGCGCGGCCCTTGCGTTGTGGGAACTCCAGCTCTTAGCGGCTGGGAGTGGCGAGAGGTTGTTCTTCTAAGAGATCACATCAACCCACCACTTCGCTTCGCGCTCTGCACTCTTTCTCAGAATCCTCCTTGACACGACGACTGCTATTGCTATGGCAGCAAACGCTCCTAGCACGCGCAGCAGTCTCGTCGCCGCAGGAACCGATGCTGCGAACGTGTCGCGCACAAACCAAATAGGCGCCTCCAACAGCAAGATCGGAATCGCAAGGAGGCGCCCACCGAGTGGCACTACGCTCTCGCCCAATAGATCGAGTCCTATGGCGACATAGAGCATTAGGGCGAGCACCGCGACGATGAAGTACGTGAGCAGTGCAAGCCAAAATAGTCGAATCACAGGCAACCTCACTCAATAGGCGGCAGTGGCGGCACTATCGGGACGATTCGACCTGTCGGAGTGCGGTGCGCAGGCGCAGAGCCGCCAGAGGGTGATGGCCTGCAGCAGGCTGATACAGAGCCCGACCAGCATGGTCGAGGCCAGCAGCGGCATGGACACGACAAAACCAGTCCAGAACAAGTCTGCGATCAGGTTGAGCGCGAAATCTGATTGCATGCCACCGTCCCTGGTTCAACGTTGCAGGAGAACCTCGCCCTGTCGTGGCTGAGGCCGAACAACGACAGGATAGGTGGCTGGCCGTGAGGCGCAAGCCGAATAGTCACGGCTGGAAATCCTCACCCATGCATCGGCAAGGAAAGGGGCCGCCACCTCCCCAGGTGGCGTCGAGCGGGTGCTTCCGTGCGGCTCGCCTTCAGTGAGAGCCCTTCGGTCTGCAGCCGAAGGGCTCTATTCCAACCCGAGTTCCTGGATCTTTCGCGTGATCGTGTTGCGGCCGATGCCCAGCTTCTGCGCCGCCTCGATCCTGCGCCCGCGCGTGTTCGCCAGCGCCGTAAGGATCAGCCGCGACTCGAAGCGCTTGGTCAGCGCGTCCCACACGTCGTGGCGGCCGGAGGCCAGCAGCTCCAGCGCCTCCTGTTCCAGCCCGGTCTCCCAGGTGCCGCCGTTCAGGGCCGCCATCAGCGGCGACGTGCCCGCGGGCGCGAGGCTCGCGGGGGCCAGGGGCTCGTCGGCGCGGGCGGGCGCCGCGCCCTGCCCCGCCGGCACCGTGGCGGGCCGCTCGGCCGCGGCCGCCGCCGCCGCCACCTCGCCCAGCCCCACCTCCGGCGGCAGGTCCTTGGCCTCGATCAGCTGCGCCGGGGCCATCACCGTGAGCCAGTGGCAGATGTTCTCCAGCTGCCGCACGTTGCCCGGGAAGGCGAAGCCCGACAGCCGCACCAGCGCGGCGTCGGTGATGCGCTTGGGCTCCACGCCCAGCTGCTTGGCGCTCTGCTGCAGGAAGTGACGCGCCAGCATGGCGATGTCCTCGCGCCGCTCGCGCAGCGCCGGCAGGCGCAGGCGGATCACGTTCAGGCGGTGGAACAGGTCCTCGCGGAACACGCCTTCCTTGACGCGCTGCTCCAGGTCCTGGTGGGTGGCGGCGATGACGCGCACGTTGGCCTTCACCGCGTTGTGCCCGCCCACGCGGTAGAAGTGGCCGTCCGACAGCACGCGCAGCAGGCGCGTCTGCAGGTCGAAGGGCATGTCGCCGATCTCGTCCAGGAACAGGGTGCCGCCCTCGGCCTGCTCGAAGCGGCCGCGGCGCATGGTCTGCGCGCCGGTGAAGGCGCCGCGCTCGTGGCCGAAGAGCTCGGACTCCAGCAGGTCCTTGGGGATGGCCGCGGTGTTGATCGCCACGAAGGGCCCGTTGGCGCGCGGCGAGTGCTTGTGCAGCGCACGCGCCACCAGCTCCTTGCCCGAGCCCGATTCGCCGGTGATCAGCACCGTGACGTTGCTCTGCGAGAGCCGGCCGATGGCGCGGAAGACGTCCTGCATGGCGGGCGCCTGGCCCAGCATCTCGGGCGCGGCGGCCATGCGCTCCTCGGCCACCTCCTCGCGCTGGCTCTCGTCCACCGCGCGGCGGATCAGCTCCACCGCCTTGGGCAGGTCGAAGGGCTTGGGCAGGTACTCGAAGGCGCCGCCCTGGAAGGCGGAGACCGCGCTGTCCAGGTCGGAGAAGGCCGTCATGATGATCACGGGAAGCCCGGGGTGCTTCTCCTTGACCTTGGTGAGCAGGTCCAGGCCGGAACCGCCCGGCATGCGGATGTCGCTCACGAGGACCTGCGGGCCCTGCTCGTCGTCGGATTCCAGCGCCTGCAGCACTTCGCGCGGGTTGGTGAAGCTGCGCGTCGGCAGGTCTTCACGCAGCAGGGCCTTCTCCAACACGAAGCGGATGGATTGGTCATCGTCAACGATCCAGATCGGCTTCATGGGATGGCTTGTCACCTCGGGTTTGTCAGTCGAACACTAGGGCAGCGGGATGAGGATCTTGAAATCCGTCCTCCCCGGGACGCTGTCGCATTCGATCAGTCCGTGGTGTTGCTGCACGAAGGTCTGCGCCAGCGTGAGCCCCAGCCCCGAACCCCCTTCCCGCCCTGACACCAGCGGGAAGAAGATCCTGTCCCTGATCGAGTCCGGTACGCCCGGCCCGTTGTCGATGACATGCAATTCCAGTGCCAGTCGATAGCGCTGCTTGCCGAAAGTGACCTGCCGTGCCACGCGGGTGCGGAACACCAGCTGCGCATCGCCCGCCCCGATGCGGTCGGTGAGCGCCTCGCAGGCGTTGTGCGCGATGTTGAGCACGGCCTGGATCAGCTGCTCGCGGTCACCGCGGAACTCGGGAATGGAGATGTCGTACTCGCGCACGACCCTGAGGCCGCGCGGGAACTCGGCCAGGATCAGCGAACGCACGCGCTCGCAGACCTCGTGGATGTTGACGTCGCCCACCACGTGCGGCCGCCGGTGCGGCGCGAGCAGCCGGTCCACCAGGGTCTGCAGGCGGTCCGCCTCATGGATGATGACCTGGGTGTATTCCTTCAGCCCGGGCGACTCGATCTCCATCTCCAGCAGCTGCGCGGCGCCGCGTATGCCGCCCAGCGGGTTCTTGATCTCGTGCGCGAGGTTGCGTATCAGTTCCTTGTTGGCCTGCGCCTGGTCGATCAGGCGCTCCTCGCGGTCCTGGCGGGCCTGCGCCTCCAGGGGCAGCAGTTCCACCACGAACTCGCCCGCGCGCTCGGTCTGGGCCACCACCACGTGCACCGGCCAGTGCTCGCTGCCCGGGCGCATCAGCGCCGCGTCATAGCGCAAGGCGGCGAACTCGTTGCTGCTGGCGCCCGCCAGGGCGTTCTGCAGCAGCTGCGGTTCGGTGAAGTGCTGGGGAAGGCTGGAGCCTTCGATGCTCTTGCGCGAGATGCCCAGCGCGTCTTCCAGGGCGGCATTGGCGAAGAGCACCGCGCCCTCGCGGGTGACCACGGCCACGAGCGTGGCCAGCAGGTCCAGCGACTGGAAACGTTGTGCGGGCTTGGCGGCGGTCGAGGGTTTCAAGCCCTCATTTTGACGCAATGCGCGCAAGTTCCCGCTTGATGCCGGCGATGTCGCTCTCGGTACGGGCGATGCTGGCCTTCATGTCGGCCACCCGGTCCAGGTACTTCTGGTGGTTGCGGTGCTCGGGCCCCAGCATCTCGGGCTCGCCGTTGTTGTAGTCCTTCAGGAGTTCGGCCTGGCGCGCCTGCGCCTTGCGCAGTTCGTCCTCGAGGATCTGGCGGGCGTCGGAATCGCGCGCCTTCTGGTCAGCGGCGTCGATGCGCTGGCCGCCGCCGGCCTGCGGCGGCGCCAGGGCGATGCGGGTGGCCGCGCCGGCGGCCACGGCACTGGCATTGGGCTTGGTGCCCTGGACCACGGTGATGTTGCCGCCCTCGAGCGGCTTGCATCCCTGGGCCTGGGCCTCGATGGCGCTGTTGGTGTAGGTGTTGCCACAGCGCCAGACCTTGGTCTGCGCCTGGGCGCCGGCGGCAGCCGCGGCAGCCGCGAGCGCGAGCATGACGGCGTGTTTCATGACGGGCTTTCGTGTCATCCGCAAACGTGCGGTGGACGGCCTTTCAGTATCACGCAACTCATCAAAAAAGCAAACCAAGCCCTTGATCCACAAAGAAAAAGGACCGCCGAGGCGGTCCTTTTACACAACACGCTGGATGGAATTACAGCGAGTAGTACATGTCGAACTCGATCGGGTGCGTCGTCATGCGGAAGCGGGTCACTTCCTGCATCTTCAGCTCGATGTAGGCGTCGATCATGGTGTCGGTGAACACGCCGCCCTTGGTCAGGAACGCGCGGTCCTTGTCCAGGTATTCCAGGGCCTGGTCCAGGCTGTGGCAGACGGTCGGGATCTTCGCGTCTTCTTCCGGCGGCAGGTGGTACAGGTCCTTGGTGGCGGCTTCGCCCGGGTGGATCTTGTTCTCGACGCCGTCCAGGCCGGCCATCAGCAGCGCGGCGAAACCCATGTAGGGGTTCATCAGGGGGTCCGGGAAGCGCGCTTCGATGCGGCGGCCCTTCGGGTTGGACACGAAGGGGATGCGGATCGAGGCCGAGCGGTTGCGGGCCGAGTAGGCCAGCTTCACCGGGGCTTCGAAGCCGGGCACCAGGCGCTTGTAGCTGTTGGTGCCGGGGTTGGTGATGGCGTTCAGCGCACGGGCGTGCTTGATGATGCCGCCGATGTAGTACAGCGCGAACTCGGACAGGCCGGCGTAGCCGTCACCGGCGAACAGGTTCTTGCCGTCCTTCCACACGGACTGGTGCACGTGCATGCCGGAGCCGTTGTCGCCGACCAGGGGCTTGGGCATGAAGGTCGCGGTCTTGCCGTAGGCGTTGGCGACGTTCTGGATGATGTACTTCTGCAGGATGGTCCAGTCGGCACGACGCACCAGCGTGTTGAACCGGGTGCCGATCTCGTTCTGGCCAGCGCCCGCCACTTCGTGGTGGAACACCTCGACCGGGATGCCCATGGATTCGAGGATCAGGGACATCTCGGCGCGCATGTCCTGCGTGCTGTCGACCGGGGGAACCGGGAAGTAGCCGCCCTTGACGGTGGGACGGTGGCCCTTGTTGCCGCCTTCGATCTGCTTGCCGGTGTTCCAGGACGCCTCGTACTCGTCGACCTTGACGAAGGAGCCGGACATGTCGGCGCCCCAGCGCACGTCGTCGAAGATGAAGAATTCGGGTTCCGGACCGAAAAAGGCGGTGTCGCCCAGGCCGGAAGCCTTCAGGTAGGCCTCGGCGCGCTTGGCGATGGAACGCGGGTCACGGTCGTAGGCCTTGCCGTCGCCCGGCTCGAGCACGTCGCAGGTCAGGAACAGCGTGGTCTCTTCGAAGAAGGGGTCGATGTTCGCGGTTTCCGGATCGGGCATCAGCAGCATGTCCGAGGCTTCGATGCCTTTCCAGCCGGCGATGGAGGAACCGTCGAACGCGTGGCCCGAGCTGAACTTGTCTTCGTCGAAATGGGACACGGGCACGGTCACGTGCTGTTCCTTGCCGCGGGTGTCGGTGAAGCGGAAGTCGACGAACTTGACCTCGTTCTCCTTCACCATCTTCATCACGTCTGCGACGGTCTTGGCTGCCATCAGGTTCTCCAGTTTGGAAGGGTTGTCAAAAAGAATGATCGGGCTCGGGAATGCAGTTTCTGTGCCAAAGCTGGTGCATGGCGGCGCCTGCGGAGCCGTGCGATTCTCCGCGATATTTGCGGCTTTTCCCTACAAAACGCTGGCTCGGGGCCTACAAAATAGCACCGAATTGGTGCAAATCAGCTCTGCACAGAAACAGGGCGTCAGGGACGCACCAATTCGGGGCCTAGCGGTACGCCCAGGGCGCGCAGGCCCTCCAGCAGGCGGACGTAGGCCGGGTCCACGCGCGCCGGCTCGCCCTTCACGCCCAGGTCGATGTGCCGGCCCCAGGTGGGATGGTCCACGCTGGGCAGGCTGAAGACCTTGATGCCAGGGTGCTCGCGCTCCACGGTTTCCATGAGCGGCGTGAGCGCCGCCTCCATGGCGCCGAAGACGATGACGGACTTTTCCAGGTAGGCCTCGCGCCGGAACAGGTGCGGGTACTTCGTGTCCAGCACCCACTCCAGCATGGGCCAGGCCATCACCGGGAAGCCGGGCACGAAGTGCACCGTGCCCACGCTGAAGCCCGGGATCTTGTTGTACGGGTTGGGGATGATCTGCGCGCCCTCGGGGAACACGCCCATGTTGAGGCGGTGAACGTTGTCCGGGCGGTCCGGCTCGTAGGGCGTGCCCTGCTCGCGCGCCACGTCCTGCATGCGCTCGCGGATCAGCACTTCGGCCTCGGGGTGCAACACCAGGGGCACGCCCAGCGCCGCGGCGGCGCATTGCCGGGTGTGGTCGTCGGGCGTGGCGCCTATGCCGCCGAAGGAGAAGACCACGTCGCCCGAGGCGAAGGCGCGCTTCAGGGCGGCGGTGATGCGGGCCGGATCGTCGCCCACGTACTCGGCCCCGGACAGCGCCAGGCCGCGCGCGCCCAGCAGCTCGATGGCCTTGGCCATGTGCTTGTCGCTGCGCTTGCCGGACAGGATCTCGTCACCCACGATGACGAGCCCGAAAGAAGGATGGCTCATGGCCGCAATCGTAGCCGAGCGCCACGCAGGGCGCGGGCGCCCACCCGCCTAGGCGCGGCCGGCCAGGCGCTTGAGGCCCAGCCACTGCTGCGACCAGAAGCCGCTGCCGTAGTTGCGGCCCTTCTCGACCTGGTCCCGGATGCCGGTGGCGTCCCAACGCAGCTCGAAATTGGCGGTGCGGAACAGCATGTCCCACCAGGGCAGCAGCACGCCGAAGTTGTGGCCGCCCAGCGCCGGGCTTCGGCCCCGCACCAGCGGCTGCACGCCCGCGGCGCGCTCGTGACCCAGGCCGATCGCATGGTGCAGGCGGTGGAAGCGCGGGCTGACCCACAGCCGCTCGCCGATGCGGCCGAACCAGACGCGCAGGTTGGCGTGCTGGAAGCTCTGGCTGAGCTGGGTCACTGCGACCAGGGCCACGAACTGGCCGGGCGCGACCCCGATGAGCTGCGCCAGGATGACGAACAGGCTGTCGTGCAGCAGGTCGTCCAGCAGGTGGTTGCGGTTGTCCGACCACATCGTCATCTGGCGCTGGGAGTGGTGCAGCGAATGCAGCTGCCACCACCATTCCACGCTGTGCTGGGCGCGGTGGATCCAGTAGTCGGCGAAGTCGAAGATGACCAGGTAGACGCAGAACAGCGCCAGCGCATGCTGGCCCAGCCAGGGCACCAGGGTGTCCAGCTGCGCCGGGCCCACGCCCTGCAGGTGCACCCAGCCGAAGAAGGCGTCGAACAGGGGCTGCACGCTGAAGAACAGCGCCACGCGCACCAGCCCCAGCCGGTGGATCAGGGTGTAGAAGACGTCGGTGCGCACCGCGCGGCGGTCGCGCAGGTCTTCCACCGGGCGCCAGCGCTGCAGTGGGCCGATAACGGCCACCAGCACCAGCACCTGCACCAGGCCGACCAGCAGCCAGCCGGCGGCGGCATAGCCGTCCTCCAGGATGTCGCCCAGGCCGACGTGGAACATCAGCGGCTGCAGCAAGGTCTGGAACACCCACTGCTGGGCCAGGCCGAAGAGGTTGTCCAGGAAATCCATCAGGTCTTAATGCGTCGCGATCCAGTCACGGTAGCCAGGGTGCTCGCGCAGCGTGCGGAAACAGAAGCCCCGCTGCTTGAGCCCGGCGATCAGGGGCTCCAGCACCGCCGGGGCCCAGGGGTCCTTGCGGGACCAGATCCCCAGGTGCGCCACGAGGATATCGCCGCCGCGGATGTGCTGCAGCGCCCGTGTGAGAAGCACTTCATTGGAAAAAGTTTCACTGGGGAGCTCGTCGCCCAGGAAACCGGCCGGGGCCCAGCCCACGTGCGCCCAGCCGCCGGCGCGCGCCGCGGCCAGCAGCGCCGGCGAGGTCTTGCCGCCGGGCGCGCGGAACAGCGGCAGCGGCTGGCGGCCGGTGATCTCGCGCAGGCGGTCGGCGGCACGCGCGATCTCCTCGCAGTACTGCGCGCCGGTCCAGGTGAAGCTGCGGCCCTCGTCGGGGCCGGCGGAGGGGCGGACCTCGAAGCGCGGCGGGCTGCCGGGCAGGTCACGCCGCCAGTACACGTGGTCGTAGGTGTGGGAGGCGAATTCGTGGCCCTCCGCCGCCCGCGCCTTCCACCAGGGCGCCCAGTACGCGCCCAGGCTGCCGTCGCCCGCCTGGGTGCGCTCGTTCGCGGCGAAGAAGGTGACGCTGACCTGCTGGCGCTGCAGCACCTCGGCGATGAGCGGCGCCACGCCCATGTGGCCGGTGTCCAGGGTGAGGTAGAGGGGGTGGCCGCAGGACGCGTCGCCGCCGGCCGCCGGGGCCGCCGCCGAGGCCGGGGCGGGCCGCACGAAGGGCGCCGCGAGCGCGGCGGCCAGCAGCGCGCGCCGCTCAGCGCGGCGCGTGGTCCAGGGTCCAGACGCCATGGGGGGACTTGCCCACGTTGACCTGGCGCAGCACCTTCTTCTGCACCGTGTCGATGACCGACATCTTGCGGGCCCAGCGCGAGCTGACCAGCAGGGTCTTGCCGTCCGCCAGCACGTCCATGCAGTCGGGGCCGCCCGGGGCCGGGTAGCTCTCGACCACCTGCAGGGTCTGCAGGTCGATCTTGCTGATGGTGTCGGCCACGCGGTTGCTGACGAACACGTGGCGCCCGTCGCCGGCCGCGCGGAAGGCGTGCGCGCCCTCCCCGGTCGGGATCTTCTTGAAGAGGCGGGGCTGGGGGCCGCTGATGTCGTAGACCTCGACCTCCTTGCCGCCCGTCATGCCGACCAGCAGGGACTTGCCGTCGGGGGTGCCGAACACGTCGGCCGGCAGCGAGCCGGTCTTGGTGCGCCACAGCAGGGTCTGCGTCACCAGGTCGATCGCGACCAGTTCGTCGCTGTCCTGCATGCTGACGTAGGCGATCCGGCTGGCGGCGTCGATCCAGGTGTGGCTGGGGGTCTTGCCGGTGGAGATGCGCTTGGCCAGCTGCAGGTTGGCGCCGTCCCAGCGGTAGATGTCCACGTGGTTGAGGCGGTTGCCGACCACCACGAACCACTTCATGTCGGGCGAGAAGCGAAGCTGGTAGGGGTCCAGGATGCCGGTGACGGTGCGCTGCACCTCGCCCGTGCGGGGGTCGAAGAAGGTCAGCGAGTCGCTCAGGGCGTTGGCCACGATCAGCGATTTCTCGTCGGGCGTGAGGTAGAGGTGGTGCGGTTCCTTGCCGGTGGGCACGCGGCGGATTTCCTGCCAAGTGACCGGGTCGATGATGCTGACGTTCGCGTCCAGCGAATTGAGCACGAAGATGGGGTGCGCAGCCAGCGCCGGGAGGGACAGGAAGGCGGCGGCCAGGGCCGCGAGTGCGCGGCGGTGCGGGGTGCGTGTCACGTGGAGCGTTTCCAGGGGGAGCGCGGAGTTTACCCGGCGGCACACGTCACCCGTCGTAACATTCCCGGCATGGAATTGATCGACGTCAACGGGGTCCCGCTGGAGCTACAACGCATCGCGGCTCCGGACGGTGCACAGGCGCGCGCGCCCATCATCTTCCTGCACGAGGGCCTGGGTTCGGTGGCCCTGTGGCGCGACTGGCCGGCCCAGGTCTGTGCGGCCACCGGCCGGGCCGGATTCGCCTACTCGCGCCGCGGGTATGGCCGCTCCGCCCCCATCCACGACGTGCGCGGCAAGGGCCGGCACCGGCCGGACTACATGCACAAGGAGGCGCTGGAGGTGCTGCCCGCCCTGCTGCAGGCGCTGGGCATCGCCCGCCCGGTGCTGCTGGGCCATTCGGACGGCGGCACCATCGCGCTCATCCATGCGGCGCACCACCCGGTGGCGGCCTGCGTGGCGATGGCGCCGCACGTGATCGTCGAGGACATCTCGGTGCAGGCGATCCGCCAGGCGCGCGAGGACTGGCCGCTGCTGCGCGAGCGGCTGGCGCGCTACCACGACGCGGTGGAGGTGGCGTTCTGGCAATGGAACGATATCTGGCTGGACCCGGCCTTCCGCGACTTCGACATCCGCAGCGAATGCAGGCGCATCGCCGACCCGGTGCTGGCGCTGCAGGGCCGCGAGGACGCCTACGGCACCCTGGCGCAGGTCGAGCAGATCGCGCCCACACGCGGGCGCTTCGAGATGCAGGTGATCGAGCAGTGCGGCCACTCGCCGCACAAGGACCAGCCCGCGCTGGTCACCGGGCGCATCGCCGAATTCCTGGCCGGCCTGGCCTGAGCGCGTTCAGGCCGGACGCAGCAGGGCCAGGTCCTCGGCCGACAGCCAGCGCCACTGCCCCGGCGCCAGGTCGGCGGGCAGCGCGAGCCCGCCGATGCGCGAGCGGTGCAGCGTCTCCACCCGGTTGCCCACCGCCGCCAGCATGCGCTTGACCTGGTGGTACTTGCCCTCGGTGAGCGTGAGGCGCAGCGACTGCTCGCCCGTGGCCTCGCAGGCGGCCGCCCGCACCGGTTTCGGGTCGTCGTCCAGCACCACGCCCGCCAGCAGCCGCTGCACCTGGGCGGGCGCGACCGGATGCTTGCAGCCCACCTCGTACACCTTGGGCACGTGCTTCTTCGGCGAGTTCATGCGGTGGATGAAGGCGCCGTCGTCCGACATCAGCAGCATGCCCGTGGTGTCCTGGTCGAGCCGGCCCACGGCCTGCACGCCGTCCTCGGCGCCCTTCACGGGGCGCGCGCGCAGCGGACCCGGCAGCAGCGTGTAGATGCTGGGCCAGGCCGAAGGCTTGCGGGAGCACTCGGTGCCGGCCGGCTTGTGCAGCAGCAGGTAGGCCTTCTCGTGCCAGGGCCAGGGCTGGCCGTCGACCTCGAACACCAGCCCCTGGGGCTCGAATTCGGCCGTGGCGTCCGTGACCGGCTGGCCGCCCACACGCACGTGGCCCTGCTGCACCAGCCCCGCGCACACACGCCGCGTGCCGAAGCCCTGCGAATACAACACCTCCTGGATCTCCATGGGGCGAGTATCGCCGCCCGGCGGCCCGCTTTCAGCGCCGCGGCCGCGGCAGCGGGCTCCAGGCCGGCCGCTCGCTGCGGCCGCTGTCCAGCACCACCAGCCAGCGGCCCGCGAACTGCAGCGGCTCGCGCTCGCGCGGCAGCACCCACAGGCGGTGGCCGTCGCGCGCCAGGGCCTCGTAGTCGGCATCCAGCACGCCCCGCAGGTCCAGCAGGCGGTCCAGCGTGGCCGGCACGCGGATGCAGCCCTTGCTCTGCGCCGTGCCCAGCCGGGGCTCCAGCACATCGGGGTCGGTGGCGTGCAGTTGCAGCCGCATCTCGATCACGGCGTGGTCGCCCCAGCCCTTGGGCACCGGCTGCCAGCCGAAATCGAACACCCGCAGGCCCGCCAGGCCATAGCCGCGGATGTGGTTCTCGTTGAAGCTGCCCTCGGCCCGGAAGTCCGGGTTGGACGGGCTGTGGCGGAACACGCCCAGCGGCGTCTCGAAGTGATCGAAGCTGCCCGGCCGGCCGGGTGCGCGAGGTGCACGGCGACCTGCACCTGGCGAACCTGGTGGAGATGCCCGACGGCAGCGTCGCGGCCTTCGACGGCATCGAGTTCGACCCCGCCCTGCGCTGGATCGACGTCGCCGACGACATCGCCTTCCCGGTCATGGACCTGGAGGCGCAGGGCCGGCGCGACCTGGCCTTCCGGCTGCTCAACGGCTGGCTGGACTGGAGCGGTGACCACGGGGCCTTGGCGGTGCTGCGCTTCGCCCTGGCCAGCCGCGCCCTGGTGCGGGCCCAGGTCGGCCTGCTGCAAGGCCAATCCGCGCGGGCGCGGCGCTACGTCCAGGCCGCGCTGCGCTGGATGGCGGAGCCCGCCCCAAGGCTGGCGATCACGCACGGCCTGCCGGGGGCCGGCAAGAGCTTTGCCGCGCAACACTGGCTGGAGCGCGAGGGCGCGATCCGCCTGCGCTCGGACGTGGAACGCAAGCGCCTGTTCGGCCTGCGCCAGGACCAGGACTCGCGCAGTGCCGGGCTCGACATCTACGGCCCCGAGGCCGGGGCGCGCACCTACGCGCAGCTGATGGGGCTGGCGCGGGCGGCCCTGGCCGCGGGCTGGCCGGTGGTGCTGGACGCCGCCTTCCTGCGCCGTGCGGAACGGGAGGCGGCGGCCGCGCTGGCGCGGTCGCTGGGCCTGCCATTCGCCATCCTGCACTGCGAGGCGTCGGCGACCGTGCTGCGCGAGCGGTTGCGCACGCGCCAGGGCGACCCCTCGGAGGCCGACGAGGCGGTGCTGGAGCGCCTGCAGGCGGCGCACGAGCCGCTGGACGCGGACGAGGCCGCGCACGTCATCCGGCTGCCGGACTGAGCAGCGCCACCACCGCCTCGTCCGCGAGCTGGGGGAAATCCATGTAGTACGCGCCCACGGCGCGGAAATCCGGCGGCACCGAGAGCGCCACGACCTCGTCCGCCAGCGGCAGCACCAGCGCGCGCGCACCGGCCGAGGCGACCGGCACCGCGCACACCAGCGTTCGGGGACCGCGCCCGCGCACCGCGTGCAGCGCCGCCACCATGGTTGCCCCCGTGGCCAGGCCGTCGTCCACCACGATGGCCACGCGGCCTTGCAGCACCGGCAGCGGCCGGCCGGGCGCGTAGCAGGCACGACGCCGCGCCAGTTCGTCCCGCTGTTCGTGGACCTGGCGCTCGATCTCCTGCGCGTCCGCGCCGCTGGCGGCAGCGCCGCGCGCGAGCCAGGTCCAGCCGGTCTCGTCCACCGCGCCGATCGCGACCTCCTGCGACCAGGGGGCGTGCAGCTTGCGCACCAGCACGATGTCGAGATCGCCTGCCAGGGCGCGGGCCACCTCGGCCGCCACGGGCACGCCGCCGCGCGGGATGCCCAGCACCACGGGGCGGGTGCCGCGGTAGCGCGCCAGGGCCAGGGCCAGCTGCCGGCCGGCGTCGATTCGATCGGCGAACATGGGCGTCACCTCCGCGCCCAGTCTAGGACCGCGTGCAGGCGGGGAGGCTGATCGGCGTCAAGGCGCGCGCGCCGTGCAGAGGCCCCATCCACGGCTCGGCGCCGGCCGTCGCCCGGTCGCGTTGTCGGCCACGCCCTGCCGTCAGGTCCCGCAGACGGTCAGGAGTGCATGGGCCAGCAGCACGTACAGCACCGCGGCCCCCACGATGAGGTTGGCGATCAGCCCGGCCATGGCCATGAAGCGGGTGCGCCCGTCACCGCTGCCCAGCAGGCGGTGGCCGCCGCCAGGCTTCTCCCCCGCGGTGCGGCGCCAGGCGCCCGCCGCGATCGCGGCCGAACACACCACCAGCACCAGGGCCACCACGTCCACCGCCAGGGCAAGGCCGTGCAGGCCGGGGATGGCACCCACGCGCGGCTCCCAGCCCAGGTCGCAGCCGTTGGACAGCAGGGGCACGGCCACGGCCATCTGCAGGAAGAAGGCCGCCGGCCCCAGCACCAGGCCGGCGCCCAGGGCCCAGGCGCTGGTGCGGTCCCGGTGCGGGGCGGCATGGCCGGCGTCGAGCGCCGCGTCGCGGGGTGCGGGTGCGGCCCTCATTTCGCAAGGCCCAGGTAGGGGCTGAGGTAGAGCGAGGCGAACACCACCAGCCAGACCACGGTGACGAAGTGCCAGTACACCGCGCCTATGGAGATCGCGGCGTGCCGGCGGCGGTCGAAGTTGCCCAGCAGCGACCACACCAGCAGCACGGCCAGCCCCAGCAGGCCGGCGATCACGTGCGCCATGTGGAAGCCGGTGATGGTGAAGAAGAGCGAGCCGTAGGCGTCCTTGGAGAGCGTGAAGGGCTTGCCGCGCCACTCGTGCAGCTGCAGGCCGATGAAGAACACGCCCAGCGCCAACGTGGCCGCGAGCCCCAGCCGCAGCCGACCCGCTTCGCCGCGCATGATGCCGCGCTCGCCCCACCACACCGTCAGGCTGGCCAGCACGATCACCAGCGTGCCGGTGCCGGCGATGCCCAGCGGCGGCGGCCCGCCGTCGGGCCAGGGCGCGGGTGCCTGCGAGGCGATGTAGAAGTAGGAGAACAGCAGGTAGGCGAAGAGCGCGGCCTCGGTCGCGACCACGCACCACATGCCCCACCAGCCGCTGGAGAGCCGGCCCTTGCTGCCCACCGGCAGCGCCTGCGTCAGGTCCATCGCGGCGTCAGGCATAGGCCGCCTCCCGCACCTGGCCCAGCTTGCGCTCCGGCCACAACCACAACAGCATCGCCAGCGCCGCCGCTGCGCCCCCCACGCCGGCCACCCACCAGGCGTGCACCAGCAGGCCGGTGAACAGGCCCACCAGCGACAGGGTGAGCAGCAGGGGCGCGGGCGAATCGCCCGGCATGCGCAGGATCACGTCGGGCTCGGCGTCCAGGGCCGTGGTGCCCAGGGTCTCGCGCCCATGGTCCAGCAGCGGGCCCGCATCGAGCCGGCTGCGCGCGCGCCGGTCGTCCAGGCGCGCCTCCCACAGGGGATGGCGGCTGGCGATAAGGGGAATGACCAGGAAGTTGTAGGGCGGCGGCGGCGAGGGCACGGACCACTCCAGCGTGGGCGCGTCCCAGGGGTTGTCCCCCGCGAGGGCGCCGCGCCGCAGGCTCAGCGCCACGTTGGCCAGCAGCATCGCGACCCCGAGCGCGAAGACCACGCTGCCCACGCTCACCAGCAGGTTCAGCGGCCCCCAGCCCATGTCGGCGCTGTAGGTCCAGATGCGGCGCGGCATGCCCAGCAGGCCCAGCACGTGCATGGGGAAGAAGGCCAGGTTGAAGCCCACGAACATGATCCAGAAGTTCCAGCGGCCCAGGCGCTCGTCCAGCAGGCGGCCGGTGAACTTGGGGAACCAGTAGTAGATGCCGCCCACCACCGCGAACACGTTGATGCCGATGATCACGTAGTGCAGGTGCGCGACCACGAAGTAGGTGTCGGTGAGCTGGCGGTCCACCGGCACCGAGGCGGTCATGAAGCCCGACAGCCCGCCGATCACGAACAGCACCACGAAGCCGGCGAAGAAGAGGAAGGGCGTCCTGAACACGGGCCGCCCGGTCCAGATGGTGGCCAGCCACGAGAACACCGCCACTGCGCTGGGGATCACGATGGCGAAGCTGGCGGCGCTGAAGAAGGAGAGCGAAACCGGCGGCAGGCCGGTGGCGAACATGTGGTGCACCCACACGCCGAAGCCCAGCACCATGGTGGTCACCGTGGCCAGCGCGACCGGCGTGTAGCCCACCAGGGGTCGGCGGCAGAAGGTGGGCAGGCCGTCCGACACGATGCCCATGGCCGGCAGCACGATGGCATACACCCAGGGGTGGCCGAACATCCAGAACAGGTGCTGCCACAGCAGCGGCTGGCCGCCGCCCGCGACGTCGAAGAAATGGGAGTGGAACTGCCGGTCCATCCACAGCATGAAGAAGGCCAGGCTCACCGCCGGCACCGCGAACAGGTTGCCCACCGAGGCGGTGAGCGTGCCCCACACCAGGATGGGCACGCGGTTGATGGACATCCCCGGCGCCCTCGTGCGCAGCAGCGAGACGATGAAGTTCACCGCGCCCACGGTGGTCGACACGCCCAGCAGCACCATCCCCAGCGCGTACACGTCGATGTTGATGCCCGGGTTGAACTCGTGCCCGGTGTAGGGCGTGTAGTTGAACCAGCCCGCGTCGGGCGCACGGCCCAGCGGGAAGCTCGCGTACAGGTAGATGCCGGAGGCCAGGAAGACCCAGTAGGAGAAGGCGTTCAGCCGCGGGAAGGCCATGTCGCGCGAGCCCAGGATCAGCGGCCACAGGAAGTTGGAGAAGCCCGAGAGCACCGGCAGCGCGTACAGGAAGATCATGGTCACGCCGTGCATGGTGAAGAGCTGGTTGTACTGCTCGGGCGTGAGCAGGCGCTGGCCGGGCTGGGCCAGCTGCCAGCGGATCACCGCCGCCTCCAGCCCGCCCGCGAGCAGGAACAGGAAGGAGGTCACCAGGTAGCGCAGGCCGATGGCCTTGTGGTCCACGCTGCACAGCCAGCCCCAGAGGCCGGGCCCGGTCTCCCACAGGGCCTGCAGGCGCGGCGCGATGGCGGGGTCGTCGGC
>NZ_JADDOJ010000033.1 GCF_015159745.1 Ramlibacter aquaticus | reverse complement strand
TCTCCACCCTGCCCCCGGCGGGCCCCGCCGCCACGCCGGCCCCGGTCGCCCGGCTGACGCTGCCGGTCGCGGTGCCGGCCCGGGTTCACCAGGGCCTGGCGGGCCGCGTGAGCCTGCAGGCCAAGCCCCGGGTGACGGGCTGGGACCACGTGGCGGTCGCGCCGGCACCGGCCTGGGTCGGCGTGGTCAGCCTGCGCTGAACGCCGGCGCGGGCCCGGCTAGAAGCGCTCGTCCGGCGCCAGGTAGCGCCACTGGCCCTGGGGCAGGTTGCCCAGCATCACCTGGCCGATGCGGATGCGCTTGAGGCCCACCACCTGCAGCCCGACCAGCTCGCACATGCGGCGGATCTGCCGCTTGCGGCCTTCCTGCAGCACGAAGCGAAGTTGCTCGGGGTTCTGCCAGTCCACGCGGGCGGGCCGCAGCTCACGCCCATCCAGCGAGAGCCCGTGGCGCAGGCGGGCCAGTTCCCCGGCCGGGAAACGGGCCTGCACGTCGCGCTCCACGCCCTGCCAGGTGACGCGCACCAGGTATTCCTTCTCGACCTCGCTGTCCTCGCCGATGAGCTGGCGCGCCACGCGACCGTCCTGCGTGAGCACCAGCAGGCCGGTGGAATCGATGTCCAGCCGGCCCGCCGGCGCCAGCCCGCGCAGCTGCTGCGGCGAGAAGCGGGTCGCGCTGCGGTCCTCGCGCCAGCGGCTCGCGGCCTGCACCAGCGTGACCGCGGGCTGGTAGCCGTCCTCGGCCTGCCCGCTCACGAAACCCACCGGCTTGTGCAGCAGGATGGTGACCTGCTGGGCCTGGTGTCCCCGCGCTTGCGGGGCGATGTCGATGCGGGCCTGCGGCCCCACCTGCAGGCCCATGGTGGCCGGCTGGCCGTCCACCTGCACCCAGCCCCGGGCGATCCATTCGTCGGCCTCGCGCCGGGAGCACAGCCCCAGCTCGGCCATGCGCTTGTTGAGGCGGCTGGTGCCGGGGGCGGCCTGCGCCGGGGCGGTGCCAGCGTCGCGGGCCGACAGCGGGGACTGCGCCGGGCCGGGTCGTCGCACACCGGCGGGGGCCCGGGCGGGCCCGTTGGCCCTGGGATCCGGCGCGGGCCTGGACGGGGACGCCGGCCGGCCCTTCGCGGCGGCAGGGGCGGGAGCAGCGGCCGCGCGGCGCGGCGGCGGCGGTGCGGGCGTGCGCGCGGGCACGGACAGCACGCGGCGCGGAACTTCAGGCGGGGGCATGCGCCGATCCTACCCGCCGCACCTCGCCGCTGCGCAGCGAGGGCAGGTCCAGCACGCGCACGCCGCCGTACTCGACGCGGATGCTGCCTTGCGCCTCCAGCGCCGCCAGCGCCTCGTTCACGCGCTGGCGCGACAGGCCGACCAGGTAGGCCAGCTCCTGCTGGGTGATGCGCAGCACGTCGCCCACGCCGGGGTAGAGCACCGGGTTGACCAGGGCCGCGAGGTTGCGCGCCACGCGCAGGTCGGGGCTGGTGAGGCGGTCGATCTCGCGCGCCGCGATGAACTGCGCCAGCCGCTCGTTGAGCTGGTTCATCACGAAGCGGTTGAAGCCGATGGAGCTGTCCAGCAGCTGGTGGAAGGTGTCCACGGGCAGGCCGGCGACCACGCTCTTGCGCAGGGCCTGGATGTTGTAGCGGTAGCTCTCGCGCTTGAGCACCGTGCCCTCGCCGAACCAGCCGCCGGGCGTGAGGCCGCTGAAGGTCATGGTGCGGCCCTGCTCGCTGTCGCTGGACATCTTCAGCAAGCCTTCGACCACGCCGAACCAGTAGGTCACCGGCCGGCCGATGCGGCACACCAGGTCGCCAGGCATGGCGTCGCCCACCTTCAGGTCGGCCAGGGCCTGCTCGCGCTCCAGCGGCTTCAGCACTTTCAGCCAGGGGATGCCCGCGAGTTCCTCCGGCGCAGGGGCACGCCGGCGTTGGTGCAGGGTCAGCTCGTTCGCCATGGGAAAACCCCTTCAGGACTATCCCTAGGATTGTCATTACAAAGACAACCCGACGTCAAAGGCATTCCTAGCATTCCTTGAGTCCCCGCAAAGGGATGAGAAGCAGTTCCCGAGTTTTGCGTTCGAGGAGCCCATGGAGACGACCTTTCCGCGCCTGCTGATGAAGCACGCCGAACAGCGCCCTGGCGATGCCGCCATGCGCGAGAAGGAGTACGGCATCTGGCAGACCGTCACCTGGCAGCGCATGGCGGCCCTGGTGGAGGACATCGCCTGCGCCCTGCACGTGGCCGGGCTGCGCCGTGGCGAGCACATGGTCGTGGTGGGCACCAACCGCCCGCGCCTGTACGCCACCATGCTGGCCGCCCAGTCGCTGGGCGCCATCCCCGTCCCGCTGTACCAAGACGCGGTGGCCGCCGAGTGCGTGTTCCCGATCAACAACGCCGGCGTGCGCTTCGCCCTCGCCGAGGACCAGGAACAGGTCGACAAGCTGATCGAGGTGCGCGCCCAGTGCCCGCAACTCGAGTGCATCTTCTACGACGACCCGCGCGGCCTGCGCAACTACAGCGAGCCCGGCCTGCAGGCCCTGGACGCGCTGATCGCCGCCGGCACCGTGTTCGCGCGCGACAACCCCGATTTCTTCAAGTCCGAGGTGAACCACGGCACGGCGGACGACGTCGCCGCGATGTTCTTCACCTCTGGCACCACCGGCAACCCCAAGGGCGTGGTGCACACCCACCGCGGCCTGCTCGACCGCGCCCAGGCGGGCGCCGAGTTCGACCGCCTCACGCACCGCGAAGAGGTTCTGGCCTACCTGCCGCCGGCCTGGATCGGCCAGAACATCTTCAGCTACGCCCAGTGGCTGGCCTGCGGCTACGTGGTCAACTGCCCCGAGTCGGCGGGCACGGTGGCGATCGACCTCAAGGAGATCGGGCCCACCTACTACTTCGCGCCGCCGCGCGTGTTCGAGGGCCTGCTCACCTCGGTGATGATCCGCATGGAGGACGCCGGCTGGGTCAAGCGCACGCTGTTCCATGCCTGCATGTCGGTGGCCCGGCGCGTGGGCCCGGCCCTGCGCGACGGCAAGCCCGTCGGCGGCCTGGACCGCCTGAAGTACGCGCTGGGCGACCTGCTGGTCTACGGCCCGCTGCGCAACAACCTGGGCTTCTCGCGCGTGCGCGTGGCCTACACCGCGGGCGAGGCGATCGGCCCCGACCTGTTCACCTTCTACCGCTCCATCGGCATCAACCTCAAGCAGCTGTACGGCTCCACCGAGACCGCGGTGTTCGTGTGCCTGCAGCCCGACGACCAGGCCCGCGCCGACACCGTGGGCGTGCCGGTGCGCGGGGTGGAGATCAAGGTCGCCGAAAACGGCGAGATCTTGGTCAAGTCGCCCGGCCTGCTCAAGGAGTACTACAAGAACCCCGAGGCGACCGCCGAGGTCAAGACGGCGGACGGCTGGTACCACACCAGCGACGCCGGCTTCATCGACGCCCACGGCCACCTGAAGATCATCGACCGCGTGAAGGACGTGGGCCGCCTGCAGGGCGGGCCCAACGACGGCGCGATGTTCGCGCCCAAGTACGTGGAGAACAAGCTCAAGTTCTTCCCCTACATCAAGGAGGCGGTGGCCTACGGCGACCGGCGCGACAAGGTCTGCGCCATGGTCAACATCGACTTCGACGCGGTGGGCAACTGGGCCGAGCGCCGCAACCTGCCCTACGCCGGCTACACCGACCTCGCGGCCAAGCCCGAGGTGGCCGAGCTGATCAAGGGCTGCGTGGAGAAGGTCAACGCCGACCTCGCCGCCGACGAGCTGCTGGCCGGCTCGCAGGTCAGCCGCTTCCTGGTGCTGCACAAGGAGCTGGACGCCGACGACGGCGAGCTCACGCGCACCAACAAGGTCCGCCGCGGCTACATCGCCGGCAAGTACCAGCCGCTGGTGGATGCGCTCTACGAGGGCAAGCCGGAGCAGTACATCGAGACCCAGGTGAAGTTCGAGGACGGCCGCACCGGCAGCGTGAGCGCCACGCTGAAGATCGTGGACGCCCAGGTCTTCCCGCCGCTGAGGGCCGCCGCATGAACATGATGACCGAGGCCGCCCTGCTGGACGGCGCCGCGCCCCGCGGGCCGGAACGCCGCTTCGGCGACGTGATCCTGGACGTGCAGAACATCTCGCTCGCCTTCGGCGGCGTGAAGGCGCTGACCGACATCTCGTTCAACGTCCGCGAGCACGAGATCCGCGCCATCATCGGCCCGAACGGCGCCGGCAAGAGCTCCATGCTCAACTGCATCAACGGCGTCTACCAGCCGCAGCAGGGCACCATCGCGTTCCGCGGCAAGACCTTCAGCCACATGAACAGCCACCAGGTGGCGCAGATGGGCGTGGCGCGCACCTTCCAGAACCTGGCCCTGTTCAAGGGCATGAGCGTGCTGGACAACATCATGACCGGCCGCAACCTGCGGATCAAAAGCAACCTGTTCCTGCAGGCGCTGCGCATCGGACCGGCCGAGCGCGAGGAGATCCGGCACCGCGAGTTCGTCGAGCACATCATCGACTTCCTGGAGATCCAGGCCTTCCGCAAGACGCCCGTGGGCCAGCTGCCCTACGGCCTGCAGAAGCGCGTGGACCTGGGCCGCGCGCTCGCGATGGAGCCGCAGGTGCTGCTGCTGGACGAGCCCATGGCCGGCATGAACGTCGAGGAAAAGCAGGACATGTGCCGCTTCATCCTGGACGTGAACGACGAATTCGGCACCACGGTGGTCCTGATCGAGCACGACATGGGCGTGGTGATGGACATCAGCGACCGCGTCGTGGTGCTGGACTACGGCAAGAAGATCGGCGACGGCACCCCCGACGAGGTGCGCAACAACCCCGACGTGATCAACGCCTACCTGGGGACTTCTCACTGATGGGCTTCTTCCTCGAGACCCTGACCGGCGGCCTGATGGCCGGCATGCTCTATTCGCTGGTGGCGCTGGGCTTCGTGCTCATCTACAAGGCCTCGGGCGTGTTCAACTTCGCGCAGGGCGCGATGGTGCTGTTCGCGGCGCTGGCGATGGCCCGCTTCGCCGAATGGCTGCCCGGCTGGACCGGCATCCAGAACAAGGTCGCCACCGACCTGATGGCCTTCGTGATCGCCGGCGCGATCATGTTCGTGGTCGCCTGGCTGGTGGAACGCCTGGTGCTGCGCCACCTGGTGAACCAGGAGGGCGCCACGCTGCTGATGGCGACGCTGGGCATCGCCTACTTCCTCGAGGGTGCGGGCCAGGGCCTGTTCGGCAACAGCATCTACAAGATCGACATCGGCATGCCCAAGGACCCGATCTTCGTGCTGGAGAACATGTTCCAGGGCGGGATCCTGGTCAACAAGGAAGACCTCTACGCCGCGCTCATCGCAGCGGTGCTGGTGGCCCTGCTCTCGGTGTTCTTCCAGAAGACCGGCACCGGCCGCGCGCTGCGCGCGGTGGCCGACGACCACCAGGCCGCGCAGTCCATCGGCATCCCGCTGGCGCGCATCTGGGTCATCGTGTGGTGCGTGGCCGGCGTGGTGGCGCTGGTGGCCGGGATGATCTGGGGCAGCAAGCTGGGCGTGCAGTTCTCGCTCGCCACCGTGGCGCTGCGCGCGCTGCCAGTGGTGATCCTGGGCGGGCTGACCTCGGTGCCGGGCGCCATCATCGGCGGGCTCATCATCGGCGTGGGCGAGAAGCTCTCCGAGGTCTACATCGGCCCCCTGGTCGGTGGCGGCATCGAGATCTGGTTCGCCTACGTGCTGGCCCTGGGTTTCCTTCTCGTGCGGCCGCAGGGGCTGTTCGGCGAGAAGATCATCGACCGCGTGTGAGGACGCCATGATCTACCGCGAAAACGGCCAGTTCAAGACCAGCTACCGCGCCGACCAGCAGATCTTCCCGATCCTGCAGGACCGCATCGTCATCGCCCTGCTGCTGGTCGCCGCCTTCGCGGTGGTGCCGCTGCTGGCGAGCGACTATGTCTTCCGCGCCATCCTGATCCCCTTCCTGATCATGTCGCTGGCGGCCCTGGGGGTGAACATCCTGGTCGGCTACTGCGGCCAGATCTCGCTGGGCTCGGGCGCCTTCATGGCGGTGGGGGCCTACGGCGCCTACAACTTCTTCGTGCGCGTGCCCAACATGCCGCTGGTGCCCGCGCTGCTGCTGGGCGGGCTGTGCGCCACCTTCTTCGGCATCCTGTTCGGCCTGCCCAGCCTGCGCGTGAAGGGCCTGTACCTGGCCGTCGCCACGCTGGCGGCGCAGTTCTTCGCCGACTGGATGTTCCTGCGCATCAAGTGGTTCGTGAACGACGAACCCTCGGGCTCGGTGTCCGTGAGCGACCTGCAGGTCTTCGGCCTGCCGGTCGAGAGCGCCGTCTCCACGTACTGGTTCTGCCTGGCCATCCTGTGCGTGATTGCGCTGCTGGCCAAGAACCTGGTGCGCAGCGCGATCGGCCGCGAATGGATGGCCATCCGCGACATGGACGTGGCGGCGGCCGTGATCGGCATCCGGCCGGTCTACGCCAAGCTCACCGCCTTCGCCGTCAGCTCCTTCATCGTCGGCGTGGCCGGCGCGCTCTGGGCCTTCATCTACCTGGGCGCCTGGGAGCCGGCGGCGTTCTCGGTCGACGTGAGCTTCCGCCTGCTGTTCATGGTGATCATCGGCGGGCTGGGGTCCATCACGGGCGGCTTCTTCGGCGCCGCCTTCATCGTGGTGCTGCCCATCTTCCTGAACCAGTTCCTGCCCGCCGCCGCCGCCATGGCCGGGCTTTCGGTTTCCACCGCCGGCGTCTCGCACGCCGAGCTCATGGTGTTCGGCGCGCTGATCGTCTGGTTCCTGGTCGTGGAGCCGCACGGACTCGCCAAACTCTGGTCCACCGGGAAGCAGAAGCTGCGCCTGTGGCCCTTCCCGCACTGATCGCAGTGACACGCTTCATCCAAGATTTTTCCAACAGGAGACGCACATGAGACTTCGCAGTTTGATCCTCGCGGCAGCGGCCCTGGCGGCCGGCGCCTCGTCGCTGGTCTCCACCAGCGCGTTCGCGCAGGCCAAGGAGCAGTTCTTCCCGCTGCTGTCCTACCGCACCGGCCCCTACGCGCCCAACGGCACGCCCTGGGCCAACGGCAAGCAGGACTACCTGAAGATGATCAACGCCCGCGACGGCGGCGTGAACGGCGTCAAGCTGACCTGGGAAGAGTGCGAGACCGGCTACGCCACCGACCGCGGCGTGGAGTGCTACGAACGCTTGAAGAGCCGCCCGGGCGTCACCCTGATCGACCCGCAGGCCACCGGCATCACCTTCGCGCTGACCGAGAAGGCCCCGGTCGACAAGATCCCGCTGCTGACGCTGGGCTACGGCCTGTCGGTTTCGCAGGACGGCAACGCCTTCAAGTGGAACTTCCCGCTCATGGGCAGCTACTGGACCGCGGCCGACGTGCTGATCCAGGCGATCGGCAAGCGCGAAGGCGGCCTGGACAAGCTCAAGGGCAAGAAGATCGCCCTGGTCTACCACGACTCGCCCTTCGGCAAGGAACCCATCCCGCTGCTGCAGGAGCGCCAGCGCATGCACGGCTTCCAGCTCGACCTGATCCCGGTCACGGCGCCCGGCGTGGAGCAGAAGGCCGCCTGGCTGCAGGTGCGCCAGCTGCGTCCGGACTACGTGCTGCTGTGGGGCTGGGGCGTGATGAACTCCACCGCCCTGAAGGAAGCCCAGGCCACCGGCTACCCGCGCGACAAGATGTACGGCGTGTGGTGGGCGGGTGCCGAGCCCGACGTGAAGGACGTGGGCGAAGGCGCCAAGGGCTACAACGCGCTGAACCTGAACACCTCGGGCACCCAGCCCAAGGTGATCCAGGACATCCTGAAGTACGTGCACGACAAGGGCCAGGGCACCGGGCCCAAGGACGAAGTCGGCTCCGTGCTCTACACCCGTGGTGTGATCATCCAGATGCTGGGCATCGAAGCCGTGCGCCGCGCGCAGGAGCGCTTCGGCAAGGGCAAGGTCATGACCGGCGAGCAGGTGCGCTGGGGCCTGGAGAACCTGGCGCTGGACCAGAAGAAGCTGGACGCGCTGGGCTTCGCCGGCGTGATGCGGCCGCTGTCCACCAGCTGCGCCGACCACATGGGTTCGACCTGGGTGCGCGTGGAGACCTGGGACGGCAAGAAGTGGAACTTCAGCTCCGACTTCATGCAGGCCGACGAGCAGATCATCAAGCCCATGGTCAAGGCCGGTGCCGACAAGTACCTGGCCGACAAGAAGATGCAGCGCCGTCCGGCCAGCGACTGCAGCTCCTGAGCGTGTGATGCGCCCGGGTGCCGGCACGGGCCGGCCCCGGGCCCCAGGCGGTGGCTCCCCGGAGCCGCCAAACGCAAGGCCCGCGCCTTGCGTTTGGTGAAGGCAGATCCCATGGACAACAGCGTCGTTCTCAACGTCAACGGCATCGAGGTCATCTACAACCACGTGATCCTGGTGCTCAAGGGCGTGTCCCTGCAGGTGCGCGAGGGCAGCATCGTGGCGCTGATGGGCGGCAACGGCGCCGGCAAGACCACCACCCTGCGCGCGATCTCCAACCTGCTGGCGGGCGAGCGCGGCGCCGTGACCAAGGGCTCCATCGAGCTGCGCGGCGAACGCATCGAGAACCTGACGCCCGCCGACCTGGTGCAGCGCGGCGTGGTGCAGGTGATGGAGGGCCGGCACTGCTTCGCCCACCTCACCATCGAGGAGAACCTGCTCACCGGGGCCTACACGCGCCACAGCCGCGCCGAGGTCGCGGCCAACCTGGAGAAGGTCTACAACTACTTCCCCCGGCTGAAGACGCGGCGCGGCTCGCAGGCCGCCTACACATCGGGCGGCGAGCAGCAGATGTGCGCCATCGGCCGCGCGCTCATGGCCAGCCCCAGCATCGTGCTGCTGGACGAACCCTCCATGGGCCTGGCGCCGCAGATCGTGGAGGAGGTCTTCTCCATCGTGAAGGACCTGAACAGCCGCGAACGCGTCACCTTCCTGCTCGCCGAGCAGAACACCAACATGGCGCTGCGCTACTCCGACTACGGCTACATCCTGGAGAGCGGGCGCGTGGTGATGGACGGCCCCGCCGCCGACCTGGCCAGCAACGAGGACGTCAAGGAGTTCTACCTGGGCGTGGGTGGCGGCGAGCGCAAAAGTTTCCGTGAAGTCAAGAGCTACCGCCGGCGCAAGCGCTGGCTCGCCTGAAGCAAGGGATTGCAGGATGTCTGAGTTTCTGGACGCGCTCGAAACGCGCGATACGGCCGCGCGCGAAGCCGCGTTGATGGCGGCCCTGCCGCGGCAGGTGGCGCATGCCCAGGCGAATGCGCCCGCGCTGGCCCGCATCCTGGCCGGCGTGGACGCCGCCGCCATCACCAGCCGCGAGGCCCTGGCCCGGCTGCCGGTGACGCGCAAGCACGAACTGCTGGACCTGCAGCGTGCGTCGCGCGCGAGCGACCCCTTCGGCGGCTTCGCCGCCATCCGGCGCGGCGCGGCCATGCGCCGCGCCTACGCCTCGCCCGGGCCGATCTACGAGCCCGAGGGCATGGCCGCCGACTGGTGGCGCTGCGCGCGCGCGCTCTACGCCGCCGGCTTCCGCGAGGGCGACCTGGTGCACAACGCCTTCAGCTACCACATGACGCCGGGCGCCTTCATCATGGAATCGGGCGCGTTCGCGATCGGCTGCACCGTGTTCCCGGCCGGCGTGGGCCAGACCGAGCAGCAGCTGCAGGCCATCGCCGAGCTGCGGCCCACGGCCTACACCGGCACGCCCAGCTTCCTGCGCATCCTGGTGGAGAAGGCCCAGGAGAGCGGCACCGACATCGGCAGCCTGAAGAAGGCCCTGACCGGGGGCGAGGCCCTGCCGCCCACGCTGCGCGACTGGTTCGCCGGCCACGGCCTGGCGGTCTACCAGAGCTATGCGACCGCCGACCTGGGCCTGATCGCCTACGAGACGGCGGCCCGCGAGGGCCTGGTGGTGGACGAAGGCGTCATCCTGGAGATCGTGCGGCCCGGCACCGGCGAGCCGGTGGCCCCGGGCGAGGTCGGCGAGGTGGTGGTCACCGCGCTCAACCCCGACTACCCGCTGGTGCGCTTCGGCACGGGCGATCTCTCGGCCGTGCTGCCGGGGCCCTGCCCCACCGGCCGCACCAACATGCGCATCCGCGGCTGGCTGGGCCGCGCCGACCAGACCACCAAGATCCGCGGCATGTTCGTGCACCCCAGCCAGGTGGCCGACATCGTGCGGCGCTTTCCCGAGGTGCAGCGCGCGCGCCTGGTGGTCTCGGGCGAGATGGCCAACGACGTGATGACGCTGCGGGTGGAGGCCGGCACGCAGGCGCAGGGCCTGCGCGAACGCATCGCCGAGGCGATCCGCGACGTCACCAAGCTGCGCGGCGAGGTCGAGGTGCTGGCGCCCGGCAGCCTGCCGAACGACGGCAAGGTGATCGAGGACGCGCGCAGCTACAAGTAGCGGGCGGCGGCAAGGGGGCAAGCGCGGGCGCGCGGGGCGCCCCGGTCACCCTGCGGCAAAATCGGCGGGCAGCTTCCGCCGATCACGGTGGAAAGCGGCACATCCAGGAGACGATGATGACGAAGTACCCCACCCGCCGCGGCGCCCTGCAAGGCCTGGCCGCCCTGGCCGCCACGGCGGCCGTTCCCGCATTCGCGCAATCGGCCTGGCCCAGCAAGCCGGTGCGCATCATCGTGCCCTTCGCGGCCGGTGGCACCACCGACATCCTGGCCCGCGCGGTCGCGCCCGAGCTGGGCAAGGCCTTCGGCCAGAGCTTCATCGTCGACAACCGGCCCGGGGCCGGCGGCAACGTGGGCGCCGAGATCGTGGCCCATGCCCCGGCAGACGGCTACACCCTGCTCATGGGCACCGTGGGCACGCACGGGATCAACCGCGCGCTGTACGCGAAGCTCCCCTACGACCCCATCAAGGACTTCGCGCCCATCACCATGGTGGCCGGCGTGCCCAACGTGATGGAGATGCAGACCGAGAAGGCCAAGGCCCTGGGCATCAACAACGTCAAGGACTTCATCGCCTACGCCAAGGCGCACCCGGGCAAGCTGAACATGGCGTCCAGCGGCAACGGCACCTCCATCCACCTGGCGGGCGAGCTGTTCAAGGCCCGCACCGGCACCTACCTGGTCCACTTCCCGTACAAGGGCTCGGGCCCGGCGCTGGTGGACATGGTGGGCGGCACGATGGACGTGATGTTCGACAACCTGCCGTCCTCCCTGGCACTGATCAAGGCCGGCCGGCTCAAGGCCTTGGCCGTCACCAGCAAGGAACGCTCCACCGCCCTGCCCGACGTGCCCACCATCGAGGAAGCCGCCGGCCTCAAGGGCTTCGACGCCACCTCCTGGTTCGGCCTGCTGGCCCCCGCCGGCACGCCGGCCGACATCGTCAACCGCATCCAGCACGAGGTGGCCAAGTCGCTGAACACCCCGGCGGTGAAGGACAAGCTGGTGGCCCAGGGCGCCATCCCCAGCGGCAACACCCCGGCCGAGTTCGCCAAGCTGATCGCCGACGAGCACAAGAAGTGGGCCGAGGTGGTGAAGGTCTCGGGCGCGAAGGTCGACTGACGCGGGCCCGGAGCGCCCTGCACCGGGGCCCGCCCGCTGCGCGGCGGCGGCGGGTGGCGTCCCGGGCGCCCCGCGAGCTTCAGCGTGCCGTGGCCAGCCGCCGCGGCAGCCCCAGGCGCCCGCCCGCGCGGCGGAACAGCCAGGTGGCGATGCTCACGTTCATCAGGTTGAAGGCGATGCCGTTGATGAACGCGGCATGGTAGGAGCCGGTGAGGTCGAACACCTTGCCCGACATCCAGCCGCCCAGCGCCATCCCGATCAGCGTGCCGAAGATGATGGTGCCCACCCGCGCGCCGGCCTCGTCGGCCGGGAAGTGCTCGCGCACGATGAGCGCGTAGGAAGGCACGATGCCGCCCTGGAACAGGCCGAACAGCGCGGAGATCACGTACAGCGGCACCAGCCCGTCGAAGGGCAGGAAGAGGAACAGGGCCACGCCCTGCAGCACGCCACCCAGCAGCAGGGTGCGCAGGCCGCCGATGCGGTCGGAGATCCAGCCCGAGGCCAGCCGGCTCACGATGCCGCAGCCCAGCATCAGGGACAGCATGGTGGCGCCCTGCGCGGCGCCATAGCCCAGGTCGGTGCAATAGGCCACGATGTGCACCTGGGGCATGGACATGGCCACGCAACAGCCGATGCCGGCCACGAAGAGCGCCAGTTGCGCCTGCCCGGGCGCCAGGCCGAAGGGCCGGCTGCCGGGCGCGACGGCCGGGCGCCCCGGCGCGGACGGCGCCGCGGTCGCCAGCGGCGGACGCTGGCGCAGCCGCAGGCTGAGCAGCAGCATCGCCAGCCCGCCGGCCAGGCCCAGGGCCATGTAGGTCGGCCGCCAGCCGAAGTGCGCCACGCCCCATTGCACCAGCGGCGGCCACAGCGCGCCCGCGGTGTAGTTGCCGCTCGCGCAGATCGCGACGGCGAGGCCACGGCGGCGCATCCACCACAGCGAGGTGTCCGCCATCAGCGGCACGAAGCCGCTCGCGGCCGCCAGCAGGCCGATGAGCAAGCCGTGCGCCAGCCCGAACCAGAGCATGGAAGGCGCCAGCGCCGCCCCCACGTAGCCCGCCGCCATGCCCAGGGCGCCGAGCTGGATCACCCGGGCCAGGCCGAAGCGGTCGGCCCAGCGGCCGCACAGCATGCCGCCCACGCCGAAGCCCAGCATGGTCAGGGTGTAGGGCAGCGAAGCACCCGCGCGGTCGACGCCGAAGTCGGCCTGGATCGAGGGCAGGACCACCGCCAGCACGTACATGCCGCTGCTGGCGATGGTGCCCACCGCCAGCGCGGCGGCCAGGCGCCAGGCGGCGTGGCGGGAATCGATGAGGGAGGGGTCGGCCGGTGCGTTGTCCATCACCGGAAGATGCTAGCGGCAGGCCCGCCGGGACGCACCCGGACTTACACGCCCCAGACGATCTCCGCGCCGGCCTTCTCGCAGCGCCGCAGCATGTCCATGAAGGGCAGCGCGCGCTGGCGCAGCGAAATGCCGGCGAACTGCGGCGGCACCTCGCCGCGGGCCTTGGCCTCGGCGACGGCGGCCTTCTGCTCGGACTCCTCGCGGGCGATGGCGGCTTCCAGGGCGGCCAGCCCGCCAAGCATCTGCTCGGGCAGGATGATGCCCTTCTCGCCCGGGTCCTTGCCCATGATCTCCAGCACACGGCGGCCGTTCGGCTCCAGCATGATGAGGTCGCCGGCGGCCTTGGACTTGAACTTGTAGAGCATCAGCGGGTGGCGGCGCCGGGAAGGTCCCGGTACATGTAGTCGCGGTTGTAGGGATACAGCGATTGTGCGCCCCGCATCGCGCCCGTGGAAAGCTTGCCGTCGGGCCGCGCCGCCAGCACCTGGTGCAGGGCGATCCAGCCCTGCTCGAAGCACATCGCGCAGCCCGCCAGGTAGAGGCGGTAGGCCCGCAGCACGCGCTCGGCGCCAGCCGCGTCGCCCGTGCTCTCCAGCACCCGCCGCGCCTCGTCCAGCTGCGACTCCAGCGCGTCGGACCAGGCCCAGAGCGTGCGCGCGTAGTGCGGGCGCAGGTTCTCCACGTCCGTCATCTCCAGCCCGGCGAGCGCCATGTCGCGCAGCACGTGGCTGATGTGCAGCAGCTCGCCGCCCGGGAAGATGTACTTCTCGATGAACTCGCCCATGCCGGCGCCCAGCTGGCCCGGCTTGGTGCCGCCCGCGGTGATGCCGTGGTTCATGATGAGCCCGCCCGGCTTGAGCAGCGACTGCACCTTGGCGAAGTAGGCCGGCATCTGGGCCTGGCCCACGTGCTCGAACATGCCGACGGAGGCGATCTTGTCGTACAGGCCCTCGCCCGCCAGGTCGCGGTAGTCGCGCAGCTCCATGCGCACCCGCCCGGCGAGGCCGCGCTCGGCGATCAGCTGGTTCACGTGGGCGTGCTGGTTCTTCGACAGGGTGATGCCGGTGGCGTCCACCCCGTAGTGCTCGGCCGCCCACAGCAGCAGGCCGCCCCAGCCGGCGCCGATGTCCAGGAATTTCTCGCCCGGGCGCAGCGCCAGCTTGCGGCAGATGTGGTCCAGCTTGGCCTCCTGGGCCTGCGCCAGCGAGAACTGCGGCTCGCGGAAGTACGCGCAGGAATACACCCGCCGCGGGTCCAGCCAGAGCGCGTAGAAATCGTCCGAGACGTCGTAGTGGAACTGGATCTGCTGCGCATCCTTCAGCGGGGTGTGCAGGGCCAGCGAGCGGGCCCGGCGCACGACCTGCGTCCACCAGTTCGTGTCGCTTTCCACCGGGTGCCCGGGCAGCAGCTGCACCGCGACGGCCATGATGTCGCGCATGCTGCCCTCCAGCACCACGCGGTCCTCCACGTAGTCCTCGGCCAGCCTGCCGACCTGGCCCGAGGCCAGGGTGGCCAGGCTGGACCAGTCGCGGAAGGTGACCCGGACGTCGGACTGGGCCCGTCCCAGGCGCTGGCCGCCCGGCAGGAACACGGCCACGGACGGGGTGAGGACGTCCAGTTGCGACTGGACCCGGGACAGCAGCATTTCCATCCGGAAATTCTGGGTGGACCCAAGCTGGGCCGTCAACTGGACGGCCTGTAGGACGTGGCCGGCAGTTCCCGTCTCCTGCGTGTCGGCGCAGCGCGCTGGGACAGCTGCGAGATTGACAGGGATTGCTTCAAGCCTAAACTATTCACACCCATCTTTTCCCGAGGACATGGCATGGACATGGAGGCGCGCGCGCACAGCGAGCACCCCGAGGCATTGCGCCTGTGGCTGCGGCTGCTCACCTGCACGCAGCTGATCGAGAAGCAGGTGCGCAGCCGGCTGCGCGAGCAGTTCGACACCACGCTGCCGCGCTTCGACCTGATGGCCCAGCTGGAGCGTGCGCCGCAGGGCCTGAAGATGAGCGAGCTCTCGCGCCGCATGATGGTGACCGGCGGGAACATCACCGGCATCACCGACCAGCTGGTCGCCGAGGGCCTGGTGGACCGCGTGGCGGTGGCCGGCGACCGCCGGGCCTACCGGGTGCGGCTCACCCCGCGCGGCCGCCGCGCCTTCGCCGAGATGGCAGCACGGCACGAGGCCTGGATCGTCGAGGCGCTGGGCGGCCTGGGCGAGCGCGACATCGCCACCCTGTACCGGCTGCTGGGCAAGCTCAAGACGCATGCGCGCGGGGTCCAGGCGCCCAACGAGGCCCCGTCGTGAACGCAGCGTCCGCCCAGGTCGATCGCTTCGTCCACGACCGGCTGCCGCCGCGCGCCGCCTGGCCGCAGTTCCGCTACGAGCGGCCCGAGCTCCAGCTGCCGGGGCAGGTCAACCTGGTGCAGGCCCTGCTGGACCAGGCCCTGGCACGCGCCGGGGCCGGCCGGCCGCTGCTGCGCTCGGCCCAGCGCGAGCTCAGCCATGCGCAGGTGGACGAGCAGGTGGACCGCATCTGCCGCGTGCTGGTCGAGGACCTGGGCCTGGTGCCGGGCAACCGCGTGCTGCTGCGCGGCGGCAACTCCATCGCCATGGCGCTGGCCTGGCTGGCCGTGGTCAAGGCCGGGCTGGTGGCCGTCGCCACCATGCCCCTGCTGCGCGCCCGCGAGCTGGGCGAGATCATCGACAAGGCGCAGCCGGCCGCGGCCCTGTGCGACGCGCGGCTGCTGGAGGACCTGGAGGCGGCGCGCCAGGGCCGGCCGGTGCTGCGGACGGTGCTGGCCTTCAACACGGACGCGGCCGGCTCGCTGGCCGCGCGGACGGCGGCCAAGACCGGCGGCTTCAGCGCCTGCCCCACGGCGGCCGACGACATCGCCATGCTGGCCTTCACCTCGGGCACCACCGGCAAGCCCAAGGCCGCCGTGCATTCGCACCGAGACATCCTCGCGGCCTGCGAGACCTGGCCGCGCCACGTGCTGCGCGCCACGCCCGAGGACATCGTGGTCGGCTCGCCGCCACTGGCCTTCACCTTCGGCCTGGGCGGCCTGCTGGTGTTCCCGCTGTGGGCCGGCTGCAGCGTGTACTTCCCCGACGCGCCCTACACGCCGGAGACCCTGGTGCGCACCATCGACGCCGTGGGCGCCACCGTCTGCTACACCGCGCCCACCTTCTACCGCCAGATGGCGCCCTTCGCGCGCACCCTGGGCGTGGGCCGGCTGCGCACCTGCGTGAGCGCGGGCGAGGGCCTGCCGGATGCGACGCGCCAGCTGTGGCGCGAGGCCAGCGGCATCGAGATGACGGACGGCATAGGCGCGACCGAGATGTTCCACATCTTCATCTCGTCCGCGCCCGGTGCGGTGCGGCCCGGCGCCATCGGGCAGGTGGTGCCGGGCTACACCGCGCGGGTGGTGGACGACGAGGGCCACGAGCTGCCGCGCGGCACCCTGGGCAAGCTGGCGGTGGTCGGCCCTACGGGCTGCCGCTACCTGGACGACGCCCGCCAGGCGAGCTACGTGCGGCAGGGCTGGAACCACCCCGGCGACGCCTTCATCCAGGACGCCGACGGCTACTTCTTCTACCAGGCCCGGGCCGACGACATGATCATCACGGCGGGCTACAACGTCGGCGGCCCCGAGGTCGAGGACGTGCTCATGCGGCACCCGGCGGTGGCCGAGTGCGGCGTGATCGGCAAGCCCGACGAGGAGCGCGGGATGATCGTCAAGGCCTTCTGCGTGCTGCGGCCGGGCTTCAGCGGCGACGAGGCCCTGGTGCGGGCGCTGCAGGAGCACGTCAAGGCCACCATCGCGCCCTACAAGTACCCGCGCGAGGTCGCCTTCGTGGCCGCGCTGCCGCGCACCGAGACCGGCAAGCTGCAGCGCTTCCGGCTGCGCGAGCTCTGACGCGGGCGGCCGCGGCGGCCCGCGGGCGGGGGACATAATCGCCCCATGCCGGCCTATTCCTTCGAAGCACTGGACGCACAGGGAGACACCCGGCGCGGCGTCATGGAGGCGGACACCGCCAAGTCGGTGCGTGCCATGCTGCGCCAGCAGGCGCTGGTGCCCCTGAGCGTGACCCCGGTGGGCAGCGGCGGCCCCACCGCCGGCGCGGGCGGCGGGCTGTTCCGCCGCCAGGTGTTCGGCGGCACGGGCCTGGCCATCTGGACGCGCCAGCTGGCCGGCCTGGTCGGCTCCGGCCTGCCGCTGGAGCGGGCGCTGACGGCGCTCACCGACGAGGCCGAGGACGAGCGCCTGCGCAACCTGGTGGCCGCGCTGCGCGCCGAGGTGAACGCCGGCTCGCCTTTCGGCAAGGCCCTGGCCCGCTTCCCGCACGAGTTTCCCGAGGTCTACATCGCCGTCGTCAGCGCCGGCGAGCAGGGCGGCAACCTGGGCCGGGTGCTGGAGCGCCTCGCCGACGACCTGGAGAACCGCCAGGCCCTGCAGGCGCGCCTCATGGGCGCGGCCCTGTACCCGGCGATCGTGACCGTGGTGGCGATCGCGATCGTGCTCTTCCTGGTCTCCTACGTGGTGCCCCAGGTGGCCAGCGTGTTCGCCGGCAGCAAGCGCGCCCTGCCCTTCCTCACCACCGCCATGCTGGCCATCAGCGGCGCGGTGCGGCACTGGGGCTGGGCGGCGCTGGCGGTGCTCGTGGCGGCCGGCGTGGCGCTGCGCCTGGCACTGCGCAACCCGGCCACGCGCGAGCGCTTCGACGCCGGCTTCCTGCGCCTGCCCCTGGTGGGCCGCCTCGCGCGCGGCTACAACGCGGCGCGTTTCGCCAGCACCCTGGCCATGCTGGCCGGCGCGGGCGTGCCCATCCTGCGCGCGCTGCAGGCCGCGGCCGAGACGCTCAACAACCGGGCCATGCGCGCCGACGCGCTGGACGCGCTGGTGCTGGTGCGCGAAGGCGCGCCGCTGGCCTCGGCCATGGCGCAGAAGAAGCGCTTCCCCGGCCTGTTGCCCATGTTCGCCCGCATGGGCGAGCAGACCGGCCAGCTGCCCGAGATGCTGCAGCGCGCGGCCACGCAGCTGGGCACGGAGGTGCAGCGCCGGGCCATGCAGATGGCCACCGTGCTGGAGCCGCTGCTGATCGTGGTCATGGGCTTGGTGGTGATGCTGATCGTGCTGGCCGTGCTCCTGCCCATCATCCAGCTCAACACCTTCGCCCGCTGAATCCCCCCATGGCGACGACCCTGGACGACAAGCTGGTGGTGGCGATCTCCTCGCGCGCGCTCTTCAACTTCGAGGAAGAGAACTCGATCTTCGAGGGCGGCGACCCGCAGGCCTACATGCGCACGCAGCTGGAGCGGCTGGACGAGCCGGCCCGGCCCGGCATCGCCTTCTCGCTCATCAAGAAGCTGCTGGCCTTCAACGACACCACGACCCAGCGCGTGGAGGTGGTCATCCTCTCGCGCAACGACCCGGTCTCCGGCATGCGGGTCTTCCGCTCGGGCGAGGCCAACGCCATCCATCTGCTGCGCGGCGTGTTCACCCAGGGCAGCCCGCCCTTCCGCTACCTGCGGCCCTTGCGCGCGCACCTGTTCCTGTCCGCCAATGCCGAGGACGTGCGTGAAGCCCTGGCAGCGGGCTTCCCGGCCGCACGCGTGCTGACCGAATCCGTGCTGGCCGCGAGCCAGCACCCGCACGAGGTGCGCATCGCCTTCGACGGCGACGCGGTGCTGTTCTCCGACGAGGCCGAGCAGGTGTTCCAGGCCGAAGGCCTGGATGCCTTCCAGGCGCACGAGACACGCCATGCCTCGCGCCCGCTTCCCGACGGCCCCTTCAAGCCCTTCCTGTCCGCCCTGCACCGGCTGCAGCAGGCCGGCACGCCCGCCATGCGCCTGCGCACCGCGCTGGTCACCGCGCGCAGCGCACCGGCCCACGAGCGCGCCATCCGCACGCTGATGCACTGGGGCATCCGCGTGGACGAGGCCATGTTCCTGGGCGGGCTGCCCAAGGGCGAGTTCCTGCGCGAGTTCGAGCCGGATTTCTTCTTCGACGACCAGACGCGCCACGTCAGCCATGCGGCCGAGCACGGGGTGCCGGCCGGCCACGTGGCCGCGGGCGTCGCCAACGCCAAGCCCTGATTGGCCCTAGGATGGGCCCCTCGCCAAGGGGCTCATCCGCATGCCGTTCGCAATCCTGAACAACTGGGCGGCCATCGCGCGCCGCGTGATGGTGCTGTCCGCACCGTATTTCCGTTCCGAGGAGCGCTGGCGCGCCCGCGGCCTGCTGGCCGCGATCGTGCTGCTCAACCTGGGCGCCGTGTACATGCTGGTCCAGCTGAATGCCTGGAACCGCGTGTTCTACGACGCGCTGCAGAACAAGGACCAGGCCGTGTTCTGGCAGCAGATGCTGCGCTTCGTGCTGCTGGCCTGCGGCTACATCCTGATCGCCGTCTACAAGTTCTACATCACCCAGCTGCTGGAGCTGCGCTGGCGCGCCTGGATGACCCGCCACTACCTGGACCGCTGGCTGGGCGGCCAGGCCTTCTACCGCATGGAGCTGGCCCGCTTCGGCCGCGAGGGCGCGCCCGACAACCCGGACCAGCGCATCCAGGAAGACCTGAACCTGTTCACGACCTACAGCATCTCGCTGTCCATGGGCCTGCTGAACGCGGCGGTGACGCTGCTCAGCTTCGTGGGCATCCTGTGGTCGCTGTCGGGCGCCTTCGATTTCCACGTCGCCGGCCGCAGCTGGGAGATCCCCGGTTTCATGGTGTGGGCCGCCGTCGCGTACTGCGCCGCGGGCAGCGTGATCACGCACTACATCGGCCGACCCCAGATTCCTCTGAACTTCCAGCAGCAGCGCCTGGAGGCCGACTTCCGCCACCACATGGTGCGCGTGCGCGAGTACAGCGAAGCCATCGCCCTGGACCGGGGCGCGGCGGTGGAGCGCGGCCACCTGGAACTGCGCTTCACGCACGTGCTGGCCAACTACCTGCAACTCATCCGCAAGCAGAAGAACCTGGTCTGGTTCACCTCCTTCTTCGGCCAGGCGGCGGTGGTGTTCCCCTACATCGTGGCGGCGCCGCGCTTCTTCTCGGGCGCGATCCAGCTGGGCGAGCTGATGCAGATCGGCTCGGCCTTCGGCCAGGTCCAGGACTCGCTCTCCTGGTTCGTGGACAACTACAGCAATTTCGCCACCTGGCGCGCCACCGCCGATCGCCTGAGCAGCTTCGAGGAGAGCGTGCAGGCGGGCGAGTCGCGCGACCAGGGCGCGCAGCTCACGCAGGGCGCGGGGCTGGCGGTGCAGGACCTGTCCATCGCGCTGCCGAACGCCAGGCCGCTGCTGGCCCACGCCACCGCCCGCGCCAGCGCCGGCGACACCGTGGTGCTGCGCGGGCCCTCGGGCAGCGGCAAGTCCACGCTGCTGCGGGTGTTCGCGGGCATCTGGCCCTTCGCGCGCGGCGGCGTGGAGCGCCCGGCCGACACCATGCTGGTGCCCCAGAACCCCTACTTCCCCGACGGCCCGCTGCGCGACGCGCTGGCCTACCCCGAGCCGTCCAGCGCCTACAGCCGCGAGCAGTTGCAGGAGGCCCTGGCGCAGGCCCTGCTGCCGCAGCTCGCGCAGCGCCTGGACGACGAGGACGCGTGGACGCAGAAGCTCTCCGGCGGCGAGCGCCAGCGGCTGGCGCTGGCGCGGGTGTTCCTCAAGCGGCCGGCCTGGTGTGGCCCGAGTTCCTGGCGCAGAGCCTGCACCTGCCGGCGCCCTGCCCGGCAGAGACCGGCCTGCTGCCCAACATCCCCAATTTCGTCGGTGCGCCCGTGACCGAGCACACCGAGTGCACGAACTTCGCCCAGGGCTCCTCGCGCGTCAGCGGGATCTTCGCGCCCTCCAGCGCATCGCTGCAGGCGGCGCCCTTCAGCCAGGTCAACATCGGGCTGATGGCGTCCCCGGTGACGTCCCAGATGGCCAGCTACCTCACCCGCATGGGCGGCAGCTACAAGGGCACCGAGCTCGTCACCGTGCTGGCGGGCGGCAACGATGCGTTCATGAACATCAACGGCGTGGCCGACGCCGCGGGCGGCGGCGCGACGGCCGTCGGCGCGGCCATCACCGCCGGCTGGGACGCCACGGTGCAGAACGCCGTGGCAGCAGGCGGCGCGGCCGCCGTGCAGGCGGCCGCCACCGCCGCCGTCACCTCCATGGGCACCGCGGGCGCGCAGCTGGCCGGCCTGGTCGGCAGCCAAGTGGTGGGCAAGGGCGCGAAGTACGTGGTGGTGGTCAACTTGCCCGACATCGCCCAGACGCCCTTCGCCGCCTCGCTGGATGCCACCACGCGCGGGCTGATCAACCAGATGGTGACCACCTTCAACAGCCAGCTGGCCGCCGGCCTGCAGGGCATGCCCGGCGTGATCCTCGTGGATGCGTACACCCAGGGCCATGACCAGAACGCCAACCCCGCGCAGTACAACCTGAGCAACGTCACGGCGACGGCCTGCGACCTGGCCTCGCCGGCCAACCCGCTGGCCAGTTCGCTGGGCTGCACCGCCGCCAGCCTGGTGGCCGGCGACCCCAGCCACTACGAGTTCGCCGACACCGTCCACCCGACGCCCTATGCCCACCAGCTGCTCGCGCAGTTCGTGGCCGTGCAGATGGCCAAGGCCGGCTGGCTCTGAACCCCACGCAGGAGTAATACGACATGAAGCACATCGCCATGCACGCCTTGGCCGCCGCCGCCCTGCTCGCGGCCGGCGCCGCCCAGGCCCAGAGCGCCGGCACCTGGATGGTCCACATCGGCGCGACCACCATCGACCCGCAGGTCAGCAGCGGCAACCTCACCGCCCCCAGCCTGCCCAACACCCAGGTGGACGTGAAGAAGAACACGCAGCTTTCCGGGGGCATCGGCTACATGCTGTCCGACCAGTGGGCCGTCCAGGTGCCGCTGGCGCTGCCCTACCGCCACGACATCGTGGGCGCAGGTGCCATCGCCGGCGCCGGCAAGCTGGGCGACGTGAACGTGGTGCCCGCCACCGTGTTCGTGCAGTACTTCTTCGGCGCCCCCGGTGCCAAGGTCCGGCCCTACCTGGGCGTGGGTCCGACCTACGCCAAGAGCTACCACGAGCGCAGCACCGGCACGCTGTCGGCCCTGACCGGCGGCAACCCGACCACCTTCAGCGTCGATTCGCGCTGGGGCGTGACGGCCGAAGCCGGCGCGACCATCGCCTTCGGCGAGCGCTACTTCGTGGACCTCATGGTGGGCAAGACCCTGCTCAAGACCACCACCCACCTGTCCACCGGGCAGCAGATCACGACCAAACTGGACCCGCTGGTGCTCTCGGTCGGCGTGGGTATGAGCTTCCGCTGAGCCTGCGGCCGCCGGGGCTCAATCCCCGGCGGTCAGCACCTCGGCCCGCAACGAGTGCGGCAGGGCCTGCGTGATGGTGACGTCCACCATCTGCCCGACGAGCCGGGGCTGGCCCTTGAAGTTGACGATGCGGTTGCACTCGGTGCGGCCCATCAGTTCCGCCGGGTCCTTGCGCGAGGGCCCTTCCACCAGCAGCCGCTGCACGGTGCCCACGCGGCTCTCGCTGATGCGGCGCACGTTCTCCTCCAGCACCGCCTGCAGCCTGTAGAGGCGCTTGAGCTTGTCCGCCTGCGGCGTGTCGTCCTGCAGGTTGGCCGCCGGCGTGCCCGGGCGCGGGCTGAAGACGAAGCTGAAGCTCGCGTCGTAGCCCACGTCCTCCACCAGCTTCATCATCTTCGCGAAGTCGTCCTCGGTCTCGCCGGGGAAGCCGACGATGAAATCGCTGGACAGCGAGAGGTCCGGGCGCAAGGCGCGCAGCTTGCGCACCGTGCTCTTGTATTCCATGGCAGTGTAGCCGCGCTTCATCGCCATGAGGATGCGGTCGCTGCCGTGCTGCACCGGCAGGTGCAGGTGGTTCACCAGCTTGGGCAGCCGCCCGTAGGCCTCGATCAGGCGCGGCGTGAACTCGTTCGGGTGGCTGGTGGTGTAGCGGATGCGTTCGATGCCGGGGATGTCGGACACGTACTCCAGCAGCAGCGCGAAGTCGGCGATCTCGGCGGTGTCGCCCATGCGGCCGCGCCAGGCGTTCACGTTCTGCCCGAGCAGCGTCACCTCCTTCACGCCCTGGTCGGCCAGGCCGGCGACCTCCACCAGCACGTCGTCCAGCGGCCGCGAGACCTCTTCACCCCGGGTGTAGGGCACCACGCAGTAGCTGCAGTACTTGGAGCAGCCCTCCATGATGCTGACGAAGGCAGTGGCGCCCCCCACGCGCGCCGGTGGCAGGTGGTCGAACTTCTCGATCTCCGGAAAGCTGATGTCCACCTGCGGCCGCTTCGCCTCGCGGCGCTGGCGCAGCATCTCGGGCAGGCGGTGCAGGGTCTGCGGGCCGAACACCACGTCCACGTAGGGCGCGCGCTCGATGATCGCGGCGCCCTCCTGGCTGGCGACGCAGCCGCCCACGCCGATCAGCACGCCCTTGCTCTTGAGGTGCTTGACGCGGCCCAGGTCGCTGAACACCTTCTCCTGCGCCTTCTCGCGCACCGAGCAGGTGTTGAAGAGGATCAGGTCGGCCTGCTCCGGGTCGTCCGTGGCCTCGTAGCCTTCGGCCGCGGCCATCACGTCGGCCATCTTGTCCGAGTCGTACTCGTTCATCTGGCAGCCGAAGGTCTTGATGAAGACTTTGCGGGTCATGGTCATCGCCTCGCCGCGCTCAGGGCCGGGTGCCGAAGATCAGGGCCAGCACCTGGGCCACCTTGCGGGCCGCGTCGCTGCCCGAGCCCACCGAGGTGACCTTGGCGTATTCGTCCTCCGTGAGTATCCACACCTCGTGCACCAGGCCGGCGGCGTCGCGCCGGTAGACCACGGGCACGGTCGTGCCCGCGAGCGTGGCGGAGAGCACCACCATGTTGTTCAGGTCGCGGATGCGGGCGCCCGGCGAGAGGCGGTCGGCGGTGCCGTCCAGCTGGATCTCGGGGGCCTGGGTGACGGTCATGCGCGCGGGCTTGACGTCGACGGGGGCTTCGCGGCGCATCGTCTGCGCGGCGACGGGCAGGGACATGGCGAGGGCGGCCAGGGTGAGGCCGGCCCCGAAATGCATGCAGCGGTTCATGGTGTGGATCCAGAGGCTGATGGGCGGGCGCGCAAGGCCCGGGGGAGCCGCGATTCTACCGGGCGCCCCGCGCGGGCCCGCCAGCCCGCGCCCCACGGAACCCAGGATCAGCCCGGCAGCAGGACCTTGTCCACGACGTGGATCACGCCGTTGGACTGGTAGACGTCGGCGATGGTGACGTGCGCCATGCCACCCTTGGCGTCGGTGACGACCACGCCGTTGCCCTGCAGGGTCACGGTGAGCGTGTCGCCGCTGACGGTCTTGAGCATGGCCTTGCCACCCCCGGCCTGCACCTGGCGCATGAGCGCGGCCGCGTCCAGGCGGCCCGGCACCACGTGGTAGGTCAGCACCTTGGTCAGCATCGGCTTGTTCTCGGGCTTCAGCAGCGTGGGCACGGTGCCCGCGGGCAGCTGGTCGAAGGCGGCGTTGGTGGGCGCGAACACGGTGAAGGGACCCGGGCCCTGCAGCGTCTCGACCAGGCCGGCGGCCTTCACGGCGGCCACCAGGGTGGTGTGGTCCTTGGAGTTGACCGCGTTCTCGACGATGTTGCGGCTGGGCAGCATGGGCGCGCCGCCCACCATCTTGGTGCCGTCCATGCTGGACGCCATGGCGCTGTGGTCCATGGCCATGCCGTCATGCATGCCGCCGGACATGCCAGCACAACCGGCGACGAGGAAGGCGGCGCAGGCGGCCGTGATGAGGGAAGTCTTCATGATGCGTGTTGCTCCTTGAATGGTTCGGATCGGAACGCAGATGCGTCCTGCCTTCAATACGCAGCGATCGGCCCGCTGGATGCAGCCGCCGCGCCCGGGTTGCCCGCCATGCGCAACGCGTGCTAAGTTCCCCCGCTCCAGGGAGGCCCCATGAGCGTGAACGACCGGGTGATCAACATCGACGAGCTGGCACTCGAGCACCAGAAGCAGGGTGAGCGTTTCGAGACGCGCGCCGCGCGCGTGGGCCCGCGCGTGGGAGCGCGCGACCTGGGCTACTCCTTCGACGTGGTGCCGCCCGGCAAGACGGCCTGCCCGTTCCATTCGCACCGCGCCGAGGAGGAGATGTTCTTCATCGTGCGCGGCACCGGCCTGCTGCGCTACGGCAGCCAGACGCGCGCGATCCGGGCCGGTGACGTCATCTGCTGCCCGACCGGCGGGCCGGAGACCGCGCACCAGATCGTGAACGACTCCGACGCGCCGCTCGAGTACCTGTCCGTCAGCACCATGATGCCCGCCGAAATCTGCGAGTACCCGGATTCCGGCAAGATCGCAGCTTTCGGCGGCGGGGTCCGCCACATCGCCCGGCCCGACCAGTGCCTGGATTACTGGGACGGCGAATCGCCCCCGCCTGCCGCCCAACCTTGAAGAAGTTGTCCATGACCGAACCCACCCGACGCTCGCTGCTGGGCACCGTCACCCTGGCCGCCATGGCCGTCGCGCCGGCCGCCGCCCGCGCCGCCGAGACCAGCGGCAGCGCGAAGCCGCGCCTGCTCATCCATGTCAGCGAGAACGAGCCCGCACGCTGGAACATGGCGCTGGGCAACGCGAAGAACGCGCAGGACGAGGTGGGCGGCCCCGGCAAGATCGAGATCGAGATCGTCTCCAACGGGCCCAGCGTGCTGATGCTCAAGAACGGCACGCCCCTGGCCGAGCGCCTGGAGGAGGCCACCCGCAGCGGCGTGAAGATCGTCGCCTGCGAAAACTCCATGAAGGGGCTGAAGCTGGCCAAGTCGGAGATGCACCCCAGCGTGGGCTACGTGCCGGCGGGCATCGTCGAGCTCATGAAGAAACAGCAGGAAGGCTGGGCCTACGTCCGCCCCTGAGGCGGCCTCTCACCCGCGGGCCGGGCGGCCACCCGCTCAGGCCGGCCGCGCGGCCCCGGGCTCGCCGCGGCGGCGTGCCCGCAGCAGGATCGATTCCACCGCCGCGAACTCCACCGGCTTGGTCAGGTGCTCGTCAAAGCCGGCGTCCGCCGTGCGGCGCCGGTCGCCCTCGGTGCCCCAGCCGGTGACCGCAACCAGGTGCACGCCGCCGACCACCGGGTCGCCCCTGAGCCTGCGCGCCACCTCGTAGCCGGGGATGTCGGGCAGCCCGATGTCCAGCAGCACCAGGTCGGGCACGAACTCGCGCGCGGCGGGTAGCACCGAATTGCCGTCGTGCACGCGGCGCGTGGTGCAGCCCGTCATCTCCAGCAGCGTGGCCAGGGTCTCGGCGGCGTCCACGTTGTCGTCCGCGACCAGCACCCGCAGGTCGGCATGCGAGAGCACCGGGCCCGCGCCGTCGCTCGCGGGGGCGGCTTCCGCCGTCTGCGGCAGGCAGGGCAGGCGGACCGTGAAGGTGCTGCCCTGGCCCACGCCCGGGCTGGCGGCCACCACGCTGCCGCCGTGCAGCTCGACCAGGCTGCGCACCAGGTACAGGCCGATGCCCAGGCCGCCTTGCGCGCTGTGCAGCGTGCGCCCGACCTGGGTGAACAGGCTGAACACGCCTTCGAGCATGTCCGCGGGAATGCCCACGCCGCTGTCCTCGATCTCGATCACCGCCCAGGCCGCCTCCTGGCGGGCGGACAGCCGGATGCGCCCGCCCTCGGGCGTGTACTTGGCCGCGTTGTGCAGCAGGTTGCCCAGGGCCTGGGCCACGCGCGTGCCGTCGGCCATCATCTCGATCTCGCGCGGCGGCAGTTCGATCTCCAGCCGGTGCCCGCGCTCGTCGATGATGGGCCGGCTGATCTCGACCGCCGAGGCCACCGCGTCCGACAGGTGCACGCGCGAGGGCGAGAGATGGATCTTGCCGCTGCTGATGCGCGAGATATCCAGCAGGTCGTCGATCAGGCGCACCATGTGGGCCAGCTGGCGCTGCATGGTCTGGCGCACGCGCTCGGCCGCCGGGCTCACGCTGCCGCTGCGGTTCAGGATCTCCAGCCCGGTGCGCAGCGGCGCCAGCGGGTTGCGCAGCTCGTGCGCCAGCGTGGCGATGAATTCGTCCTTGGCGCGGTTGGACTCCTGCAGGGCCTGCTCCACCCGCTTGCGCTCGGTCACGTCGATGACGGAGCCCGCCATGCGCACGGCGCGGCCCTGCGCATCGCGCTCGGACATGCCGGTGAGCTGGAACCAGCGCCACTCACCCGACTTCACCCGCAGGCGGCATTCCACGGTGAAGGGCAGGCCGTCCGCCAGGTGCTGGTCCAGCGCGGCCCGGATCGCGGGCCGGTCGTCGTCGTGCATGACGCCGCGCAGCGAGTCCGCCCGGTCGGGAAACTCCTGCTCCGAATAGCCGAGCAGCGTGCGCAGGCGGGGCGCGAAGAACATGGTGTCGGTGGCCATGTCCCAGTCCCACAGGCCGGCGCTGGAGCCGCGCACCACCAGCTGGTAGCGCTCGTCGCTGGCCCGCAGCGCAGCCACCGCCGACTCCAGGCTGCGTGAGCGCGCCCCGAGTTCGTCCAGCATGGCGTTGAGCGTGTCGGCCAGGTCCCCGATCTCGTCGTCGCTGGTGCGCGACACGCGCAGGTCGAAATTGCGCTCGGCGCTCACGCGGCGGGCCACGGCGTTCATGGACAGCACCGGCCCGGTGATGACGCGCTGCATGCGGTGGGCGATCAGCAGGGCCGCCGCGAGGCTGCCGCCCAGGATGACCAGCAGGATGCCCGCGTACTCGAAGGCGCGCGGCACCAGCCGGTGCTGGGCCTGCAGGTAGAGGCTGCCCGCACGGCCGCTGCGCGAGACGATGGGCCGCCACACGCGCACGAATTCGCCGTCGATCTGCACCGGCGCCGGTGCGGCGCGCGGCGGCGGCAGCAGTTCCACGGCCGAGGACACGTAGGAGGCGAAGAGCTGGCCCCGCGCGTCGTAGACCGCGGCCACCAGCACGTCGGGCTTGGCGCGCAGCACGCTCAGGTTCTCCCCGGCGGCGCGGCGGTCGTCGAACTCGAGCGCGGCCAGGTTGGACAGGGCGAGCACGTCGGCCTGCGCGATCAGGTCGTCCTCGATGGAATGGATGCGGCTGCGCAGTTCGAGCGCGCCGATCGCCGCCCCCGCGATCAGCAGCGCGATCACCGTCGTCAGCGCCAGGATGCGGTTGAGCTTGCGGCCGATGGAGGAGCGTGCGTTGCTCATGGCGCGCGGCCCTCCACGTTCTGCGCCACCGCGAGCAGACGCGAACTGAGCTTGAGCCGGCGTGCCTGAGCGGCCGTGAGCGAGGCGGCGAAGCGGATGCGCCCATCCTCGTGCGAGAAGTTCAGCACGCTGCCCAGCTTCAGCGCGTCGGGCTGGTCGGTCACCAGCAGCACCGGCCCGGCCACCGCCGCCAGGTTCTCGCGCAGCCGCTGCTCGCGCTGCGTGCCCACGTACAGCACGTGCACGCCCGTCACCGGGCCGTTCTCAGGCACGCGCCGGACCACCACGGGGTGGCTGTCGACGTGGCGCCCCGCGGCGATCTGTTCCAGGTCCGCCGCCACGGCCTCGTCACCTGCGACCCCCATGGCCAGGGGCTGGTCGGGACGCTGGAAAACCCCCGCGGGCCACTCGACGAAGGAGGCGAACTTGAACAGGAATGCGGCCTTCACCGCGCTCTCGCTCAGGGGCGGCTGGCCATGGGCCCGCCGCGCGGCCGGCAGCAGCGCACCCAGGACCCACCGCAGCAGTGAGCGTCGGCGCATGGGCGGCCTACATGCGCCAGGTGGCACTGAGGAAGACGCGCCTGGGGATCTGGCTGGCGACCGGCACCGCGTTGAACTCCACGTGGCGCGGGTCGAACAGGTTCTGCCCGAAGACGGCCAGTTCGAGTTGCGGCGAGACCTTCCAGGCGAAGCGCGCGTCCACCGCCGTGTAGGCGGCCACCTGGGGCAGGGGCAGCGCCCCGACGCGGCGGATGGCGATGTCGAACTGCCCGGCCGCGCCGATGTCGTGGCTGGATCGCAGGCTCCACTGCTCCTGGGGGTCGTTGCCCAGGCTGGCGATGCCCGCGGGGTCGGGCGTACCGCGCGTGGTGTCCAGGTGCTTGCGCAGCGCGAGCAGGCCGGCGCCCAGGCGCCAGCCGGGACGGACCTGCCAGTTGCCCCAGGCTTCCACCCCGTCCACGTGGCCCTCGATCTGGTTGATGAGCATGGCCGGTGCCGTCGAGGTGCCGCTGCGCAGGTGGCCGTAGTCCTGGCGGAAGGCGGTGATCGAGTAGCTGATGCCCGAGGCCAGGTAGCCGCGGTGCCCCAGCTCGGTCACGGTCGCGACCTCGGAGATGAAGTCGGGTCCGCCGGCGATCACGTAGGGCGCACGGCCCGGCGAGTAGAACTCGCGGTCCAGGCGGGCCGGGGCGCGAACGGCCCGCGACACGGCCGCCCAGGTCATCGCCGTGGGCGAGTGCTTGTACGACAGCCGCAGGTTGGGCATGAACTCCACGCCCGTGTAGACATTGCTCTCCAGCTTGCCCCCCAGGGTGAGCTGCCAGGCCGGCGTGAAGCGCCAGTCGTCCTGCACGAACACGTTGCCCCAGCGCAGCGCCCGGTCCATGGGGATGAAGGCCACCGCCGGGCTGGGCGGGTTGTGCTCCTGGGTGTCGCGCAGGCCGAAGCCCCACAGCAGCTGGTGACCCGCCGGCATGGCCGGTTCGCTGCTGAACTGGAGGTCCGCCGTCGAGGCCCGCTCGCGGAAGGCGTTGACGTCGTCACGGTGCACCTCGTCCAGGTAGCCCTGCAGCGTGAACGGCGCGCCACCGGGCAGCCGGCCCTGCCAGCGGGCCAGCAGGTTGCCGCCCGACATCAGCGGCGCCAGGTTGCTGGCGGGCCGCTTGCCCCCTTCGTAGGCGTCCCCCTGCAGGGTCAGGCTGCCGTCGGCGGTGGGCCAGTCGATGCGGAAGCCGGCCTGGTGCTTGGCCGCCGCATCCGCGCGCGCCACGTGGTCGGCGCGGAAGGTGTTGCCATGGTCCATCGCCATGGCGTACACGCGCCAGCTCACGCCGTCCGCCGTCGTTCCGCCCTGGCGCACGGCCTCGTAGCCGCCGCTGCCCGAGCGCGCGCTGCTGGCCAGCAGGCCCTGGGTGTCGGCCGCCGGCCGCGTGATGATGTTGATCACGCCGTTGACGGCGTTGGCGCCCCACAGCGTGCCGCCCGGCCCGCTGATCACCTCGATGCGCTCGATGTCCTGCAGCATGACGTCGTTCTGGTCCCAGAACACGCCGGAGAACAGGGGCGAGTAGATGGTGCGCCCGTCGACCAGGACCAGCAGCTTGTTGCCGATCGCGTTGTTGAAGCCGCGCGCGCTGATCGCGTACTGCGAGGCGTTGAGCTGCGCGACCTGCAGGTTGGGCGCAAGCCTGAGGGCCTCGGGGAGACTGGTGGCGGCGGAGCGGCGGATGTCGTCGGCCGTGATGACGAAGATGGAGGCCGCCGCATCGGAGATGCTCTCGGGACGGCCCGACACGGAAGTGACCTGGATGCTGCTGAGCTGCTCCAGCGTGAGGTCGGCCAGGCCCGCCACCGAGGCCATGTCCTGCGCGCTGGCGACGCGCGCGAAAGCGGCCAGCAAGGCCGTGCACAAGAGGCGCTGTCTCCGTTGTTCTACTGCCATCGTCACCTCGTCGCAGCGAGTATAGGGGCCTCGCCTGAGCCGCGCAGGCGGCGCCCAAGGCTGAGTTGGGCCCGCGCGACTGCGGATGTCGCTGGGCGCCAGCCACCCCACGCCGGGTCCCGGCTGCTGCAAGATGGGGGCCCGGCGCCGCATCGCAGGCCGCCCACACCGCCGACGATGGACCCGCACCACGACCACCCCTTCAGCGACGCCAAGGTCCCCGCGATCACGCTGGGGTTCTGGATCACCAAGATCGCCGCCACCACCCTCGGTGAAACCGGCGGCGACTGGGTGACCATGTCCTTGCAGCTCGGCTACCTGGTGGGCTCGGGCATCTTCGCGGCATTGTTCGTGGCCCTGGTCTCGGGGCAGGTCCGCACGGGCCGCTACCACCCGCTGCTGTACTGGGCGACCATCGTCGCCACCACCACGCTGGGCACCACCCTGGCGGATTTTTGCGACCGCTCGCTGGGCATCGGCTACCCCGGCGGCGTGGCCGTGATCGTCGTGCTGCTGATCGCCAGCCTCGCGTCATGGCACCGCGTCGAGGGCACGGTGTCGGTGCAGAGCGTGCGCACGCCGCGGGCCGAGTGGTTCTACTGGGCCACCATCCTCTTCTCGCAGACCCTGGGCACCGCGCTGGGCGACTGGTGGGCGGGCGACGACCGCGGTGGCCTGGGCCTGGGCTACGAGAAGGCCGCGGCCCTGTTCGGCGCCCTGCTGCTGGTCGTCGCCCTGCTGTATGCGACGACGCGTCTGTCGCGCACGCTGCTGTTCTGGCTCGCCTTCGTGCTTACGCGGCCCTTGGGCGCCACCGTCGGCGACCTGCTCGACAAGCCGCGCGCGGACGGCGGCCTGGCGCTGAGCCGGCTCCATGCCTCGGCCGCGCTGGTCCTGGTGATGGTGCTGTGCATCCTGCTGTTCCCGCAGAAGCCTGCAGCGCCGGGGTCGGGACCCGGCTGACAACGTGCAGCGCTGCGCGGGGCAGCGCTCAGCGGTTGCCGATCACCAGCTGCGCGATGATGCCCGTGCCTATCGCCACCAGCAGGTAGTCGCCCCCGTACTGCATCCACTGGTAGCCGCGCGGCGGCGGCGCCAGGCGGTGCACACGCCAGTCGTCGACCACGTAGTTGCGGTGCCGGTACTCGGGCGGCAGCCGGTCGCCGCGGTGCCAGGCATGGTCCGGACCGGCGCCCCAGTCACCGCGCCGGTCGCGGTCCGCGTCACGGCGTGCGCGATCGTCGCGATCGCGCGGGTCGCGCCAGTTGCCGCGCGGGTCCTGGTCCATGCCGCGCTGGCCTTCCCAGCGCCTGTGCTGGCGTTCCCAGTCGCGCTGGTTCTGCTGGCGGTCGTCGTCCTGTGCGAAGGCCACGCCGCACAGGACCAGGGACAGCGCAAGCCCGGCGCCCAGCCGTTTCGAACTCGACATCTGCTGCATGGTGCACCTCCTGATGCGGCTCGAGCATGGCCCCAGCAAGCCCGGCTGCGCGTAGGCGCAGGCCGCGCCAGGGCCCTGGCGAGCGCGACCGCGCGGGCGGGCGGCGTCCGACGGCCCGCCCAGCCGGCCCGGTGACAGGGCCGGGACGATGCCGCAGAATCGCGGCCACACACCAGGGGGCCCAGGATGAGGAAGGATTCGACCGGCGACGCAGCAGTACAGGCCTGGAGTCCGGCCTCCTGGCGCGCAAAGCCGGCGCTGCAGATGCCGGCCTACCCCGACGCGCAGGCGCTGGCCGCTGCCGAGGCGCAGCTGGCGTCGCTGCCGCCGCTCATCTTTCCCGGCGAGGTGTCGCAGCTGCGCGAGCGGCTCGCGGCGGTCGCGCGCGGCGAGGCCTTCCTGCTGCAGGGCGGCGATTGCGCGGAGAGCTTCGATGCGCTGGGGCAGGCTTCGGTGGAATCGACCTTCCGCGTCATCCTGCAGATGGCCGTGGTGCTGACCTATGCCGCGTCCTGCCCGGTGGTGAAGGTCGGCCGCATCGCCGGCCAGTTCGCCAAGCCGCGCTCCTCGGACACGGAGACCGTGGGCGGGCTGAGCCTGCCCTCCTACCGCGGCGACATCGTCAACGACAGCGCGTTCACCCCGCAGGCGCGGCAGCCCGATCCGTCCCGGCTGGTGACGGCCTACTCGCATTCGGCGGCCACGCTGAACCTGCTGCGGGCCCTGGCCCAGGGCGGCTTCGCGGACCTGCACGAGGTGCACCGCTGGACCGCCGACTTCGTGCGCAACAGCCCCCAGGGCGAGCGCTTCGAGGCCCTGGCGGACAGGATCACGCAGTCGCTGGCCTTCATGCAGGCCTGCGGCTTCGACGCGGCGCGCACGCCCCAGCTGCATGCGGTGGAGTTCTACACCTCGCACGAGGCGCTGCACCTGCATTACGAAGAAGCGCTGACCCGCTTCAACGAGCGCGACGGCGCCTGGTACGGCGGCTCGGCGCACATGCTCTGGCTGGGCGAGCGCACGCGGCAGGTGACGGGCGCCCATGTGGAATACCTGCGCGGGCTGCGCAACGTCATCGGCATCAAGCTGGGGCCCACGGCGGACGCCGACGACGTGCTGCGCCTGCTGGACGTGCTGGACCCGGACCACGAGCCCGGCCGCATCGTGCTGATCAGCCGCATGGGCAGCGACAAGGTCACCGAGCGCCTGCCGCCCCTGCTGCGCGCGGTGCACGCAGCAGGTCGCACGCCCGTCTGGTGCTGCGACCCCATGCACGGCAATACGGTCACCGCGACCAGCGGCTACAAGACCCGCGACTTCGCGCGCATCCTGCACGAGGTGCGCGGCTTCTTCGCCGCCCATGCGCAGGAAGGCACCCACCCGGGCGGCCTGCACTTCGAGATGACCGGCGAGGACGTGACCGAGTGCCGGGGCGGCGCCCAGGCGCTGACGGACGAGGGCCTGGCGATGCGCTACCAGACCGCCTGCGACCCGCGCCTGAACGGCTCGCAAAGCCTGGAACTCGCGTTCCTGATCGCGGACGTGCTGAAGGCGGCGCGGCGCTAGGGCGGCCCTAGCGCATGGACCGCAACAAGTCGCGCAGCAGCGCGTCGGACGCTTCGATGCGCACCAGCCCCATCCGCGGGAACTCGAGCTCCACGATCACGTAGATCGTGATGGCCGTCACCAGCGCGAAGGCCAGCATGTGCAGCCAGGGCAGCGCGGGCCGCGCGCCCATGGCGTGGCCGGCCAGCAGGGCCGAGCCCAGGGCCAGCGCCACCAGCAGGAGATAGACCACCCCGGGCGGGTGCATGCGGGCCGCCGACTCGCGCGTGGTCGTCAGGTCGATCAGCTCGTTCAGCGCCGGCAGCAGCAGCACAGGGCCGCCCTGCACGCTGGCGACGCCCTGCACGCAGTGGGACCACAGCGCCTGCTGCAGCGAGGCTGCGCGTTCGCCCGCGGCCGCCGCGCCGTCCGCCTCGCTGGTGGCCACCAGGCGCTGCTGCACGTACTCGCGCAGCAGCGCACGGGCGCGCGGCTGGTCCGGCGCGGGCAAGAGGTCCAGCCGCAGCCAGACGGTGCCTATGGCGTTGGCCTCGCGCGCGATCAGCTCCCGCCGGTGGTCGAAGCGTTCGGCAGCGCCGGTGAAGGTGAAGGCCAGGATCAGGCCGAACAGCGCGAACATCGAGCCTTCCACCGCCGCGACCCCGCGGTCCTCGCCGCCCGGCAAGGCCCAGCGGCGACCCAGCCGGCGTCCCGTCTCCATCACGAGCAGCAGCGCCGCGACCAGCAGCACCACGAGCGCGGGCGTGCGCAGCAGCCAGTCCATCGCGTCAGGCCTCCTGGGCTGCCGCCGCGGGCGGGGGCAGGAAGAACTCGCGCGGGCTGCGTACGAAGCGCCGCAGCACCGTGCGCAGCACCGTCCATTCCGAGGTGATGGCCAGCCGGCGCGAGCGCAGGGCCACGGCCAGGGCGAGCGCGAAGGACACCGCCAGGTTCACAATCCCGATCGCCACCAGGCCGGCGAGCGCCATCGCCCAGTCGCGCCAGCCCAGGTCCAGGGACACGGCGGCGATGCCGAGGTTGGCGCTGGAGAAGGTCACGTGGCGGATGTCCAGCGGCAGGCCCAGGAACTCGCCCAGCACGCCCATGGACCCGAGCAGGAAGCCCAGCACCACGTTGCTCGCGATCCCGCCCAGGTTGGCGGCGGCCCAGGCCGCGAATCGCTCACGCCGCGCCTCGCCCAGCAGCCGGCCCAGCCCGCGGTGGCGGGCGAGCCGCGCCTGCAGCCGCCGGTCTGCCGCACGGTTGTCGTAGAAGCCCGCCACCAGCCCCGAAAAGAACAGGCAGGCGCCGGCGATGGCGGCGTGCAACAGGGCCAGGCTGTGCAGCGGGTCCAGGTCGTGCACCAGGTGCGCCGCCTTGGCCGGACCGGCCAGCGGGGTGCCCGTGGCCGCACCCCAGGCCAGGGCCAGGAGGGCGGCGCAGGGCAGCGCCACCACCACATTGCCGACCACGGCGATGAACTGCGACCGCAGCACGCGCACCACGAGCTCGGCGACGTCGCCCAGGCGCTGCTGGCCGTGGTCCAGGGCCTGCGCGATCAGCGCGGCGGTCATCGCCGGCTGCTTGGTGGCGATGGTGAAATGCAGCAGGTACACCAGCACGAAGCCGGCCGCGTAGTTCAGCCCGTAGGCGAGCGCGACGCCGGCCGGCGCCAGCGCCGCCGCGGCGAGCAGGGTCTTGACCAGGGCCAGCACGCCCACCACGGCGCCGGCGCCCAGCGCAGCGCGCAGCATGCCGAACCATTCGCCGCGGTCGTTGGCCACGTAGTGCTCGCCGGTGCGGCTCGCGCACTCGGTCACCTGCAGGGCAAGGTGAGCAGTGTTGGTGTCCACCAGGTCGCGCAGGCTGGCGCGCCGCGCATCGGCGGCGGCCAGCGTGGCCAGCAGGCGCGCCAGCACCGGGAAGGGGTCGGCGGCCTGCAGGGCCTGCACCAGCACCCGCATGCGGCCGATCGACTGCGACGCACGCAGCAGCAGCCGCGTCAGGGTGACGGAGATGCCGCTGCTGCGGCAGTGGTGCTGGACGACGCCCAGCAGGCGCTCGCAGCCGTCCAGCGCCGCCAGCAGCGGGGCGGTATCGTCCGCGGCGCCGGCACGCGCGGCGACCCAGGCCTGCACCGCCTGGGCCTGCACCTGGAAGGGGCTGTCCAGCCGGGCGCAGGCCGGGTCCTTGCGCGCCAGTTCCGGGTCCAGGCCGATGGCGGCGACCCGCACCGACAGCACGGCCAGCGCTTCCTGCGCTTCGCTGCGGGCCCAGTCGCGCAGGCGCAGGGCGGCGACGTCGCTGCCGCCGCCCAGGGAGCGCAGCACGTCGGCCAGGGCGTCCGGGTGCGCCTGCATCCAGGCCGCATCGCCTGGCGCCAGCGCGTCGTGCAGCACGGACTGCAGGTCGGCCTCGACCGGCTCGGGCGGCAGCAGCTTGAGCACGGCGCGCCGCCGCGCCGCGGCCCAGAAGCCCACGCCCAGCGTGATGCCGGTGTCCGCCAGCAGGGAGCGTGCCGTACAGCGCACCAGCCCCTCCGCCAGCGCGGTGCGGGCCGGGCCGGCCGCGAGCCGCAGGGCCGCATCGCGCAGGTGGCGCCGCACCGCGTCGGCCGAGGCGCCGCGCGGCGGTCGCAGGGTGGTCACGAAAGGCGGGAAAAGCTCTTGCATGGGCATGCGCTGCCGATGATGCCTGCAAGCGCGGCCGGGTGTCGAGCCGGGGGCATCCCGGGAATCCGGCAGGGTGGGGCCCGCAGCGGGCCGTCGCACGGGGCCGCACAGGGACCGGCCAGGCGGCCCCGCGTCGGGCCGCGCGTCCTCAGTGCGTCGCCAGCCAGTCCCAGGCCACGTGGGCCAGCGCACGCACGCCCAGCGACAGGCTGGCCTCGTCGACCTTGTAGCGCGGCGAGTGGTTGGACGGCGCCTTGGCCGGGTCCAGCCCTTTCTCGGTGGAGCCGACGAAGAAGAACAGCCCGGGGATCAGCTGCTGGTAGTACGAGAAGTCCTCCGCGCCGGTGACCTTGGGCACCTCGTGCACGTGCTCGTCGCCGGCCACCCGCTGCAGCGTGGGCACCATCTGCGCGGTCAGGGCCGGGTCGTTGTAGGTGACGGGGTAGTTCTTGTTGATGCAGACCTGGCAGCCGGCGCGGTTGCCCTTGGCGATGCCCTCGGCGATGTCGGTCATCTGCTCGTGGATGTCGTCGCGCATGCCCTCGTCGAAGGTGCGGATGGTGCCTTTCATCATCACCTCGTCCGGGATGATGTTCTCGCGGTTGCCGCCGCGGATCATGCCCACCGTCACCACCGCCGGCTCGCGGGTGATGTCCTGCCCGCGCGAGACGATGGTCTGCAGCCCGAGCACGATCTGCGAGGAGACCACGATGGGGTCCACGCCCAGCCAGGGCGCGGCGCCATGCGTCTGGCGCCCGCGCACGGTGATGCGGAAGCGGTCGGAGCTGGCCATGGTCGGCCCCGGCCTGTAGCCGATCTCGCCGACGTTCAGGCGCGAGGTGACGTGCAGGCCGAAGATGACCCTGGGCGTCGGCTTCTCCAGCGCGCCCTCGGCGATCATCATCTTCGCGCCGCCGTCCTCACCATCGGGTGGCATCTCCTCGGCCGGCTGGAAGATGAACTTGACCTGCCCGCGCAGCGTCGCGCGCAGCCCGGCTAACACCTCGGCGACGCCCATCAGGATCGCGACGTGGCAGTCGTGCCCGCAGGCGTGCATGACGCCGACCTCCTCGCCGTTCCACTGGGTGCGCACCTTGGAGGCGAACGGCAGGTCCACTTCTTCGGTGACCGGCAACCCATCCATGTCGGCCCGCAGCGCGACCACCGGGCCGGGCAAGGCGCCCTTGAGCAGCCCGACCACGCCGGTGTGCGCCACGCCGGTGCGCACCTCGTCGAAGCCCAGACGGCGCAGGTGGTCCGCGACGATGCCGGCGGTGCGGAACTCGCGGTTGCCCAGTTCCGGGTGCGCGTGCAGGTCGCGCCGCCAGGCGAGCACCCGGCCCTCCACCTGTCGTGCAGCCTCCTCGATCAAATCGGCGGCGGCGTGCTGGGGGTCCAGGCGGTCGTTCATGGGGCGGGCTCCTGCGAAGCGCTCATTACAACACCGGCCCGTCCGGGCCGGCATGCTGCGCTGCGCTGCGTTGCGCCCCGGCCCGGACAGCCGTGCGCCGGGTGGCCCGTCACCCGGCACATGGCGGCGCTTCAGGCGACCTTCGCGTACAGGCCGGTCACGTTGTCCATGACCTGGAGGATGCGTTCGCTGGTGGTGAAGACGTTGGCCTCGTTCTGCGGGTTCTGCACGCTGGGCTGCAGGGTCATCAAGGCCGCGTCGAAGAAGACGAACTGCGTCTCCGCCAGGCCCAGCTCTGCACGGATCGCGTCGGTGGCCTGGGGGGCCGTCTTCAGCACCTGGTGCGCCTTCAGGAACTCTTCCTTCAGCGCCTGGATTTCGGCCTTGGACTGCGCCACCTGGATCCCCCAGGTGGCGCCCAGGTACAGGGCCGCCATGCGCTGGCTCAGCATCCGCTGGCGTCCGGAGAGGTTGACCAGGCGGCCCAGGTCCTTGCCGGACACGGCCTCGAGCTGCAGGGTGCCCTTGTTCGCCAGCGCCAGGATCTGCCCGGACAGGGAGAGCACGGTGTCGGCGGCCCCCCGGCTCGCGGCCGTGCCTATGAGTGCGGTCTTGTAGTCGGCCCAGCGGGCCTCGAGCTGCGCGTAGGTGGCACGGATGTCGCCCGTGGGCGCGAAGGCCTTCAGCTCGACCAGCTGCCGGTCGAACAGCGCGAGGGAGGCATCGAGGATGCGCTCGGCCGAGTCGGTCTGGACCTTCTGCCCGAGCGCCATGTAGCTCTTGGCCAGGCGCTGGCTCAACATGCGCTGGCGGCCGGCCTTGTTGATAGCGTCGTTGATGTCGATCACCTGGGGCACGGCCGCCAGGGGCCAGGCCCCCAGGACCGGAAGACACGCCGCGGTCAGGCGAAGGAGTTTGCGTCGTTGCACCATGGTCTTGAAGGGATGGAGGTCCTTGGGCTGGGTGGGGCGCCCGCGGGGCGCGGGGCACGCAACCATGAAGCAAGGATCATGCAAAGCCTGTCGAGGCAGGCCAGGCCGCGTCGGCATGCGCCATCCACCCTGGGCAGGCCGGTGCCGCAGGGCAGCCTCGAAGGACCGCCCGGGCAAAGAAAAAAGCCTTGCAAGTCGTTGACTTACAAGGCTTTCGGGATCTGGTGGCGCTTCACGGACTCGAACCGCGGACCTGTGGATTATGATTCCATCGCTCTAACCGACTGAGCTAAAGCGCCATCCGGTGGCTGGGCCACCGAGCCCTCCATTATAGGGCAAAAAACTTCACTGGTGCTTGAACTGCGGCGGCCGCTTGTTCACGAAGGCGTCCATGCCCTCTTTCTGGTCGCTGGTGGCGAACAGGGCGTGGAAGAGCCGGCGCTCGAACATCACGCCGTCCGAGAGGCCGCTTTCGAACGAACGGTTCACCGATTCCTTGGCCGCCATCACCGCCACCTGCGAGTAGCCGCAGATCGTGAGCGCGGCCCCCAGCGTCTCCTCCATGAGCTTGTCCAGCGGCACCACCCGGCTCACCAGCCCGGCCCGCTCGGCCTCGGTGGCGTCCATCATGCGGCCGGTCAGCGCCAGGTCCATGGCCTTGGCCTTGCCCACCGCGCGCGGCAGGCGCTGGGTGCCGCCGGCGCCGGGGATGATGCCCAGCTTGATCTCGGGCTGGCCGAACTTCGCGTTGTCGGCGGCGATGATGAAGTCGCACATCATGGCCAGCTCGCAGCCGCCGCCCAGGGCGAAGCCGCTCACGGCCGCGATCACCGGCTTGCGCACCGAGCGGATCGTTTCCCAGTTGCGGGTGATGTAGTCGCCCTTGTAGACGTCGGCGAAGCTGTAGCTGGCCATGGCGCCGATGTCGGCGCCGGCGGCGAAGGCCTTCTCGCTGCCCGTCACGATCATGCAGCCGATGGCCGGGTCGGCATCGAAGGCCTTGAGCGCCTCGCCCATCTCGTCCATGAGCTGGTTGTTCAGGGCGTTCAGCTGCTTGGGACGGTTCAGCGTGACGATGCCGACGCGGTCGCCTTCCACGCGGGTCTGGATGTGCTCGTAGGCCATGGTTTTTCTCCGTTCTTCGGGCTGGGAAGCCGCACTATACCCAAGCGAAAACCATGAGCCGACCGAGCGGTCGGTTAATGTAGAGTGCTCCCAGGAGACCCCCATGTCCGAACCCACCGTCCTTTTCGAGACGCGCGGCGCCGTCGCGCTCATCACCCTGAACCGCCCCGCGGCCCTGAACAGCTTCACGCGTGCCATGCACAAGGACCTGTGGGCCGCGCTGGACCGCATCGAGGCCGACACAGCCCTCCGTGCGGCCGTCATCACCGGGGCCGGCCGGGGCTTCTGCGCCGGCGCCGACCTGGCCGAGTTCGATTTCGAGCCCGGCCCGGACCTCGTCAAGCGCGCCGACCCCGGGCCCGTCATCGAACAGGCCTTCAACCCCACGGTGCGCCGCCTGATGGCCCTGCGGGTGCCCACCGTCGCGGCGGTCAATGGCGTCGCCGCCGGCGCCGGCGCCTCGCTGGCCATGACCTGCGACCTGGCCATCGCGGCCGAGTCTGCGAGCTTCATCCAGGCCTTCAGCAAGATCGGCCTGGTGCCGGACGCGGGCGGCAGCTGGTTGCTGGTCAAGAAGATGGGCCTGGCCCGCGCCATGGGCTGCGCGATGCTGGGCGACAAGCTGCCCGCCAAGGACGCCAGGGAATGGGGAATGATCTGGGACACCACCGCCGGCGACGTGGTCGAGGCGGCGATGCAGCTGGCCCAGCGCCTGGCCGTGATGCCCACCCGCGCCCTGGTGGAGACGCGCCGGCTGCTGCGCGGCGCGGCCACGAACGAGCTGGACCGCCAGCTCGACCTGGAGCGCGACACGCAGTCGGGCCTGGGCGCCACGCACGACTACATCGAGGGCGTGATGGCCTTCCGCGAAAAGCGCGCGCCGCAGTTCAAGGGCGAGTGAGCATGGACGCGAAGGAACGCGCCGCCCGCGTGGGCGAAGCCATGTTCGCGGTCGACGCCGCCAGCAAGGACTTCATGCAGATGGAGCTCGTCACCTGCGAGCCGGGCCGCGCCGTGATGCGCATGGCGGTGCGCGAGCCCATGCTCAACGGCCACCAGATCTGCCACGGCGGCTTCATCTTCACGCTGGCCGATTCGACCTTCGCCTTCGCCTGCAACAGCCACAACAAGGTGGCGGTCGCGGCGGGCTGCCAGATCGAGTTCCTCAAGCCCGGCAAGCTGGGCGACGTGCTCACCTGCGAGGGCGTGGAGCAGGTGCTGCAGGGCCGCCACGGCCTCTACGACATGCGGGTGACCAACCAGCATGGGGACGTGATCGCCATGTTCCGCGGCAAGAGCGCGCAGATCGCCGGCCACATCATCGAGGAATGACATGAACGCCTTCGCACTCGAGCCGATCGAGACGGCCTCCGTCGACGAGCTGCGGGCGCTGCAGTTCAAGCGCCTGAAGGCCACGCTCTTCCACGCCTACGAGAACTCGCCCGTCTACCGCGCGAAGTTCGACGCGGCCGGCGTGCACCCGACCGACCTGCACACCCTGGCCGACCTGGCGAAGTTCCCCTTCACGACCAAGAAGGACCTGCGCGACAGCTACCCCTTCGGCATGTTCGCGGTGCCACGCGAGCGCTGCGCCCGCATCCACGCCTCCAGCGGCACCACCGGCAAGCCCACGGTGGTGGGCTACACGAAGAACGACATCGACACCTGGTCGCACGTGATGGCGCGCAGCATCCGCGCCTCGGGCGCGAAGCCGGGCGACATGGTGCACGTGAGCTACGGCTACGGCCTGTTCACCGGCGGCCTGGGCGCGCACTACGGGGCCGAGAAGCTGGGCCTGACGGTGGTGCCCTTCGGCGGCGGGCAGACCGAGCGCCAGGTGCAGCTGATCCACGACTTCCGGCCCGACATCATCATGGTCACGCCCAGCTACATGCTGGCCATCGCCGACGAGTTCGAGCGCCAGGGGCTGGACCCGCGCGAATCCAGCCTGCGCATCGGCATCTTCGGCGCCGAGCCCTGGACCAACGACATGCGCCTGGCCATCGAGCAGCGCATGGGCATCCGGGCGGTGGACATCTACGGCCTGTCGGAGGTGATGGGCCCGGGCGTGGCCAACGAGTGCATCGAGACCCAGGACGGCCCGACCATCTGGGAAGACCACTTCTACCCCGAGATCATCGACCCGGAGACCGGCGAGCCGGTGGCGGACGGCGAGTTCGGCGAACTGGTGTTCACCAGCCTCACCAAGGAGGCGTTGCCGATCATCCGCTACCGCACGCGCGACCTCACGCGCCTCTTGCCCGGCACCGCGCGCACCATGCGCCGCATGGAGAAGATCACCGGCCGCAGCGACGACATGATGATCGTGCGCGGGGTCAACGTCTTCCCCACGCAGATCGAGGAGCTGATCCTGCAGACCGACGTGCTGGCGCCGCACTACCTGTGCATCCTCACGCGCGAGGGGCCGCTGGACGAACTCACGGTGGTGGTGGAGACGCACATGGACATCCACCACGAGTCGCGGGAAGCGCAGGCCGCCGCCCGCGACCTGGCGCAGAAGATCAAGGCCTATATCGGCACCAGCGCGCGCATCGAGCTGCGGCCCACGGGCGGCATCGAACGCAGCGTGGGCAAGGCCCGGCGCGTGCTGGACCAGCGCCCGCGCTGAAGGCGCACGGCGGGGCGCGCCAGGCCCCGCGGCGCACTCAGATCTTCGGCCCCGGCGCCGGCCCGGGCGCTTCCGGCTGGACGCCGGGCGGCACGGGCGTGGGCTCGCCGCCCTGCTCGATCTGCCGCACCGTCAGCTCCAGCCAGGCCTCGTCGCCCTTGCGCATGCGCACCTTCACCGGCAGGTATTGCAGCGAGGGCGCGAACCACATCTCGGCGGTGATGTCGCCGCGCGGCTTGTCCAGCGGCCGCGGCGCCACGTGGTAGGCCTCCACCGGGCCCAGCTCGGGCGTCTGCAGCACCACCTTCTCGGTGACGTCGTAGACCCACAGGTCCACGCCGCCCGGGCGCGCCAGCCAGAGCTGCACGCTGTGGCCCACCTCCAGCGCGTCCTGCCCGGTGGCGAAGCGGTGCGAGAGCTCGGCGAACTGGCTGGCCGTGTCCTGCACGCCGGCCGGGCGCGGCACGGTGCGGCCGTCGTTGAGGCGGATGCTGTCCTCGCCCAGCTCGACGGCGCGGACGCCGCCGGGCCGCTCTTCCTGGAAGGCCTGCGGCACCAGCCCCTGCGGCGTGACGCTGCCCTGCGAGACCAGCGCGAAGCTGAGCAGCACGGCCACGTCCACGTCCACGCGCACCTGGTAGCGGTCCTGCTGGCGCTGCCACTGCACGCGGGCGCGGCATGCTGCGCGTCCGGCCAGGCCCGCACCTGTTCCAGAAGGTCGCGCGCGGAGGCATTCAGGGCGTAGGCCCGCCGCGCACCAGCCCCACGCGCAGTCGGTCACGCGCCAGCAGGAGGGCGAGCGTGCGCCCCACGATGCCGGCGCCGCGTATGCATACATCGAGGACCATTCCGGCATTGTAGGAT
>NZ_JADDOJ010000032.1 GCF_015159745.1 Ramlibacter aquaticus | reverse complement strand
GAGCCGGGGCCGCGGCGGGAGCCGGCGGGGGCGGGGGCACCAGGGCGCCGTCGCAGCCCTTGGCGGCCGTGGCGGGGGTCCAGGTGGCATCACGCCAGCACAGTTCGTTCGTGCCGTTCTTCCAGACGAGTTCGCCGGTGCCGTTGACCCAGTTGTCCACGCGCTTGCCGCCATCGGCAGCTTCCACAGCGGCCTGCGCGCCAGCGGAAAGGGCTGCGGCGGCGATCAACAGGGCCACTTTGTTCAGTTTCTTCATGGTTCTCCTCTTGGGGGAAAAAAGCCGCAGCCGCGCTGCGCCATTGCTACGTTTCAGGTGACCATCACCAAAAGCGTCACGGCTCATTGTGCCACACGTCCTTACACAAGCAACGGCCGAGCCTTTGGGGCCTGCGTAGGACAAGACCGCATCCCCCGGCCTCTGTTGCTGCAGAGCGACATGACCCCCGCGGACGTAAAATAAAAGGCTTCGCGCCCGCACGGCAACCCCCTCCATGACCCAATTCGCCAAAGAAACCCTGCCCGTCAGCCTCGAAGAGGAGATGCGGCGCAGTTACCTCGACTACGCCATGAGCGTGATCGTGGGGCGGGCGCTGCCGGATGCGCGCGACGGCCTGAAGCCGGTGCACAGGCGCGTGCTGTACGCGATGCACGAGTTGAACAACGACTGGAACCGGCCGTACAAGAAGTCGGCCCGTATCGTCGGCGACGTCATCGGCAAGTACCACCCGCACGGCGACCAGTCGGTGTACGACACCATCGTCCGCCTGGCGCAGGACTTTTCCATGCGCCACATGCTGGTGGATGGCCAGGGCAACTTCGGCTCGGTGGACGGCGACAACGCCGCCGCCATGCGCTACACCGAGATCCGGCTGTCGAAGATCGCGCACGAGATGCTGGCCGACATCGACAAGGAAACGGTCGACTTCGGGCCCAACTACGACGGCAGCGAGAAAGAGCCGCTGGTGCTGCCCACCCGGGTACCCAACCTGCTGGTGAACGGCTCGGGCGGCATCGCGGTGGGCATGGCCACCAACATCCCGCCGCACAACCTCAACGAGGTGGTGGACGGGTGCCTGCACCTGCTGAAGAACCCGGACGCCACCATCGATGAGCTGATGGAGATCATCCCGGCGCCCGACTTCCCCACCGCCGGCATCATCTACGGCATGCAGGGCGTGCGCGAGGGCTACCGCACCGGCCGCGGCCGGGTGGTTATGCGGGCCAAGTGCCACTTCGAGGACATCGACCGCGGCCAGCGCCAGGCGATCATCGTGGATGAGCTGCCCTACCAGGTCAACAAGAAGACCTTGCAGGAGCGCATGGCCGAGCTGGTGCACGAGAAGAAGATCGAGGGCATCAGCCACATCCAGGACGAGTCCGACAAGTCGGGCATGCGCCTGGTGATCGAGCTCAAGCGCGGCGAAGTGCCCGAGGTGGTGCTGAACAACCTGTACAAGCTGACCCAGCTGCAGGACACCTTCGGCATGAACATGGTGGCGCTGGTGGACGGCCAGCCCCGGCTGTGCAACCTGAAGGACCTGATCCAGGTCTTCCTGCAGCACCGGCGCGAAGTCGTCACCCGCCGTACCGTCTTCAACCTGCGCAAGGCCCGCGAGCGCGGCCACGTGCTGGAAGGCCTGGCGGTGGCGCTGGCCAACATCGACGAGTTCATCCGCATCATCCGCGAATCGCCCACGCCGCCGGTGGCCAAGGCCGAGCTGATGGCGCGCAGCTGGGACAGCCAGCTGGTGCGCGAGATGCTGACCCGCACGCGCGAGGACGGCGGCACCATCAACGCCGACGACTACCGCCCCGAGGGCCTGGAAGCCGGCTACGGCATGGGCCGCGACGGCTTGTACCGCCTCTCCGACACGCAGGCGCAGGAAATCCTGCAGATGCGCCTGCAGCGCCTCACGGGCCTGGAGCAGGACAAGATCGTGGCCGAGTACAAGGAAGTGATGGCCGAGATCGACGACCTGCTCGACATCCTGGCCAAGCCGTCCCGCGTCTCCACCATCATCGGCGACGAACTCACCGCGCTGAAGACCGAATTCGGCCAGACCAAGCTGGGCGCGCGCCGCAGCGTGGTCGAGCACAACGCCCAGGACCTGGGCACCGAGGACCTGATCGCCCCCACCGACATGGTGGTGACGCTCTCGCACTCGGGCTACATCAAGAGCCAGCCGCTGGGCGAGTACCGGGCGCAAAAGCGCGGCGGGCGCGGCAAGCAGGCCACCGCCACCAAGGAAGACGACTGGATCGACCAGCTCTTCATCGCCAACACGCACGACTGGATCCTGTGCTTCTCCAACCGCGGCCGCATGTACTGGCTCAAGGTCTGGGAAGTGCCCTCGGGCTCGCGCGGCTCGCGCGGCCGGCCCATCGTCAACATGTTCCCGCTGGCCGAGGGCGAGAAGATCAACGTGGTGCTGGCGCTGACGGGTGAATTCCGCAGCTTCCCGGCCGACCACTACGTCTTCATGGCGACCTCCATGGGCACCGTGAAGAAGACGGCCCTGGACGAGTTCAGCAACCCGCGCAAGGCCGGCATCATCGCCGTCGACCTGGACGACGGCGACTTCCTCGTCGGCGCGGCACTCACCGACGGCAAGCACGACGTGATGCTGTTCTCCGACAACGGCAAGGCCGTGCGCTTCGACGAGAACGACGTGCGTCCCATGGGCCGCGCCGCCCGCGGCGTGAAGGGCATGCAGCTGGAGGACGGCCAGGGCGTGATCGCCATGCTGGTGGCCGAGGACGAGACGCAGAGCGTGCTCACCGCCACCGAGAACGGCTTCGGCAAGCGCACCTCCATCACCGAGTACACGCGGCACGGCCGCGGCACCAAGGGCATGATCGCGATCCAGCAGAGCGAGCGCAACGGCAAGGTGGTGGCCGCCACGCTGGTGCACGCCAACGACGAGATCATGCTGATCACCGACAAGGGCGTGCTGGTGCGCACCCGCGTCAGCGAGATCCGCGAGCTCGGCCGCGCCACCCAGGGCGTGACGCTGATGGCGCTGGACGACGGCTCCAAGCTGAGCGGCCTGCAGCGCATCGTCGAGAACGACGCCCAGCCCGAGGCCGGCGACGAGGTCGAGGGCGAGGCCGCCGGGGGTGACGAGGGCGCCGGCGGCGCAGGGACGGCCAGCGAATGAGGGACCTGGCCCAGCTGCGCGACGCCATCGACGCGGTCGACCGCGAACTGCTGGCCGTGCTGAACCGCCGCGCCGCGCTCGCCAACGAGGTCGGCGAACTCAAGCGCAAGGAAGGCTCCACCGTCTACCGGCCCGAGCGCGAGGCGCAGGTGATCCACAACCTGCAGCAGCGCAACCCGGGCCCGCTCAAGGCCGCGCAGGTGGCGACGGTCTGGCGCGAGATCATGTCGGCCTGCCGCTCGCTGGAGGCGCCGCAGCGCGTCGCCTACCTGGGGCCCAAGGGCACCTTCAGCGAGCAGGCGGCGGTGGAGTTCTTCGGCTCCAGCATCGAGCACGTGCCCTGCGTCAACTTCGACGAGGTGTTCCAGGCCGCGACCTCGGGCACCGCCGATTTCGGCGTGGTGCCGGTCGAGAACAACAGCGAGGGCGTGGTCACGCGTTCGCTGGACCTGCTTCTGCATTCACCGCTGCACATCGTCGGCGAGATCAGCCTGCTGGTTCGCCACCACCTGCTGCGTCTGTCGCCTTCGCTGGACGGTGTCGAGGTGGTGCTGGCGCATCCGCAGGCGCTGGCCCAGTGCCAGGGCTGGCTGTCCAAGCACCTGCCCGGGGCCGAGCGCCGTGCCGTGAGCAGCAATGCCGAGGGCGCCCGCCTGGCGGCCACCAACCCGGCCTGGGCCGGCATCGCCAGCGAGCGCGCGGGCAGCGAATTCGGCCTGCACGTGGCGGCCCACGCCATCCAGGACGAAGCCTTCAACCGCACCCGCTTCGCGGTGGTCTGCCTGCCGCAGGTGCTGGCCGCGCCGCAGGCCTCGGGCCAGGACTGCGTGAGCCTGGTGGTGTCGGTGCCCAACCGGCCCGGCGCGGTGCACGACATCCTGGCTCCGCTCAAGCGCCACGGCGTGTCCATGACGCGCTTCGAGTCGCGCCCGGCGCGCTCGGGCCAGTGGGAATACTTCTTCTACATCGACCTGCAGGGCCACCCCTCGCAGCCCCAGGTGGCGGCGGCGCTGGCCGAACTGCAGTCGCTGTGCGCGTTCTACAAGGTGCTGGGCACCTACCCGGTGGCGGACTGAGCATGTTCGAGCAGCTCGGACTCATCGGTTGCGGCCTCATGGGCGGCTCCTTCGCGCTCGCGCTCAAGCGCGCGGGCCTGGTCAAGCGCGTGGTGGGCTACAGCAAGTCGCCCACCACCACCGCGCGCGCCCTGTCCATGGGCGTGATCGACGTCGAGGCGCCCTCGGCCCTGCTGGCCGTCTCGGGGGCCGACGTGGTGCTGGTGGCCGTGCCCGTGGCCGCCACCGAAGCCACCTTCAAGGCGATCCGCCACCTGGTGACGCCGCAGACCCTGGTGATGGACGTGGGCTCGACCAAGCGCGACGTGGTCGACGCCGCCCGCCGCCTGCTGCGCGACAACGTCGGCTGCTTCGTGCCCTGCCACCCGGTGGCCGGCAAGGAGCTGTCGGGGGTGGAGAACGCCGATCCCGACCTGTACGACGGGCGCCAGCTCATCATCACGCCGATCGAGCGCACCGACCCGCGCCACCTGGCCCGCGCCGAGGCGCTGTGGCAGGCGCTGGGCTGTCACGTGGAGCAGATGAGCCCGGAGGCGCACGATGCGGCCTTCGCGGCCGTGAGCCACCTGCCGCACATGGTCGCCTTCGCGCTGGTCAACGCCATCGCCGCGCAGCCGCGCGGTCAGGATTTCCTCGGGCTGGCCGGGCCGGGCTTCCGCGATTTCACCCGCATCGCCGCCAGCGAGCCCAAGATGTGGCGCGACATCCTGCTGGCCAACCGCGAGGAGCTGCTCACGCAGTCGCGCCTGTTCCGCGAGGCCCTGCAGGCGCTGGAGCGCATGGTCGAGGGCGGCAACGCCGAGGCGCTCGAGGCCGCGATCGGCCAGGCCAGCCACCTGCGCGCCCACTGGCGCATGGGTACCCACCGCAAGTCTTCCTGAGCCGCCCGCCGGCGGGCCCGCCATGTTTTCCACCGAGTTCCTCGACCTGCCGCCGCTGCAAACCGCGGCCGGCACCGTCCACCTGCCCGGCTCCAAGAGCATCTCCAACCGCGTGCTGCTGCTGGCCGCGCTCAGCGCCGGCCGCACCACGGTGCACGACCTGCTGGACTCGGACGACACGCGGGTCATGCTGGACGCGCTGCGGCAGCTGGGGTGCGGCGTGAAGCGCTCGGGCAGCACCGCGCACATCACCGGCCTGGACGGCCGCATCGCCGCGCCCGGCCCGCTGAAGCTCTTCCTGGGCAACGCGGGCACCGCCATGCGCCCGCTCACGGCCGCGCTGGCGGTGCTGGGCGGCGACTTCGAGCTGGACGGCGTGCCGCGCATGCGCGAGAGGCCCATCGGCGACCTGGTGGACGCGCTGCGCCAGCTCGGCTGCAGCATCGAGGACCTGGGCCAGCCCGGCTACCCGCCCCTGCGCATCGGCCGGCCGCAGCTCCGCCTGGACGCGCCCATCCGCGTGCGCGGCGACGTCTCCAGCCAGTTCCTCACCGCCCTGCTGCTGGCCCTGCCCCTGGTGGCGCGGCAGGACATCGTGATCGAGGTCGTGGGCGAACTGATCTCCAAACCCTACGTGGAGATCACCCTGTCGCTGCTGGCGCGCTTCGGCGTCGCCGTGCGCCGCGAAGGCTGGCAGCGCTTCACCCTCCCGGCCGGCAGCCGGCTGCAGTCGCCGGGCGAGATCCACGTCGAGGCCGACGCGTCCTCGGCCAGCTACTTCATCGCCCTGGGCGCGATCGCGGCCACCGCGGCGCCGCTGCGCATCGAGGGCGTGGGCGAATCGTCCATCCAGGGCGATATCCGCTTCATCGACGCGGCGCGCCAGATGGGCGCCGAGGTCACCAGCTTCGCCAATGCCCTGGAAGTGCGGCGCGGCGCCTGGCCGCTGAAGGCGATCGACCTGGACTGCAACCACATCCCGGACGCCGCCATGACGCTGGCCGTGATGGCCCTCTACGCCGACGGCACCACCACGCTGCGCAACATCGCCAGCTGGCGCGTCAAGGAAACCGACCGCATCGCGGCCATGGCCATCGAGCTGCGCAAGCTGGGGGCCCAGGTGGAGGAAGGCGCGGACTTCCTGCGCGTCGCGCCGCCCGCGCGCTGGCGGCCGGCCGCCATCCACACCTACGACGACCACCGGGTGGCGATGTGCTTCTCGCTGGCGGCCTTCAACCCGGCCGGGGTGCACGTGCGCATCCTGGACCCGCGCTGCGTGGGCAAGACCTTCCCGGACTACTTCGAGGCCCTGTTCGACACCGCGCGCACCGACACCCCGCACATCCCGGTCATCTGCGTGGACGGCCCGACGGCCTCCGGCAAGGGCACGCTGGCCTCGCAGCTGGCACAGACGCTGGGCTACCACTACCTGGATTCAGGCGCGCTCTACCGCATCACCGGGCTGGCCGCGCGCCGGGCCGGGCTGGCGCTGGACACCGCCCATGAGCAGTCCATCGCCCGGCTGGCGGCCACGCTGCCGGTGCGCTTCGAGGGCGAGCGGGTCATCCTGGGCGGGGAGGACGTCAGCGAGGCCATCCGCAGCGAGGCGGCCGGCATGGACGCCTCCCAGGTCTCCGCCCTGCCCTCGGTGCGGTCCGCCCTGGTCGAGCTGCAGCAGTCCTTCCGGCGGCTGCCGGGCCTGGTCGCCGACGGCCGGGACATGGGCACCGTGATCTTCCCGGACGCGCCGCTCAAGGTGTTCCTCACCGCCAGCGCCGCCCGGCGCGCCGAACGCCGCCATAAGCAATTGATTTCCAAGGGTATTCCGGCTAAAATCGACGTTCTTCGCGCCGACCTGGAAGCGCGCGACGCACGCGACACACAGCGCGCCGTCGCCCCGCTCAAGCCGGCGCAGGACGCCCTCCTGCTGGACAACTCCGACCAAGGGATCGCCGAATCGGTGGCCCAGGTCCTTGGCTGGTGGGAAGACAAGCAGTCCTTCAGGCACGCCTGAAGGCTGCGAACAGCCCGCCGGGTCCGCCCGGCAGGTTGGCAACAGGCCCCACCAGCCTCCTGCCGCGCGACAGCGCACCGGGCCGGTGGGATCGCAACTTGAACCGCGGCCCCAAGCCGCAAACAACGCCGTCGCAGTCTTAGAAACGCCGGGCAATGGTGCCTCGCGGAAACCTGCGGTCGTGCAAGGAACCTGAATGTCTGAATCCTTTGCCCAACTGTTCGAAGAATCCCTGCAGCGCTCGGAAATGCGCGCTGGCGAGGTCATCACCGCCGAGGTGGTGCGCATCGAGCACAGTTTCGTGGTCGTCAACGCCGGCCTGAAATCCGAAGCCTATGTGCCGCTCGAGGAATTCAAGAACGACAAGGGCGAGACCGAAGTCCAAGTGGGCGACTTCGTGTCGGTGGCCATCGACGCCATCGAAAACGGCTACGGCGACACCATCCTGTCGCGCGACAAGGCCAAGCGCCTGGCCTCCTGGATGGCCCTGGAAAAGGCCCTGGAGTCCGGCGAATTCGTCACCGGCACCACCACCGGCAAGGTCAAGGGCGGCCTGACGGTCCTGGTCAACGGCATCCGCGCCTTCCTGCCGGGCTCGCTGATCGACACCCGTCCCATCAAGGACCTGACCCCCTACGAGAATAAGACCCTCGAGTTCAAGGTCATCAAGCTGGACCGCAAGCGCAACAACGTGGTGCTGAGCCGCCGCGCCGTGGTGGAAGCCTCCATGGGCGAAGAGCGCGCCAAGCTGATGGAAACCCTGAAGGAAGGCTCCATCGTCCGTGGCGTGGTCAAGAACATCACCGAGTACGGTGCGTTCGTGGACCTGGGCGGCATCGACGGCCTGCTGCACATCACCGACATGGCCTGGCGCCGTGTCCGCCACCCGAGCGAAGTGGTGCAGGCCGGCCAGGAAATCACCGCCAAGATCCTCAAGTTCGACACCGAGAAGAACCGCGTGTCCCTGGGCCTGAAGCAGATGGGCGACGATCCGTGGCTGGGCGTGTCCCGCCGCTACCCCACCGGCACCCGCATGTTCGGCAAGGTCACCAACATCGCCGACTACGGCGCGTTCGTGGAACTCGAGCCCGGCATCGAAGGCCTGGTGCACGTCTCCGAAATGGACTGGACCAACAAGAACGTGGCTCCCTCCAAGGTCGTCTCCCTGGGTGACGAAGTGGAAGTCATGGTCCTGGAAATCGACGAGGACAAGCGCCGCATCTCCCTGGGCATGAAGCAGTGCAAGGCCAACCCCTGGCAGGAATTCGCGCAGAACACCAAGCGCGGCGACCGCGTCAAGGGCCCGATCAAGTCGATCACCGACTTCGGCGTGTTCGTCGGCCTGGCCGCCGGCATCGACGGCCTGGTGCACCTGTCCGACCTGTCCTGGAACGAGCCGGGCGAGCAGGCCGTGCGCAACTACAAGAAGGGCCAGGAAGTCGACGCCGTCGTGCTGGCCGTGGACGTGGACCGCGAGCGCATCAGCCTGGGCATCAAGCAGCTGGACGCCGATCCCTTCACCACCTTCGTCTCGGTGCACGACAAGGGCTCCGCGGTGAGCGGCAAGGTCAAGACCGTCGACGCCAAGGGCGCCGAGATCGACCTGGGCCACGAAGTCATGGGCTACCTGCGCGCCAGCGAAATCTCCCGCGACCGCGTGGAAGATGCCCGCAACGTGCTCAAGGAAGGCGACGAGGTCAACGTGGTGGTGGTCAACATCGACCGCAAGACCCGCAACATCCAGCTGTCCATCAAGGCCAAGGACATGGCCGACCAGCAGGAAGCCATGCAGTCCCTGAGCCAGCAGTCCTCGCGCGAGAACGCGGGCACGACCAACCTGGGCGCGCTGCTCAAGGCCAAGCTCGAGAAGTGATGGCCGGCTGACCCCGGCGCCCGGCGGCATCCCGCCGGCGGAGGGCCCCTGGGGCCCTTCGCCCGCGCGGATGGCGCCAGGTGGCAGGGTCCCGCGAGCACGACGCATCCATGACACGCAGCGACCTGGTGGAAGAACTGGCGGCCCGCTTCGGGCAGCTCACGCATCGCGACGCCGAGTACGCGGTGAAGACCATCCTGGACGCCATGGGCGAGGCCCTGGTGCGTGGCCACCGGATCGAGATCCGCGGCTTCGGCAGCTTCTCGATCAACCGGCGGCCACCGCGCCTGGGGCGCAACCCGCGTTCGGGTGAAAGCGTCCAGATCCCCGAGAAGCGCGTGCCCCACTTCAAGCCGGGCAAGGCCCTGCGCGAAGCGGTGGACGAGCGCACCGCCGAATTGCAGGCGGATGAAAGACGGGCCGCGGGCGCCTAGAATCGCGCTCGAGGAGCTCGATGAAATATCTGACATGGCTGCTCAAGGCAGCCATTTTTTTTACCCTTTTCGCCTTCGCCCTGAACAACCAGCAGGACGCCGCGGTGCACTTCTTCTTCGGCACCGAGTGGCGCGCCCCGCTGGTGCTGGTGCTGCTGGCCGCCTTCGCCCTGGGCGTGGCGGTGGGCGCGCTGGGCATGGTGCCGCGCTGGTGGAAGCACCGGCGTGCCGCGCGCCGGGCGCACAAGGCCGCCACGGGCTCCCCCACCCCCGACCTCGAGGCGCCGCCGCATGGACTTTGACCTGACCTGGCTCCTCTGGGGCCTGCCGATCGCCTTCGGGCTGGGCTGGCTGGCCTCCCGGCTGGACCTGCGGCAGTTGCGCATCGACAACAAGCAGGCCCCCAAGGCCTACTTCAAGGGCCTGAATTTCCTGCTGAACGAACAGCAGGACCAGGCCATCGACGCCTTCATCGAGGCCGTCAAGAGCGACCCCGACACCTCGGAGCTGCACTTCGCCCTGGGCAACCTGTTCCGCCGCCGCGGCGAGTACGACCGCGCGGTGCGCGTGCACGAGCACCTGCTCTCGCGCGGCGACCTGACCAAGGCCGAGCGCCACCGGGCCCAGCATGCGCTGGCCCTGGACTTCCTCAAGGCCGGCCTGCTGGACCGGGCCGAGGACGCGCTGCGCAAGCTGGACAAGACGCCCTACGAAGGCCAGGCCCTGCTGGCCCGGCTGGCCATCTACGAGCGCACCCGCGACTGGAAGCGCGCCTCCGAGATCGCTGCCCGCCTGAACGAGCTGGGCCAGGGCGATTTCGGCAGCCGCCAGGCGCACTACCTGTGCGAGCAGGCCGCCACGCTGCCCGCCGACCAGGCCGAGCCGCTGCTGCGCCAGGCCAAGAAGGCCGCGCCGGACGCCCCGCGGCCCCGCATCGACCTGGCGGCCCTGCAGTGGGCGGCGGGCGATTTCGAAGGCACCTGGCGCACCCTGGCGCGGGCGGCGCAGAAGGTGCCCGCCGCCCTGCCGCTGATCGCACGCTCCCTGGCCGATGCGGCCAAGGCCACCGGGCGCGTGGCCGAGGGCCAGGAGATCCTGGGCACCGGCTACGAGTTGTTCCGCTCGCTGGACGTGCTGGAGGCCCTGGCCTCGCTGGAGAGCGACCCGGAGGTCACGCGCGACTGGTATGTGCGCCACCTGGAGAACGAGACCTCGCTGGTCGCCGCCACCCGCTGGCTGGCGGGCGAGCGCCTGGAGCACCAGGAATTCCACGGCCAGATCCAGGGCGCGCTGGAGCACGCCTGCAAGCCGCTCACGCGCTACCGCTGCGCGGCCTGCGGCTTCGAGGCCAAGCAGCATTTCTGGCAGTGCCCGGGGTGCCAGGCATGGGACAGTTATCCGGCGCGGCGGGTCGAAGAACTCTGAGCTTCGCTCAGTAGTTCATCGACCCTTTGCGCCGCCCCCCGAAGCGGCCTGCGGCCGCCTCCCCCTCAAGGGGGCGCCACCGGCGGCCCGGCACAGCCGGTTCCGCGGCGGCCTGGAAGGGGCTTCGCCTGCGGCTCGCCGCGTTGGAAGCGTCTTCCCGGTGGATTACAGTCTGGTTCCATGAAGATATCGAAGGAAGAGCTCGGCCGCGCGCGCGTGCTCGTGGTGGGCGATGCCATGCTGGACCGGTACTGGCATGGCTCGGTGGAGCGGATCTCGCCGGAGGCACCGGTGCCGGTGGTGAAGGTGACGCGCGAGGAAGAGCGGATCGGCGCGGCGGCCAACGTGGCCTACAACGTGGTGACGCTGGGCGCGAAGGCCAGCTTCCTGGGCGTGGTGGGGGACGACGAAGCCGGCCGGCGGCTGGACGCGCTGCTGCACGAGACCGGGATCGCCGCCCACCTCAAGCGCGACCCGGGGCTCAAGACCACCGTGAAGCTGCGCGTGATCGGCCGCCAGCAGCAGCTGCTGCGCATGGATTTCGAGAACGAGCCCGACCACGAAGCCCTGGCGCAGCAGAACCAGGCCTTCGACGGCCTGCTGGGCGCGCACGACGCCGTGCTGTTCTCCGACTACGGCAAGGGCGGCCTGGCCCACATCCCGCGCATGATCGCCGCCGCGCGGGCCCAGGGCCGGCCGGTGCTGGTGGACCCCAAGGGCTCGGACTACACCCGCTATGCAGGCGCCAGCGTGATCACCCCCAACCGCGCCGAGCTGCAACAGGTCACCGGCGCCTGGAAGGACGCCGGCGAACTGCGCGCCAAGGCCCAGGCCCTGCGTGAATCGCTGCGCCTGGATGCCCTGCTGGTCACCCTGGGCGAGGACGGCATGAGCCTGTTCGACGCCGACGGCGAACTGCACGTGGACGCGCAGGCGCGCGAGGTGTTCGACGTCACCGGCGCGGGCGACACCGTGATCGCCACGCTGGCCACCCTGGTCGCGGCGGGCATGCCCCTGCGCGAGGCGGTCCCGCTGGCCAACAAGGCCGGCGGCATCGTGGTCGGCAAGTTCGGCACCGCCACCGTGTCCTACGAGGAGCTGTTCGCATGACGCGCGTGGTGGTCACCGGCGCCGCCGGCTTCATCGGCAGCAACATCGTGCGCGGCCTGAACGCGCGCGGCATCGACGACATCATCTGCGTGGACGACCTCACGCAGGGCGACAAGTTCAGGAACCTCGCCGACCTGAAGATCGCCGACTACGTCGACATGGACCTGTTCTACGACGCCTTCGCCGACGGCGCGTTCGGCAGCGTCGAGGCCGTGTTCCACGAGGGCGCGTGCAGCGACACCATGGAAAGCGACGGCAAGTACATGATGGACAACAACTACACCTTGTCCTGCGGCCTGTTCCGCGCCTGCCAGGAGCGCGGCGCCCGGCTGCTGTACGCCTCCTCGGCCGCCACCTACGGCGGCTCGTCCAGCTTCACCGAATCGCCCGAGTTCGAGGCGCCGCTGAACGTGTACGGCTACTCCAAGCTGCTGTTCGACCAGCGCATGCGCCGCGAGTGCGGCGCGGACTTCAGCCGCATGCAGCACCAGGTGGCGGGCTTCCGCTACTTCAACGTGTACGGCCCGCGCGAGCAGCACAAGGGCCGCATGGCCAGCGTGGCCTTCCACCAGTTCCACCAGTTCCGCGAGCTCGGCAAGGTGAAGCTCTTCGGCGAGTACGGCGGCTACGCGGCCGGCCAGCAGATGCGCGACTTCGTCTTCGTGGATGACGTGGTGGCGGTCAACCTCTGGTTCTTCGACCACCCCGACCGCTCCGGCATCTTCAACCTCGGCAGCGGCCGCGCCCAGCCCTTCAATGACGTGGCGGTGGCGGTGGTCAACGCGCTGGCCCAGCCGGCCACGCCCCTGGACGCCGCCGCCGCGGCCGCGCAGGGCCTGATCGAGTACGTGCCCTTCCCCGACGCGCTGCGCGGCAAGTACCAGTGCTTCACGCAGGCCGACCTCAGCGCGCTGCGCCGGGCCGGCTGCGACCATGCCTTCGCCGACGTCGCGACCGGTGTCGCGCGTTACATGAAGACCCTGGCGGGCTGAGCCGCGGTGCCGGGTCAACCGGCTCCGGCCCGAAGCCGTTAGGAAAAGGCCCCGCCCTGGGGCGCCCGTCCACCCAAGGAGAGACTCCATGCTGAAGAAACTGCTGGCCTTCATGGTCATGCTCTACGCCGCCGTGGCTTTCGCGGCCGTCGACGTGAACAAGGCCACCTCGGCCGAACTCGACAGTGTCAAGGGCATCGGCCCGGCCATCTCGACCCGCATCGTGGAAGAGCGCAAGAACGCGCCCTTCAAGGACTGGGACGACTTCATCAACCGCGTGAAGGGCGTGGGCGACAAGAGCGCCGCCAAGCTGTCCGAGAACGGCCTGACCGTGAACGGCGCGAGCTTCAAGGGCGCCGCCCCGGCCGCGGCCAGCACGAAGAAGGAAGCCCCGGCCGCCATGGCCAAGGAAGAGAAGAAGGCCGCGCCCGCCGCCACGGCCGCCGCGCCGGCGGCGTCCAAGGACGCCAAGGCCACGGCCAAGGAAGAGAAGGCCGCCGCCAAGGAAGAGAAGAAGGCGAAGAAGCAGGCCGACAAGGAAGCCAAGGCCGAAGCGAAGGCCAAGGCCAAGGCCGACAGCGCCAAGCCCGCGGCCAGCGCCGCCAGCGCCAGCAAGAAGTAAAAGCCGCTCCCCTGCGGGAGATACGAAAACGGCCGCGTCAAGCGGCCGTTTTTCATGGGCCCGGCCTGCGCGCGGGCAGGCCGGATGGGCAGGCCGCGCTCAGGCCCGGCCGTAGCCCCCGCCGCCGGGCGTGTGGATCTCGAAGATGTCGCCCGGGGCCATCTCGGCGCTGCCGATGTGGTCCAGCGCTTCCACCCGGCCGTCCACGCGCAGCACCTGGTTCAGCCCCACCTGCCCCGGCTCGCCGCCGGCCATGCCGAAGGCCCCGTGGTGGCGGCCGTTGGACAGGATGCTGGCCGTCATGGGCTCCAGGAAGCGCACGCGGCGCACCCCGCCGTCGCCCCCCTTCCAGCGGCCGAAGCCGCCCGAGCCTCGCCGGATCTCGTAGCTCTCCAGCCGGACCGGGAAGCGGAACTCCAGCACCTCGGGGTCGGTCAGCCGGGAGTTGGTCATGTGGGCCTGCACCACGGAGGTCCCGTCGAATCCCTCGCCGGCACCGGTGCCGCCCGCGATGGTCTCGTAGTACTGGTGCCGCGCGTTGCCGAAGGTGAAGTTGTTCATGGTGCACTGGCTGGACGCCATCACGCCCAGCGCGCCGAAGAGCGCGTTGGTGATGCACATGGAGGTCTCCACGTTGCCCGCCACCACCGAGGCCGGCGGGTTGGGGTTGAGCATGCAGCCTTCGGGAATGATCACCTTCAGCGGCTTGAGGCAGCCGGCGTTCAGCGGGATCTCGTCGTCCACCAGCGTGCGGAAGACGTAGAGCACCGCGGCCATGCAGACCGCGCGCGGCGCATTGAAGTTGTTGGTCTGCTGGGGCGAGGTGCCGGTGAAGTCGATCTCGGCGCTGCGCGCGCCGGCGTCGACCCGGATCGCCACCTGGATCTTCGCGCCGTTGTCCAGCGGCAGGGAGAAGAAGCCGTCGCGCAGCCGCGTGATCACGCGCCGCACCGACTCCTCCGCGTTGTCCTGCACGTGGCGCATGTAGGCCTGCACCACGTCCAGGCCGAACTGCGCCGCCATCTTGCGCAGCTCCTGAACGCCCTTCTCGTTGGCGGCGATCTGGGCCTTCAGGTCGGCCAGGTTCTGCTGCGGGTTGCGGCTGGGGTACTCGCCGCTGGCCAGCAGGGCCAGCATCTCCTGCTCGCGCAGCACGCCGCGCTCGACCAGCTTGACGTTGTCGATCTGCACGCCCTCCTCCTCGATGCGGGTCGAGAAGGGCGGCATGGAGCCCGGCGTGGTGCCGCCGATGTCGGCGTGGTGGCCGCGCGAGCCGACATAGAAGAGGGGCGCATCGCCGCCGCCTTCCAGCCACACCGGGGTGATCACGGTGACGTCCGGCAGGTGCGTGCCGCCGTGGTAGGGATCGTTCAGCACGTACACGTCACCCGGCGCCATGCGGCCCGCGTTCTCGCGGATCACGGTCTTGATGCTCTCGCCCATGGAGCCCAGGTGCACCGGCATGTGCGGCGCGTTGGCGATCAGGTGGCCTTCGGCGTCGAAGAGCGCGCAGGAGAAGTCCAGCCGCTCCTTGATGTTGACCGAGTAGGCGGTGTTCTGCAGCTGCAGGCCCATCTGCTCGGCGATGTTCATGAAGAGGTTGTTGAAGACCTCCAGCAGCACCGGGTCCACCGTGGTGCCGGCCGCGTAGCGAGCCTCGCGCGGCACGCGCCGCGCGAGCTCCAGGTGGTCCAGCGCGGTGAGCGCGGCCTCCCAGCCGGGCTCGACCACCGTGGTGGCGTTGCGCTCGGCGATGATGGCCGGCCCCGGGATGCGGTCGCCGGGCCGCAGGTCCTCGCGCACCACCAGGGCGGCCTCGTGCCAGCGGCCGCCCGAGTACATGCGCACGGTGTCCCGGCGCGGCAGCTCGCGCGGCGGATGCAGGGCCTGCGCGGGCTCGGCCGGCGCATCGCCCGCGACCACGGCCTCCACCGAGACGGCCTCCACCACCAGGGCCTTGCCCGCCATGAGGAAGGCGAAGCGCTGCCGGTAGGCCGACTCGAAGCCGGCGACGATCTCCGCCAGGCTGCCGAAGGGCACGACCAGGGCCGAATCGCTGCCCTGGTAGCGCACGTGCACGCGGCGGTGCACCGTGGCCGCGCCACGGGCGACCTGCTGGCGCTCGAGTTCCTCGCGCGCCGCTTTGGCCAGCGCATCCAGCCGCTCCTCCACGGCCGCCAGCGAGGCTTCGGCCAGCGGCAGTTCCACAGCCTGCTCGCGGATGACGTTCTGGTCGGCCAGCCCCATGCCGTAGGCCGACAGAACGCCGGCCAGCGGATGCACCAGCACGCGCTCCATGCCCAGCGCGTCGGCCACCAGGCAGGCGTGCTGGCCGCCGGCGCCGCCGAAGCACTGCAGGGTGTAGCGGGTGACGTCGTAGCCACGCGCCACCGAGATCTTCTTGATCGCGTTCGCCATCTGCTGCACCGCGATGGCGACGAAGCCCTCGGCCACGTCCTCGGGGCTGCGGCCCGTGCGTTCGGCCAGCTCGGCGAACTTCAGGGCGCTGGCCTCGTGGCTGAGCGGCTCGTCGCCCTGCGGGCCGAACACCGGCGGGAACCAGCGCGGCTGGATCTTGCCCAGCATCACGTTGGCGTCCGTCACCGCGAGCGGGCCGCCGCGCCGGTAGCAGGCCGGCCCGGGGTTCGCACCCGCGCTGTGCGGGCCGACGCGGAAGCGGGCACCGTCGAAGGCCAGGATGGAGCCGCCGCCCGCGGCCACGGTGTGGATGCTCATCATGGGGGCGCGCATGCGCACGCCCGCCACCTGGGTCTCGAACTCGCGCTCGAACTCGCCGGCGAAATGGGAGACGTCGGTCGAGGTGCCGCCCATGTCGAAGCCGATCACGCGGGCGTGGCCGGCCAGCTGCGCGGTGCGCGCCATGCCCACGATGCCGCCCGCCGGGCCGGAGAGGATCGCGTCCTTGCCCTGGAAGGCGTGCGCGTCGGCCAGGCCGCCCGAGGACTGCATGAAGAACAGGCGCACGCCCGGCATCTCCGCCGCCACCTGCTCCACGTAGCGGCGCAGGATGGGCGAGAGGTAGGCATCCACCACCGTGGTGTCGCCGCGGCTGACGAACTTCATCATGGGGCTGGTCTGGTGCGAGGTGCTGACCTGCGTGAAGCCGACCTCCCGAGCGATGCGCGCCGCGGCCGCCTCGTGCGCGGTGAAGCGGTAGCCGTGCATGAAGACGATGGCCGCGCTGCGCAGGCCCTGGGCATGGGCGTGCACCAGTTCGCGCCGCAGCGCGTCCTCGTCCAGCGCCTGCAGCACCTCGCCCTGGGCCGACAGGCGCTCCTGCGCCTCGACCACGCGGCTGTAGAGCAGCTCGGGCAGCAGCACATGGCGGTCGAACAGGCGCGGGCGGTTCTGGTAGGCGATGCGCAGCGCGTCGCGGAAGCCCCGCGTGGTGACCAGCAGCGTGGGCTCGCCCTTGCGCTCCAGCAGCGCGTTGGTGGCCACGGTGGTGCCCATCTTGACGCACTCCACCCGCTGGGGCGTCACCGGCTCGCCCTCGGCCAGGCCCAGCAGGTGGCGGATGCCGGCCACCGCCGCATCCCGGTAGCGCCCCGGGTTCTCGGACAGCAGCTTGTGGGTCACCAGGCTGCCGTCGGGCCGCCGGCCCACGACGTCGGTGAAGGTGCCGCCACGGTCGATCCAGAACTGCCAGGTGTCTCGTTGGGTCATCGCTGCTCTCGCCAGAATGCCTGCGATGTTGCCATGCGCGCGGGCAGGGGGAAATCCCAAGGAAGCTGGCACGGCAATTGCCCGTATGCTGTCCGCTTCCACTTCGATCCCCACGTCCGTCTTCCTGGAGAGCCCATGAATCGCAGACATGCCTTGCTCGCCGCCGCACTTGCCCTGGGCAGCGCCGGTGCATTCGCCCAAGCCAAATGGGACCTGCCCGCCGCCTACCCGGCGAGCAACTTCCACACCGAGAACCTCATGCACTTCGCCGGCGAGGTGGACAAGGCCACGGGCGGCAAGCTGAAGATCACGGTGCACCCCAACGCCTCGCTGTACAAGGCGCCCGAGATCAAGCGCGCGGTGCAACAGGGCCAGGCCCAGATCGGCGAGATCCTGCTCGTGAACTTCCAGAACGAGTGGCAGCTGTACGGCGCTGACGGCATCCCCTTCCTGGCCGACAGCTACGAAGCGTCCATGAAGCTGTACAAGGCGCAGAAGCCGTTCCTGGACAAGAAGCTGGGCGAGCAGGGCATGATGCTGCTCTACGCCGTGGCCTGGCCGCCCCAGGGCATCTACACCAACCGCACGCTCAACAGCGCGGCCGACATGAAGGGCCTGAAGTGGCGCGCCTACAGCCCCGCCACCGCGCGCATCGCCGAGCTGGTGGGCGCGCAGCCCGTCACGGTGCAGGCGGCCGAGCTGTCGCAGGCGCTGGCCACCGGCGTGGTCGACTCCTACATGTCCTCCGGCTCCACCGGCTACGACACCAAGACCTACGAGCATCTGAAGAAGTGGTACGACACCCAGGCCTGGCTGCCCAAGAACGCCGTGATCGTGAACAAGGCCGCCTTCAATGCCCTGGACAAGCCCACGCAGGATGCCCTGCTGAAGGCTGCCGCCGAGGCCGAGACGCGCGGCTGGGCCGCCTCCAAGGCCGAGAACGCCCGCACCATCGGCCTGCTCAAGCAGAACGGCATGGAGATCGTCGCGCCGCCCGCGCAGCTCAAGGCCGACCTGAAGAAGGTGGGCGACACGATGCTCAAGGAATGGCTGGAGAAGGCCGGCCCCGAGGGCAAGCAGCTGATCGACGCCTACATGAAGCCCTGAGCGGCACCACGACACGCACCTGACACCGAGAGGGGACGCCGGCGCCCTGCGCCGGCGGCACGGAATGAGAAGAGCGCTCGACTTCCTGTATGACGCCTGCGCCTGGCTGGCCGCGATCGCGATGATCGGCGTGCTGGCCATGGTGCTGGCTTCCATCGTCACCCGCCAGCTGGGCATCAACTTCCAGGGCACGGACGCCTACGCGGGCTACAGCATGGCCTGCGCCGGTTTCCTGGCGCTGGCGCACACGCTCAAGCACAACGAGCACATCCGCGTGACGCTGGTGCTGGGGCGCCTGCAGGGGCGAGCGCGCCATGCGCTGGAGATGTGGGCGCTCTCGGCGGCGACGCTGCTGGCGCTGCTCTTCGCCTTCTACGCGGTGCGCCTGGCCTGGCAGTCGCACGTCATCAACGACATCTCCACCGGCAACGACGCCACGCCCCTGTGGCTGCCGCAGCTGGGCATGGCCCTGGGCGCGGTGGTGCTGCTCATCGCCTTCATGGACGAATGGTGGCTGGAGTTCACCGGCCGGCGCGTGGTCAAGGAAAGCGAAGAGGCCCTGCACAATGAGTGACGTCGCCATCACCAGCCTGCTCATGGTCGTGCTGTTCGCCCTGCTGGGCAGCGGCGTGTGGATCGGCCTCACCCTGGCCGGCGTGGCCTGGATCGGCATGCAGATGTTCTCCTCGCGGCCGGCCGGCGATGCGATGGCGATCACGGTCTGGGGCGCGGCCTCCAGCTGGACGCTCACCGCCCTGCCCCTGTTCGTGTGGATGGGCGAGATCCTGTTCCGCACCAAGCTGTCCGAGAGCATGTTCCGCGGGCTCGCCCCCTGGGTGAACCGCCTGCCCGGCCGGCTGCTGCACACCAACGTGATCGGCTGCACCATCTTCGCGGCGGTGTCCGGCTCCTCGGCCGCCACCTGCGCCACCATCGGCAAGATGACGCTGCCCGAATTGGCCCGGCGCGGCTACCCGGAGGACATCACCATCGGCTCGCTCGCCGGCGCCGGCACGCTGGGCCTGCTGATCCCGCCGTCCATCATCATGATCGTCTACGGCGTGACGGCCGACGTGTCCATCGCCCGCCTCTTCGTCGCCGGCATCCTTCCCGGCATCGTGCTGGCGTCGCTGTTCTCGGGCTACCTGGCGGTGTGGGCGACGATGAACCGCGACCGCGTGCCGCCGCCCGATGCCGCGATGACGCTGCGCGAGAAGCTGTTCGAGTCGCGCCACCTGATCCCGGTGGTGCTGCTGATCGGCGCGGTGCTGGGCTCGATCTACTCCGGCTTCGCCACCGCGACCGAGGCCGCCGCCGTGGGCGTGGCCGGCTCGCTGATCCTGTCGGGCGTGCAGCGCTCGCTGAACTGGGCGACCTTCCGCGATTCGCTGCTGGGCGCCACGCGCCTGTACTGCATGATCGCGCTGATCCTGGCCGGGGCGCAGTTCCTGACGCTGGCCATGGGCTACATCGGGCTGCCGCGCCACCTGGCCGAGTTCGTCACCGAGCTGGGCCTGTCGCCCTTCATGCTGATCCTGGCGCTGGCCGTGTTCTACATCATCCTGGGCTGCTTCCTGGACGGCATCTCCATGGTGGTGCTGACCATGGGCGTCATCCTGCCCACGGTGCAGGCCGCCCACATCGACCTGGTGTGGTTCGGCATCTTCATCGTCATCGTGGTGGAGATGGCGCAGATCACGCCGCCGGTGGGCTTCAACCTCTTCGTGCTGCAGGGCATGACGGGCAAGGAGATCACCTGGATCGCGCGCGTCACCCTGCCCTTCTTCTTCCTCATGTGCGGCATGGTGCTGCTGCTGTGGTTCTTCCCGCAGCTCGCCACCTGGATGCCCTCGCGGATGTAGGCCTCAGTTGTCGGTGCCGGCGTTCGGGAAGAACAGCTGCTCGCCGCCGACCTTGTAGCTGGCGATGGCCTGCTGCCCGGCGGGCGAGGTCACCCAGTCGACGAACTTCTGCGCCTCGGCGGCCTTCACCTGCGGAAATTTCTGCGGGTTCACCACCATCACGCCGTACTGGTTGAAGAGCCGCTTGTCGCCTTCCACCAGGATCGCCAGGTCGCCGCGGTTGCGGAACGAGAGCCAGGTGCCGCGGTCGGTCAGCACGTAGGCGTTGCCGGCGCTGGCGATGTTCAGCGCCGGGCCCATGCCGCAGCCGCACTCGCGGTAGCCGCTGCCCTTGTGGTCGGCCAGGTTCGCCGCCTTCCAGTAGCGCAGTTCGGCGGCGTTGGTGCCGCTGCGGTCGCCGCGCGAGATGAAGGGCGCGTTGGCCGCGGCCAGCTTGCCCAGCGCGGCGGTGATGTCCTGGCCCTTCACGCCGGCCGGGTCGCTGCGCGGGCCCACCAGTACGAAGTCGTTGTACATCACCGGATAGCGCCGCGGCGTGCCGCCCTCGGCGACGAACTTCAGCTCCGCTGCGCGGTCGTGCACGAACAGCACGTCGGCGTCGCCGCGGCGGGCGATGTCGATCGCCTGGCCGGTGCCCACGGCCACCACCTTGACGCCGATGCCGGTCGCCTGGGTGAAGGCCGGCAGCAGCTGGCCGAACAGGCCCGACTGCTCGGTGGATGTGGTCGACGCCACGGTAATGTCCGTGGCGTGCGCGGCGGCGCCCGCGGCCAGCAGCAGCGCGGCGAGGATACGGCGGAATTTCATGCGAGTTCTCCTTTGACAAACAGTGCGGCTTCGTGGGAGTTGCGTTCCAGAAGCGCGCGGTCGAAAAACTGGTGCACCGGCAGGTCGGCGAGGATGCGGCCGTGCTCGAGGTAGACCACGCGGCTGGCCAGGCGCTTGACCTGGCCCAGGTTGTGGCTGGCGAAGACCAGGGTCATGCCCTGGCGGCCGAAGTCGGCCATCAGCGCCTCGACGTCGCGCTTGCCGTGCGGGTCGAGGTTGGAAGTGGGTTCGTCCAGGAACAGCAGCTCGGGCGCCAGGGCCCAGGCCCGCGCCAGGGCCAGGCGCTGCTGCTGCCCGCTGGACAGGGCCCGGGCGGGCCGCTGCGCCTGCTCGGCCAGGCCCACGTGGGCCAGGGCCTGCGCAGCCCGCTCGCGCGAGGCGCGCCAGGGCTGGCCGGCCAGCCACAACCCCAGCACCACGTTGTTCAGGGCTGGGCCGCGCATCAGCCAGGGCCGCTGGAACACCATGGCCTGGCGGGCGCCGGCCTCATGGCGGGCCAGGCCCTCGCTGGGGCGCTCCAGGCCGTGCATGACACGCAGCAGGCTGCTCTTGCCGCTGCCGTTGGCGCCGATCAGCGCGACCCGCTCGCCCCGCGCCACACGCAGGCTGATGTCCTGGAGGGCCACGGCCGGCCCGAAGCGCAGGGCCACGCCCTGCAGGTCCAGCAGGGCGCTCACGCCAGCACCGTGCCCGGCAGCGCGGCCCCGCCCCGCCCGGCCCGCCAGCGCCGCAGCGCGGCGATGCCCAGGTTGAGGGCCAGCACCACGGCCATCAGCACCAGGCCCAGGCCCAGCGCCAGGGGCAGGTCGCCCTTGCTGGTCTCCAGGGCGATGGCGGTGGTCATCACGCGGGTGAAGCCGTCCATGTTGCCGCCCACCACCATCACCGCGCCCACCTCGGACACCGCCCGGCCGAAGCAGGCGATGACCACGGTCAGCAGCGAGAAGCGTTCGTCCCAGGCGATGAGGGCGGCACGCATCCAGGGCCCCGCGCCCAGCGAGCGCAGCTGCTCGCCGCTGGCCTGGTCCACGTCCTCCACCGCCTGGCGCGTGAGCGCGGCGGCCACGGGCACCACGAGCAGCACCTGCGCCAGCACCATGGCGCGCAGCGAGAACAGCCAGCCCAGGAAGCCCAGCGGGCCGGTGCGCGAGAGCAGCAGGTAGACCACCAGGCCGACCACCACCGAGGGCAGCGCGAGCAGGGTGTTCAGCCCGGCCAGGACCATGCCGCGGCCGGCGAAGCGCGCCACCCCCAGCCAGGCCCCCAGCGCCAGGCCGGCCACGCAGCCGATGGCGCAGGCCAGCCCGCTCACCAGCAGGGAGCGGCCGACGATGGACCAGAGCGCGGCGTCCGCCCCGGCCACCAGGGCCAGGGCCTGCGCCAGGCTGTCGGAAAACGCATTCATGGGGGCGAGATGCTAGCCGGGGCGGCCCGCCCGCGCCGGGGAAAGGTCATCCCTATGCAAAAGCATGCATAAGGTGTCGCCACGGGCGGCACAATCGGCGCATGCGCCGCGTCGAGTTCGCCTACCGCCTGAACGAGGGTCCCGCCGGCCCGCCCGGCCTGGGGCATCCGCTGGTGGACCTGCTGCAGGCCGTGCAGGAGGGCGGGTCCATCGTCGCCGCCGCCGGCCGGCTGGGCGTCTCCTACCGCCACGCCTGGGGCCAGCTCAAGCGCTGGGAGGTCGAGCTCGGCCAGCCGCTGGTGGGCTGGTCGCAGGGCGAGGCGGCACGGCTCTCGCCCTTCGCCACCAAGCTGCTGTGGGCCGAGCGCCAGGCCCAGGCCCGCATCGCGCCGCAGCTCGAGGCGGTGCGCGGCGAGCTGGAGCGGGCCTTCGCCCTCGCCTTCGACCCGCAGGTGCAGGTGCTGACCCTGTTCGCCAGCCACGACGAGGCCGTGTCCGCGCTGCGCGGCCACGCGGGCGGCGCGGGCCTGCAGCTGGACATGCGCTTCGTCGGCAGCGTGGACGCGATCAGCGCGCTCAACGAGGGCCGCTGCGTGGTGGCGGGCTTCCACACGCCCGCGCAGCCCGCGCCCGGCTCGCTGGCGCAGCGCACCTACCAGCCGCTGCTGGAGCCGGGCCGCCACAAGCTGATCGGCTTCGCCCGCCGCTGGCAGGGCCTGGCGGTGGCGCCCGGCAACCCGCTGGGCCTGGGCTCTGTGGTGGACATCGCGCGGCAACGGGCCCGCTTCGTGCCGCGCGCGCTGGGCACGGGCACGCGGCTGCTGTTCGAGGAGATGCTGCAGGCCGCCGGCATCCTGCCGGACTCGATCCGCGGCCTGCAGGCGCCCGAACCCTCGCACGCCGCGGTGGCGCAGGCGGTGGCCTCGGGCGCGGCCGACGTGGGCCTGTGCATCGAGCCGGCGGCGCGCGCCCTGGGCCTGGGCTTCGTGCCGCTGCTGGAGGAGCACTACCACCTCGCCTGCCTGAAGGACGCGCTGGACGAGCCGCCGGTCGCCTCGCTGCGGCGCGTGCTGCGCAGCCGCGGCTGGCGCGATCGCATCGCCGGCCTGCCCGGCTACACGCCCTCGCGCAGCGGCCAGGTGCTGAGCCTGCGGCGCGAGCTGCCCTGGTGGCGCTTCGAGGCACCGCCGCCGCGCCGTGCGCTCAGGCCGCGCAGGTCCGGAAGCCGGTGAAGAGCAGGTCGTCGCCGGGCGCGGCGAAAGCGCGCCGGCGCGGGTGGTGCAGTCGCGGCGGGCTGGCGAAGGCGGCCCCGCGCAGCACCCGGGCCTGGCCCTGCCAGGGCTGGGCGTCGAGGTCGCCACCGGCGAGCCAGACCGCGGGCGTGGCGCCGGGCCAGGGCCGCAGCGTGGTGGCGGTCCATTCCAGGCCCTCGCCCGTGCGCAGGCCCTGGCGCGCGCCCAGGTGGGCCGCGACCTCCCACTCCGGCTCCGAGGGCAGGCGCCGGCCGGCCCAGCGGGCCCAGGCCTCGGCCTCCCAGGCGCTGGCATGCATCACGGCCTGCCCCGGCCCCATGCGCGCCATGCGGCCGAACACCGAGCGCAGCACGGCGCCGCTGGCCGCGCCAATCTGCTCCACGTGGCGCGGCGCGCGGCGGCCCTCGCCGGCGGCGGCCTGCGCCAGCCAGGCCCAGCCGGCCTCGCTCCACAGCTCACGCCTGTCGTAGCCGCCGTCGTCCACGAATTCGGCGAACTGCGACCACGACACGGGCTGGGCGTCGATCTCGAACTCCGGCACCTCGACCTCGAGCGAGCCGTCCTCGATGTCGCGGCCGACATCGCCCGGCGGCAGGCCCAGCCGCCAGCGCGTGGCCGGCACCAGGATGGCGTCGCGCGGCCGGAAGGCCGGCGGCAGCGACAGCGCGAGCGGCACCCCGTGCGCCTGGGCCAGGGCGGCCAGCTGTTCCGCGCGCAGGTCCTCGTGCAGCAGGGCCGCGCGGAAGAACCAGAGCGAGGCCGCATCGTCGGGCGTGCGCTCCAGCAGTTCCAGCGTGGCCTCCAGGGTCTCGAGCAGGTAGGGCCGCACGGCCCCGGGCGCCGGCAGCTCGAGCGTGGCGGCCGCGCCCGCCAGGCCCGCGTGGTACAGCGCGTCCGCAGGCGGGTCGATGGAGGCCAGCCGTGCGCCGCCGGCCGGACAGGCCGGGCCCAGGCCGCGCTGCGGGTTGCGCATGATCCAGTACTCGGCCAGCCAGGCGATGTGGCCCGCGATCCAGGCCGCGTCGCGCTGTGCCGCGGCCGGCCAGGCGGGCTGGCCCTCGGCGGGCGCGGTGTCGAAGGCCGCCAGCAGGGACAGCGTGCGGTTGCGCGCATCCATCAGGGCGAGCGACAGGGCGTCGCGGCCGGCGGCGTAGGCGTTCTGCTCAGGCATGCACGCATTATTGATGGCTGTGAGGTCTGCACCCGCAGGCTGTGCGTCACTGCGGAAACGCCGCAAGCGGTCGAGTGGCCTGACCAATCTACGGGTTTGGCCCGATGCTGCCCGCCACCCCCTGGCCGACACTTTCCCGGCACTCAAGCATCGGGAGCCCATGGCCAGCGTCACCATCCAGTCAGTCCGCAAGAACTTCGGCACCACCCCCATCCTGCATGGCGTGGACATCGAGATTCCGGACGGATCCTTCACCGTGCTGGTCGGCCCCTCCGGCTGCGGCAAGTCCACGCTGTTGCGCATGATCGCCGGCCTCGAGATGGTCACCGGCGGCGAGATCCGCATCAACGGCCAGGTCGTGAACGACCTGCCGCCCAAGCAGCGCGACATCGCCATGGTGTTCCAGAACTACGCGCTGTACCCGCACATGACGGTGCGCGACAACATGGCGTTCTCGCTCAACCTGGCGAAGGCCGACAAGTCCGTGATCGACGAGAAGGTCCAGCGCGCCGCGCAGATCCTCGCGCTCGACGCCCTGCTCGACCGCTTCCCGCGCCAGCTCTCCGGCGGCCAGCGCCAGCGCGTCGCCATGGGCCGGGCCATCGTGCGCGACCCGCAGGTCTTCCTCTTCGACGAGCCGCTGTCCAACCTGGACGCCAAGCTGCGCGTGGCCATGCGCAGCGAGATCAAGGAACTGCACCAGCGCCTGCGCACCACCTCCATCTACGTCACGCACGACCAGATCGAGGCCATGACCATGGGCGACCAGATCGTCGTCATGCGCGACGGCCGCATCGAGCAGACCGGCAACCCGCTGCAGCTCTACGACCAGCCGGCCAACCTGTTCGTGGCCGGCTTCATCGGCAGCCCTTCCATGAACTTCCTGCCCGGTATCCTGCGCCGCGAAGGCGGCGCCGCCTCGGTCGAGCTGCGCGACGGCACGCGGCTGCCTGCGCCGCCGCACGAGGGCGGCAGCGAGGGCCAGGCCGTGGTCTACGGCACCCGGCCCGAGCACCTGATCCTCGCCGACAGCGGCGGCATCCCGGCCGACGTGGTGGTGCTGGAGCCCACCGGCATGGACACCTTCATCGCCTGCCGCCACCACGGCATGGACATCTCCGCGGTGTTCCGCGAGCGCCACGATTTCGCCCCCGGCACCCGGGTGCACCTGGTTCCCGACCTCTCGCGCGCCCATCTGTTCGATGAGGCCACGGGTCGCCGGCTCTGATCCTTTCCCACGCAGACACAAGGAGACAAGCCATGACGAAATTCAACCGCCGCCGCTTCCTGGAAGGCACCGCCAGCGTCGCCGCCGCCGGCACCCTGGGCACCGGCGCCGCCGTGTTCGCGCCGGCCGTGCATGCGCAGGCCTCGCCCTTCAAGCCCGAGAAGGGCGCCAAGCTGCGCGTGCTGCGCTGGAGCCGCTTCGTGCAGGGCGACATCGACCAGTTCATGAAGAACGTGCAGGCCTACACCGCCAAGACCGGCGTCGAGGTCCGCGTGGACAACGAGAACTGGGAAGACGTGCGCCCCAAGGCCGCCGTGGCCGCCAACACCGGCGCCGGCCCGGACATCATCCTGTCCACCAACGACGACGCCAACCTCTACCCGGACAAGCTGCTGGACGTGACCGACCTGGCCGAGTACCTCGGCAAGAAGTACGGCGGCTGGTACAAGTCGGTGGAGGCCTACGTGCGCCCCGACGGCAAGAAGTGGATCGCGCTGGGCCTGGGCACCGCCGGCTCCATGATGGTCTACCGCCAGAGCATGCTCAAGGCGGCCGGCTTCGACGCCTTCCCCAAGGACACCGACGGCTTCCTCAAGATGTGCCAGGCCCTGCACGCCAAGGGCACCCCGGTGGGCTACGCGCTGGGCCACGCCACGGGTGACGGCCTGTGGTGCAACTGGCTGATGTGGGCCTTCGGCGGCAAGCTGGTCGACCAGAACAACAAGGTCGTCATCTCCAGCCCCGAGACCCTGAAGGCCCTGGAGTACGGCAAGCAGCTGTACGCCACCTTCATCCCCGGCACCCTGTCCTGGCTGGACCCGAGCAACAACAAGGCCTTCCTGGACGGCCAGATCAGCGCCACCAACAACGGCATCTCGATCTACGTCGCCGCGAAGAATTCGCCCGATCCCAAGCTCAAGGAGATCGCGCAGGACATCAACCACGCGACCTTCCCGGTGGGCCCGGCGGGCGTGCCGACCGAGTCGCACCTGTTCTTCAACCAGATGGTCATGAAGTACACCAAGTACCCGCAGGCCGCGAAGGATTTCCTGCGCTTCATGATGGAGGCCGAGCAGTTCGACCCGTGGATCCAGGCCTGCGGCGGCTATGTCTCGCAGCCCCTGGCCTACTACGAGAAGAACCCGATCTGGACCTCCGACCCGAAGAACACGCCCTACCGCGATTCGACCAAGAACATGCGGCCCACCGGCTACGCCGGCAAGCTGGGCTACGCCTCGGCGGGCGCGGGCGCCGACTTCATCGTCGTCGACATGGTGGCCGAGGCCATCAGCGGCTCTAAGACGCCGCAGGAAGCCATGGACCGGGCGCAGAAGCGTGCAGAGCGTTACTACAAGGTCTGACGCCGCAGGGGCACCCGGCAAGGTGTCCCTGCTGGAGCGCTTCCAGAACAGCCGCAACGCGCTCGGGCTGGCATTCATGCTGCCCGCCGCGTTGCTGCTGCTGCTGTTCCTCACCTACCCGCTGGGGCTGGGGGTCTGGCTGGGCTTCACCGACGCCAAGGTCGGCCGCCCCGGCGAGTGGGTGGGCCTGGAGAACTACCAGTTCCTCTGGGGTGACGACGTCACTCGCCTGGCGCTGTTCAACACCCTGTTCTACACGGTGGTGGCCAGCGCCCTGAAGTTCGCGCTCGGCCTGTGGCTGGCGCTGCTGCTCAACCGCAACCTGCGCTTCAAGACCTTCTTCCGCGCGGTCATCCTGCTGCCCTACATCGTGCCCACGGCCCTGTCGGCGATCGCCTTCTGGTGGATCTACGACGCGCAGTTCTCCATCATCAGCTGGGCGCTGATGAAGATGGGCATCATCCACGAATACATCGACTTCCTGGGCTCGCCCTGGAACGCCCGGCTCTCCACCATCGCGGCCAACGTGTGGCGCGGCGTGCCCTTCGTGGCCATCACCCTGCTGGCCGGCCTGCAGACCATCTCGCCCTCCTACTACGAGGCCTCGGCCATCGACGGCGCGACCCGGCTGCAGCAGTTCCGCTACGTGACGCTGCCGCTGCTCACGCCCATCATCGCGGTGGTGATGACCTTCTCCGTGCTGTTCACCTTCACCGACTTCCAGCTGATCTACGTGCTCACGCGCGGCGGCCCGCTGAACGCCACCCACCTGATGGCCACGCTCTCCTTCCAGCGCGCCATCCCCGGCGGCGCCCTGGGCGAAGGCGCGGCGATCTCCATCGCGATGGTGCCCTTCCTGCTGGCGGCCATCATGTTCAGCTACTTCGGGCTGCAGCGGCGCGCCTGGCAGCAGGGCGCCAAGGACTGACCGGCAGGGAACGCATGAGCGACAACTCCGACACGACCCTCAACCCCACCGGGATGGACTTCCTCGAGTCGCCCATGCGGCGGACGGTGACGGTCTACCTCCCGCTGGTGATCTTCGTCATCGTCCTGCTGTTCCCGTTCTACTGGATGGTGATCACCTCGGTGAAGCCCAACCAGGAACTACTCTCGCGCGAGGGCAACCCCTTCTGGGTGGTGGGCCCCACGCTGGACCACTTCCGCCACCTGCTGTTCGAGACCTCCTACCCGCAGTGGATGTGGAACACAGTGCTGGTGTCGGTGGTGTCCACCTTCGCCTCGCTGGCCTGCTCGGTGGCCGCGGCCTACGCCATCGAGCGCCTGCGCTTCTCGGGCGCCAAGCACGTGGGCCTGGCGATCTTCCTGGCCTACCTGGTGCCGCCCTCCATCCTGTTCATCCCGCTGGCCTCGGTGGTGTTCCAGCTCGGGTTGTTCGACACGCGGCTGGCGCTGATCCTCACCTACCCGACCTTCCTCATCCCGTTCTGCACCTGGCTGCTGATGGGCTACTTCCGCTCCATCCCGCACGAGCTGGAAGAGTGCGCGCTCATCGACGGCGCCACGCGCTGGCAGATCCTCACCCGCATCGTGCTGCCGCTGGCGGTGCCGGGCCTGATCTCCGCCGGCATCTTCGCCTTCACGCTGTCCTGGAACGAGTTCATCTACGCCCTCACCTTCATCTCCTCCAGCGAGATCAAGACCATCCCGATCGGCGTGGTGACCGAGCTGGTCGAAGGCGACGTCTACCACTGGGGACCGCTGATGGCCGGTGCCCTGCTGGGCTCGCTGCCGGTGGCCTTCGTCTACTCCTTCTTCGTGGAGTACTACGTGTCGGGGATGACCGGCTCGGTCAAGGAATAAGCGCCGCGACTGCGCGCGCTGCCTGCGAACGCCCGGGCCTGTCCGCAGGTGCCGGGCGTTTCGCTTTCTGCCGGCCTCAGAGCTTCTGCGCCTGCATGAAGCGGTCGAAGGTGGCCTCGGTGAAGCGGAACCACAGGTTCTGGTCGGCCCGGAAGCGCGCCATGTCGGCGTAGATGCGGCGGAACTGCTCGTTCTTCGCCGAGGTCTCGGCGTAGATGTCGTTGGCGTGCTTGAAGGCGTCGGCCAGGACGTCGGCCGGGAAGGGCCGCAGCTTGGCCCCCGAGGCCACCAGCTGCTTGAGCGCGCCCGGGTTGAGCGCGTCGTACTTGGCCTGCACCTGCACGTGCGTCTGCGCCGCCGCGGCCTCGACGATGGCCTTGTGCTCGCCCGACAGCGAATTCCAGGCGCGCTGGTTGACGAAGAAGTCGAACTGGGTGGAACCTTCCCAGAAACCAGGGTAGTAGTAGTAGGGCGCGACCTTGACGAAGCCGAGCTTCTGGTCGTCGTACGGGCCCACCCATTCCGCCGCGTCGATGTGGCCCTTCTCCAGGGCGGCATAGATCTGCGCGGCGGGCAGGTTGACCGGCTCGGCCCCCATGCGCTCCATCAGCAGGCTGGCGAAGCCGGCGATGCGAAAGCGCAGGCCGTGCAGGTCGCTGGCGCTGCGCACTTCCTTGCGGAACCAGCCGCCCATCTGCGCGCCGGTGTTGCCGCCGGGGAAGTTGACGATGTGGTAGCCGGCGTAGAACTCGCGCATCAGCTTCAGGCCGTTGCCTTCCAGCATCCAGGCCGTGAGCTGGCGGCTGTTCAGGCCGAAGGGCACGGCGCAGCCGAGGGCGAAGACCGGGTTCTTCTCGGAGAAGTAATAGGTGGCGGTGTGCGCCATCTCGGCCGCGCCGCTGCCCACGCCCTCGACCACGCCGAAGGCCGTGAGCAGGGTGTCGGGCTCATGGGCCTGCACCTCGAAGCGCCCGCCCGAGAGCGCCTTGACGCGGGCGGCGAAGAACTCGGCAGCGCCGAACAGGGTGTCCAGCGAGCGCGGGAAGCTGGAGGCCAGGCGCCAGCGCACGGTGGGCTGCGCATGGACGGCGGGCGCCACGCCCGCGGCCAGCACCCCGGCCAGGCCGGCCCGGCCCAGGAGCGAGCGCCGCTTCATCCGGTGGCCGGCCTTCAGCTGCCCACGATCTTCAGCGGCGGACGCGCGCGCTCTGCGATCTCGCCGAAGCGGTCGCGCACCGCGGCCTCGATGCCGGCGGCATCCAGCCCCTGCAGGGCCAGCAGCCGCGCCGGGTCGCCGTGCGGGATGAACTCGTCACGCAGGCCCAGTTGCAGCACCGGCTTGGCCAGGCCGGCGGCGTGCAGGGCCTCGCACACGGCGCTGCCCGCGCCGCCCGCGATGGCGCCCTCCTCCAGCGTGACCAGGGCCTCGTGCGAGCCGGCCACCTGCAGCAGCAGGGCCTCGTCCAGCGGCTTGGCCCAGCGCATGTTGACCACCGTCGCGCCCAGGCGCTCGGCCGCGACGAGCGCCGGTGCGAGCAGGGTGCCGAAGGCCATGATGGCGATGCCGCTGCCTTCGCGCCGCACCTCGCCCTTGCCGTAGGGCAGCGGCTCCAGGCCGGGCTGCACCACGGCGCCGGGGCCGGCGCCGCGCGGGTAGCGCACGGCCACCGGGTGATCGCGGTGGAAGGCGGTGGTGAGCAGGCGGCGGCACTCGTCCTCGTCCGCCGGGCAGGCGATGCCCATGTTGGGGACGCAGCGCAGGTAGGGGATGTCGTAGGCGCCGGCGTGGGTGGGGCCGTCCGCACCCACGATGCCCGCGCGGTCCAGGGCGAACACCACCGGCAGGTTCTGCAGGGCGACGTCGTGGATCAGCTGGTCGTACGCGCGCTGCAGGAAGGTGGAATAGATCGCGACCACCGGCTTCATGCCTTCGCAGGCCAGGCCGGCGGCGAAGGTGACCGCGTGCTGCTCGGCGATGCCGACGTCGAAGTAGCGCTGCGGGAAGCGCTTCTCGAATTCGACCAGGCCCGAGCCTTCGCGCATGGCCGGCGTGATGCCCACCAGGCGCTCGTCCTGCGCCGCCATGTCGCACAGCCACTGGCCGAAGACCTGGGTGAAGGTGGTCTTGGGCGGCGCGGCCGGCGCCGTGAGGCCCACGGCCGGGTCGAACTTGCCGGGCCCGTGGTAGGCCACCGGGTCGGCCTCCGCCAGCTTGTAGCCCTGGCCCTTGCGCGTCACCACGTGCAGGAACTGCGGCCCCCTCAGGTGGCGGATGTTCTCCAGCGTGGGGATCAGCGAATCGAGGTCGTGGCCGTCGATGGGGCCGATGTAGTTGAAGCCGAACTTCTCGAACAGCGTGGCCGGCACCACCATGCCCTTGGCATGCTCCTCGATGCGCTTGGCGAGTTCGAACAGGGGCGGTGCCACCTTGAGCACGTTCTTGCCCACGTTCTTGGCCGCCGAGTAGAAGTGGCCGCTCATCAGCTGCGCCAGGTAGCGGTTCAGCGCGCCCACCGGCGGGCTGATGGACATGTCGTTGTCGTTGAGGATGACCAGCAGGTCGCAGTCGGCCACGCCGCCGTTGTTCAGGGCCTCGAAGGCCATGCCGGCCGTCATCGCGCCGTCGCCGATGATGGCCACCGCGCGCCGGTTCTCGCCCTTGCGCTGTGCGGCCACCGCCATGCCCAGCGCGGCCGAGATGCTGGTCGAGGAGTGCGCGGTGCCGAAGGCGTCGAACTCGCTCTCTGTGCGCAGCGGAAAGCCCGACAGCCCGCCCAGCTGGCGCAGCGTGCCCATGCGGTCGCGCCGGCCGGTGAGGATCTTGTGCGGGTAGGTCTGGTGGCCCACGTCCCACACCAGCCGGTCGTAGGGCGTGTTGAAGACGTAGTGCAGCGCGATGCTCAGTTCCACCGTGCCCAGGTTGGAACTGAGGTGGCCGCCAGTGCGCGCCACGCTGGCGAGCAGGAAGGCCCGCAGTTCATCGGCCAGGGGCTTGAGCTGCGTGCGCGGCAGCTTGCGCAGGTCGGCGGGGTCGTTGATGGAGTCGAGCAGGGACATGGCTATAGGCACCGGGTTCAGCTGTCGCGGTTGACCACCATGCGCGCGAGCGCTTGCAGCGCCCGCGTGTCCGGCAGGCCGCTGGCGGCGAGCGCCTCGCAGGCCTGGTCCAGCAGCCGCTGCGCGTGTTCGCGCGAGCGCTCCAGGCCCAGGATGGAGACGAAGGTGGGCTTGCCCTGGTCGGCGTCCTTGCCGGCGGTCTTGCCCAGGGTGGCGGAATCGGCGGTGACGTCCAGGATGTCGTCGACGACCTGGAAGGCGACGCCCACGGCATCGCCGTAGGCCGCCAGCGCGCGCTCGGCGCGCGCATCGCAGCGGCCGCAGGCCGCGCCCATCATCACCGAGCCCTGCAGCAGCGCGCCGGTCTTGCGGCGGTGCATCTCGCGCAGGCGGGCTTCGTCCAGTTTCAGGCCCACGCTGGCCAGGTCGATCGCCTGGCCGCCGGCCATGCCGGCATGGCCGGCGGCGCGGGCCAGCAGGTGGCACAGGCGGGCCTGCACCGACGGCGGAACCTCGCCCTCGCCGGGGGCGAGCAGCTCGAAGGCCAGGGCCTGCAGCGCGTCGCCGGCCAGCAGGGCCGTGGCTTCGCCGAACTTCACGTGGACGGTGGGCTTGCCCCGGCGCAGCACGTCGTTGTCCATGCAGGGCATGTCGTCGTGCACCAGCGAATAGGCATGGATCAGCTCGACGGCGCAGGCGGCGCGCAGCGCGGCCTCGGGCTGGCCCTGCACCGCCTCGGCGGCGGCGATCACCAGCAGCGGGCGCAGTCGCTTGCCGCCGTCCAGCACCGCATAGCGCATCGCATCGCCCAGGCCGGCCGGCGCATCGGCCACCACCCAGCGCGACAGCGCGTCCTCCACCCGGTCCAGGCGTTCGCGGCTCCAGCGGGCGAGCTCGAAATCCGCGCTCACTCCTGCATCCACGGCTTCTGCGTGCCCTCGTCGAGCAGCTTGATCTGGTGTTCCACGGCCGTCAGCCTGTCGCGGCAGAACTGCAGCAGCGCGGCGCCGCGCTGGTAGCCCGAAAGCAGCTGCTCCAACGGCAGCTGGCCGGATTCGATGCCCGCGACGAGCTGTTCGAGCTCCTCGAGCGCGGCCTCGTAGCTGGGCGGGGCCTGGGGGGTGTCCTGGGGCTGGGTCATGGTCAAGCTGCGATTCTAGGGCGTGGCGCCCGGCCCCGCCGGCCTCGCGGGCAGGCCCGGACGGCCCCGGGTACAATCGCGGGCCCCATTGCGGGCATCCGCCCCGAGAGCGGTTCGCTCCTTCCCGCGCCTATCTCCCGAGAACAGCGCTTCCCTGCCCCTTCATAGGGGGAGTCTCTAGGTCAGGTCACCCATGTCTGATTTAAGTCTTCAGCTCAAGCAGGCCGCAAGCCAACTGCCCGTTTCAAGCTATTTCGACGAAGCGCTCTTCCAGCGCGAGATGGAACTCATCTTCCAGCCCGGGCCCCGTTATGTGGGGCACGCGCTGTCGGTGCCCGAAAAGGGCGACTACCACGCCCTGCCGCAAGAGCACGAGGGCCGCGCGCTGCTGCGCACCGCGCGCGGGGTGGAACTGGTCTCCAACGTCTGCCGCCACCGCCAGGCCGTGATCCTCAAGGGCCGCGGCTCGATCCAGGGCGCGGGCGGCAACATCGTGTGCCCGCTGCACCGCTGGACCTACAGCGGCGGCAACGGCAGCCCGGCCGGCACCCTGCTGGGCGCCCCGCACTTCGCCGAGGACCCCTGCCTGAACCTCGCCCAGTGGAAGCTGCGCGAATGGAACGGCCTGCTGTTCGAGGACAACGGCCGCGACATCGAGGCCGACCTGGCCGGCATGGGCCCGCGCGCCGCCCTGGATTTCAGCGGCATGGTGCTGGACCACGTGGAGTTGCACGAGTGCGACTACAACTGGAAGACCTTCATCGAGGTCTACCTGGAGGACTACCACGTCGGTCCCTTCCACCCGGGCCTGGGCAACTTCGTGACCTGCGAGGACCTGCGCTGGGAGTTCAAGGAGAACTTCTCGGTGCAGACCGTGGGCGTGGCGAACCGCCTGGGCCGCGCCGGAAGCCCCGCGTACGAGCGCTGGCAGAAGGCGCTGATGGGCTTTCGCAACGGCCAGCCGCCCAGCCACGGCGCGATCTGGCTCACCTACTACCCGCACATCATGGTCGAGTGGTACCCGCACGTGCTCACCGTCTCCACGCTGCACCCCATCGGGCCGCAGAAGACGCTGAACATGGTGGAGTTCTACTACCCCGAGGAGATCGCCGCCTTCGAACGCGAGTTCGTCGAGGCGCAGAAGGCCGCGTACATGGAGACCTGCGTGGAGGACGACGAGATCGCGTTGCGCATGGACGCCGGCCGCCGGGCGCTGCTGGCGCGCGGCGCCAACGAGGTGGGCCCGTACCAGAGCCCGATGGAAGACGGCATGCAGCACTTCCACGAGTGGTACCGCGCCCGCATCGGCACGGTCTGATGCGCGGCCTCGCCGGCGGCCTGCACGGCGGCCCGGGGCGGCCGCTGCACCGGGCCTCGCAGCACCCAGCCACCCTCTCCCCGCCGGCCCGGCGGCCGGCTGCCACTCCCTGGCCGCACCGGGTGCAGGAGCCCTGATGCAGGCCCTGTGGATGCTCGCCGCCGCCTTCTTCTTCGCCACCATGGCGGTGTGCGTGAAGTTCGCCTCGGCCTGGTTCAGCAGCGCCGAGCTGGTGTTCTACCGCGGCCTGCTGGGCATGCTCTTCATGTGGGCGCTGGCGCGCCGCCAGGGCGTCACCCTGGGCACGGCCTACCCGGGCAGCCACGCCTGGCGCAGCCTGGTCGGCGTGGTCTCGCTGGGCGCCTGGTTCTACGCCCTGGCCCACCTGCCGCTGGCGACCGGCATGACGCTCAACTACATGAGCAGCGTGTGGGTGGCGGTGTTCCTCATCGGCGGCGCGCTGCTGGCCTGGACGCCCCGGCGCGGCGCGGCCGCCCCCCTGCACCAGGGCCCGCTGGTGCTCACCGTGCTGGCCGGCTTCAGCGGGGTGGTGCTGATGCTGCGTCCCACCATCGCGCAGGACCAGGCCTTCGCCGGCCTGGTGGGCCTGCTGTCCGGTTTGATCGCCGCCTTCGCCTACATGCAGGTGATGGCGCTGGGGCGCCTGGGCGAACCCGAGACGCGCACGGTCTTCTACTTCGCCGTCGGCTCCACGGTGGCCGGCCTGCTGGCCATGCCCATCACGGGCGGCATCTCGGCCTGGTCCTGGCCGCATGCGCTGTGGCTGCTGCCGGTGGGGCTGTTCGCCTCGCTGGGCCAGCTGTGCATGACCCGGGCCTACAGCCGGGGCGCGACGCTGGTGGTGGCCAGCTTCCAGTACTCGGGCATCGTCTTCGGCGCGATCTACGGCGTGCTGCTCTTCGGCGACTCGCTGCCGCTGACGGGCTGGCTGGGGATGGGGCTCATCATCGCCAGCGGCATCACCGCGACGGCGCTGCGGGCCCGGGCCGCGCCCCACGCGCCGGCCGAGGAACACTGATAAATTGCAGGCCATGCAGACCCTGCTCATTACCGCCGCTGAACTGCAGCAGCTGCGCGCGAGCGGCGCGCGGCACATGGTGTTCGACTGCAGCTTCGACCTCATGAACCCCGCCGTCGGCGAGGAGGCCTGGCGCCAGGCGCACATCCCGGGCGCGCGCTACGCCCACCTGGACCGCGACCTCTCGGACATGCCCGTGGTCGAGCCCGACGGCAGCCAGCACCCGCACCGGGATGCCGCCTCGGGCGGGCGCCACCCGCTGCCCAGCCGCGAGAAATTCGCCATGTGGCTGTGCAAGATGGGCTTCGCCAACGACATGCAGGCGGTGGTGTACGACCGCAGCAACGGCACCTACTGCGGCCGCCTGTGGTGGATGCTCAAGTGGGCGGGCCACGAGGCTGTCGCCGTGCTCGACGGCGGGCTGCGCGCCTGGCAGGAAGCCGGCGGCGAGCTGGCGGCGGGCGAGGAGCCCCTGCCCTTCCAGTCCAACTTCGCACTGCAGGCGCCGCTCGCGCGGCTGGCGCGCGTGCAGGACGTGGAGGCCGGCCTCGCGCAGCCCCAGGGTCAGACCCTGGTGGACGCCCGCGCGGCGCCGCGCTTTCGCGGCGAGGTCGAGCCGCTGGATCCGGTGGCCGGCCACATTCCGGGCGCGCTCAACCGGCCCGGGTCGGAGAACATCGGGCCGGACGGCCGCTTCAAGCCGGCCGCGCAGTTGCGTGCGGAATTCGAAGCCCTGCTGGCCGGCCGCGATGCAGCCTCGGTGGTGCACCAGTGCGGCAGCGGGGTGAGCGCCGTGCCCAACCTGATCGCCATGGAACTGGCCGGCCTGGGGCGCGCCGCGCTGTTCGCCGGCAGCTGGAGCGAGTGGTGCAGCGACCCCTCGCGCCCGGTGGCCCGGGGCGGCTGAGGCGCGCCCAGCGCGCCTAGCGGTTGCCGACGGCGCTGCCGTTCGTCGTGTTGCTGCTGCCGCCGGCCACGCCCGGCACGGTGTCATGGCTGGCACTGGCGGGGCTCATGCCCGACTGCGCCCCCAGTCCCCCGTTCAGGCCGGTGCCCGGCGCCTGCGCGGCGCCGCTTCCCTTGCCCGTGGCGCCAGCCGGCATGTCCCCACCCGAGCTGCCCGGCGCGGGCATGCCGCCCTTGGCCCCGGTGGAGCCGCCGGGCGGCCCGTCCGGTGCCTGGGGCGCGGCCTGCACCGTGGGGTTGCCGGTGCCCGGGCTGCCCGGTGACACGGCCTCCCCGCCCGCATGACGCCCGCAGCCCGCCAGGGCGAGTGCGAACGGAACGGCGAGCGCGAGCGCGTGCCTGCGCATCAGCGCGTGGTGGTGCTGCTGCTCGGCGTGGAGCTGGTGCCGGAGCTGGTGCCGCCGGTGCCGGTGGAGCCCATGGCGCCGGTGCTGCCGCCGGTGCTGCTGGAGCCGGTGGTGTCGGACGAGCCGCTGCTGGCGGTGCCGGTGCCCGAGCTGCTGCCGGTGCCGGCGCCCATGCCGCTGCTGGAGGGGGTGGTGCTGGCCGAGGAACTGGTGCCGGCACCGGTGCCGCCGGAGGCAGTGGTATCGCGCTTGTTGCAGGCACTCAGGGACAGGGCGGCCACCACGGCCATCACGGCCACGGCGGTATGGCTGATCGAGGTCTTCATGCGGGTACTCCTTCAGGATTTGTCGCGTCGTCAATGGAAAGGGCAGCCACGACTGCCCTGTGGTGACTCTAGGCAGGCGCGGCGCCCGGGATGTCGGCTCGGGCAGCGTCCGCATGTAGGACAAGCGCAGAGGCTGGGCTGGCTCGGCGGTACCCGGCGCAGGGTCAACGGCCGCGGCGCTTGCGCTTCTCGTAGGCCTGCATCAGCGGCGTGACCGAGATGCCGTGCAGCACGATGGAGCTGACCACCACCGAGAGCGTGACCGAGGCCAGGAGCACCGCATCGGCGTGCGGCAGGCCATGGTTCGCGGCGTACGCGAGGTAGTACAGCGAGCCCACGCCGCGGATGCCGAACCAGCCCATCAGCCAGCGTTGCGCGCGCGAGGCGCGGCTGCCGCGCAGGCCCAGCGCCACCGCCACCGGCCGCACGCCCAGCAGCAGCAGCGGCACGAACCACCAGGCCCAGCCCTGCCATTGCACCGACCACAGCAGCGCGCCTATGAGCACCACCACGGCGAGCTCGCCGATGCGCTCCAGCTGTTCGTTGAAGCCCAGCACCGCCTGCGCCATGTAGGCCGGTGCATGGCGCGGATCGACCGCCACCTTCTGCGCCACCGATTCATCCGGGTCGGCTTCGGCGCTCTCGGCCAGGCGCAGGCTGCCCGGGTCCGGGCTCTGGGTGCGTTGCAGGTAGCGGATCGCGACGCCGGCCGCGAACACCGCGAGGAAGCCGTTCGCATGCAGCAGCAGCGCGACGCCGTAGCTGAGCGCGATCAGCCCCATGCCCAGGAAATCGTCCAGCCCCACGGCCTCGCGGTGGCGCCGTCGCAGGTACAGCACCAGGCGCGCGATCGCCAGCCCCAGGCCGGCCCCCAGGGCGAGCCCAGCCAGCGAGGACCAGAGCCCGTCCAGCAGCAGCCAGCGCCAGCCGTCGTGGGCGTCGGGGTCGGCCCCCAGCAGGCCCAGGCCCAGCAGCACGAAAGGGAATGCGGTGCCGTCGTTCAGGCCGCCCTCGGCGGTGAGCGCGAAGCGCAGGCTGTCGCGGTCGCGCGGGTGCGTGACCTGCACGTCCGAGGCGAGCACCGGGTCGGTCGGCGCGAGCATGCCGCCCAGCAGCACGCTCGCCCCCCAGGACAGGCCGAGCAGCAGGTGTCCGGCCAGCGCGATCAGCGCGACCGTCACCAGCATGGAGAGCAGCGCCAGGCGCAGCGGCAGCACCCAGCGCCGGTCGCGCAGCGCGGTGCTCATCTTGAGCCCGGACGAGAAGAGCGAGACCAGCAGCACCACCTCGCACAGCCGCTCCACCAGCACGGTGTGCTGGGCGACGTCGGCCCGCAGCAGGCCCAGGCCCCAGGGGCTGAGCGCGACCCCCACGCCCAGGTAGACCATGCTGGTGGACAGCGGGATGCGCGTGAGCACCGTCGCGCCCAGCGCCATGAGCAGCATCAGGCCCCCGGTGACCAGGGCCCACAGGGCCTCCTGCATGCGCTGCGCGTCAGAGGCAGGCGAGCGCGCCGGCCACGGCCTTGCGGAAGCTGGGGTGGCGGTGCACGTCGCCGTGGCCCGCGCCTTCCAGGCAGTGCAGCTGCGCGGTGGGCAGTGCGGTGGCCAGGGCGCGGCTGTGGTGGATGCCGATCAGCTCGTCGCAGTCGCCGTGGATCAGCACCAGCGGGCCCTGCAGCTTGCCCACGTGTTCCACCGTGTGGAGCGGGTAGCGCAGCACGCGCCCCGGCACCCAGGGGTACAGCTCCTCGCCCAGGGCGCGCATGCTGCTGTAGGCCGACACCAGCAGCGTCAGGTGGGGCGGCTGGCCGGCGGTGCCCAGTTCGGCCGAGAGCCCGGCGGCGAGCCCGGTGCCCAGCGACTGGCCGGCGATCACGATGCGCTGGCCCGTGTACTGGCCGGCGAAGTGGTTCCACACCGCGCGCACGTCGGCACGCAGCTGCTCCTCGCTCGCGATGTGGCCGCTGCTCTTGCCGTAACCGCGGTAGTCCATGGCCACCAGGTCGAAGTTCGCCTCGCGGAACGCGTCCAGGTCGACCAGGCAATCGCGCAGGTTGCCGCTGTTGCCGTGCAGGAAGAAGACCACGCCGCGCGGCGCCGGCCGCCGAAGCTGCGCCACCGAGAGCGCGGCCCCGGGCACCTGCACCGTGTGCTCGTGCACGTCCTCGTCGGGCACCAGGCGCTCGCCGCCCGGCAAGGGCACGGGCTCGAACAGCAGGTGTTCCTGGCGGAACCAGAGCCAGCCGATGGCGGCGGTCCAGGCCGCCCCGGCCGCTGCGAGGAGACCGAGGGAGAACAGTGCGTAGGCGTGGTGGCTCTCCCTCTTCATGGCGATCACTCCTGGCGGGGGCCGCCGCGCCGGTCGGGGTCGCTGGGGCCGTTGCTGTCGGACAGGCCCGCGCCGGGCGGACCCAGGGGCGCGCTGTCGCTTCCGCTCTGCCAGGTGCCGCCCTGGCCGCCGGTGCGCCCGCGCGGATGTTCCATGCTCGTGCCGTCGTCCAGGTTGACGCTGCCGCCTCCCATGGGCTTGTCGTCGGCGGCGCCGTGGTCGCGCTCGTTGACGCCACTGGGCGCCACCAGGCCGGGCTGCCGGCTGCTGGTCAGGCCCACCTTGGCGGGGCCGTCGCCGGGATAGCCGCGCGCGCGGTCGTCGGCCTCGCCGGGCGTGGGCACGGGCTCGCCCTGCGTGTCGCTGGCGCCGCGGCCGCGTGCATCGGACTGCCCGTCGGTGGCATCGCGGCTCACGTCCGGGCTGGGACGGTCCGGGCTCTTGCGAGGGACGCCATCACGGGATTCTTCCTGGTTCGGCATGCAAACGCTCCTTGGTGAAACTGCAGGATCGCGCTGCCGAGGCGCGAAGTGTGTAGGAGCGTGGCACCGGACGCGGTAGGAACCGGGGCGCGTTGAACGACGGGCGTGCAAGGCCCCGGGCCACGCCTCAGAGCAGCGCGCCCAGCCGCGCCAGCACCGCCTCTTTGACCTTCTCGCGCCAGGGGCGTGCCTGCCACTGGGCCAGGGTGATGCGGCGCGAATGCTTCAGGTCGTCCTCGAACACCGCCTGCTGCTGCTGCGCGAAGCCGGCGTCGTACACATTCAGGTTGGCCTCGTCGTTGAGGCGGAAGCTGCGCTCGTCGAAGTTGGTGGAGCCTATGGAGCTGAGCAGCCCGTCCACCACCATGGCCTTGCAATGGAACATGGTGGGCTGGTACTCGTAGATCTGCACGCCCGCCTCCAGCAGCTCGCCCCAGAGGCCCCGCGAGGCGCGGCGCACGGTCTCGGCGTCCATCACCGGGCCGGGCGTGATGATGCGCACCCGCACGCCGCGCCGCACGGCCGCCACCAGCGCGCGCCGCGTCACGTCGTCGGGCACGAAGTAGGAATTCGAGATGTCGATGCTCTGCTCGGCCGCGCTGATCGCCAGCAGCACCATGAGCAGCATGCTCTCGCTGCCGCCCTGCGGCGAGCTGGCGAACATCTGGGCCCGCTCGCTGCCCACCGGCGCCAGGGGCGGGAAGTAGGCCGCGCCGTGCAGCACCTCGCCGGTGGTCTTGGCCCAGTTGTCCAGGATCACCGCTTCCATCTGGGCCACCACCGGCCCCTCGACCCGCACGTGCGTGTCGCGCCAGTGCCGGGGGTCCTGGGCGTGGCCCGTCCATTCGGGTGCGATGCCCACGCCGCCGGTGAAGCCGACGCGGCCGTCCACGACCATCAGCTTGCGGTGGGTGCGGTTGTTCAGGCGGCCCAGGTTGTACCAGCGCAGCGGGTGGAAGTAGCGCACCTGCACGCCCGCCGAGCGCATCAGCTGCAGCAGCACGTCGTCGATCTTCTGGCTGCCCACCCAGTCGAGCAGCACGTGCACCGGCACGCCGGCCCGCGCCCGCTCAGCCAGGGCCTGCGCGAACTCGCGGCCGATGTCGCCGGACCAGTAGATGTAGGTCTCGAACAGGATGCTCTGGCGTGCGCCACGGATCGCCTCCAGCATGGCGGGGAAGATCTGGTCGCCATTGAGCAGCACGGTGGCCTGGTTGCCCTCGGCGATGGCGGGCCCCAGCATCAGGCCCATGGAGCGCAGGAACTGCGGGTCGCGCACGCCGTACAGGTGCGAGATGTCGGTCTGCACCTTGCGCTCGGGCACCGACAGGTTGGCGAAGCCCAGGCCCAGGAACAGGGCCACGACCACCGCCAGGATCCACCACTTCCTGTGCTTCATCGGCGGCCATGCTAGCCCTGGCGCGGCCGTGGCGGGGGCCTGGCGGGCAACTGTAGACCCCGGCCTACAGCCGGGCGCTGCGCGGCGCGCTCAGCCGTCCAGGTAGAGCTCGCGCAGGCGGGCGCGCTGCGCCGCCTCCAGGCCCAGGGCCTCGCGCAGGTAGCGGTCCATGCCGCCGAAGTCCTGCTGCACGGCCTCGAAGGAGGCTTCGATGAACTCGGGCTGCACGCGGGTCAGCACGCGCGCCACCTGCGGCGGCAGCCGGGTGTTCTCGAGGAAGGCCGGCTTGAGCCGCTCGTTGGTGAGCAGGTAGTCGGCCATGACCTCGTCCATGGGCACGTCCAGGGCCAGCAGCACCAGCGCGGCGGCGAAGCCGGTGCGGTCCTTGCCGGCGGTGCAGTGGAAGACGGTGGGCTCGCTGGAGGCCAGCAGGTGGCCGAAGAACTCGCGGAAGCGGTGGCTGCTGCGCCGCACGAAGCCGCGGTAGGTGTCCTGCATGTGGGCGACCACCTCGGCCTCGGTGAGTTCGTGGCCGGCGTCCAGCAGGTCCTTGAGCACCTGCACGATGGTGGGCTCGATGGCCAGGGAATGCACCTGGACGCCGGGCAGCACGCAGGCCGCGGCGGTGCGTTCCTCGGCGCCGCGGAAATCGAGCACGCGGCGTATGCCCAGGCCCTGGATCTGGCGGGCATCGTCGGCGTCCAGGGCGCCCAGGTGGTCGGAGCGGAAGAGCGTGCCGGGCCGCACGTGGGGGAGTCGCCGGAAATTCGTGGCGCTTGGAATCAGCATCCCCTGATTCTGCCCGTGCCCTCGAAAGAATGCCCGGCGGGGCCGGGCATTGCGGGGGTCCAGGGGGCGCGGCCTCAGCGGCTGCGGCTGCCCGAGGAGGAGGACGAGGAGGAGCGCTTCTCGCCGCTGCTGGCGCTACCGCGCTTGCTGGCGTTGCTGTTGCCGCGGGCGCGCTCGCTTTGCGCCTGGCTGTTCTGGTTGCTGGCGCGTGCGCCCATGCTGCCGGCTTCGGAGCGGCTCATGCCGCCCGACTTCGATTTGCTTTTCGCTGCCATCGTTTGCTCCTTGTGGAAGGGTCTGGGGAAACTGCGGCGGCGCACCGTTGCGCGCGCCACGAACCCACTCTAGGAGCGGCGCGTGCAGGCGCTGTAGTCGGGCCCTGTGGCCCTGTGTAGTCCGCTGGCGCGCGGCGCTAGCCTGTGAGCGAGCTCGCCAGTTCCTGCGCCACGCCGAGCTCGCGCCGCAGGATAGGCAGGTTCCGGTCGATGAAGGCCCGCAGTTCGCGGTCCACCGCGATGCGACGGCCCTGTTCGAGCATGCTGATGTTGGCCTGGTGGTCCTCGATGCCGATGACGCGCACATAGCCCTGGTCGAACGCGGCGCTGGGCGGCAGCGCGGCGAGCTTGTGCAGCTTGCTCTCGTTGTCGCTGCCCAGCCCCTTGGGCGGCGGCACGCCCTTGGCGCTCATGAGCCGCACCAGCTCATCGGTAAAGCGCGTCTGCCGCCCCACCATGCCCTCGGCATAGGCCCGCACCCGCGCATCGGTGGCGCGCTGCGCCGCCAGCCGCGACACCTCCAGCTGGTAGAGCGTCTTGTTGATCGCCCGGGCGACGAAGGCCTTCTCGGACAGGGTCAGCGGCGAGGTGGGCGCCACCACCGCCGGGGCCGAAGGGGACGCCGGCCCCACGCTCGCGCAGCCCGCCACCATGAGGGCGGCCAGGGGCACGGCGAAGCGGAGCGGGTGGCGAACGCGCATGGTCTCTCCCAAATCTCGAGTCGGTTGTTGTTCCAGCAAATCTACGGCCGAGGCGGGGGCGCTGTGTTCCCAAATGTTTCAGGTGCGGTTGGCAGTCGTTTCTTGCTGAGGCCGGACGCTTGCGCCACCGTGTGGGCTGACAGAGTTCTCAGCGCTCTTCGACCTCGCGCTCGCCCCGCTGGCCGGCCTGTGGCGGGGGCTCATACTGCCGCGGTCCGCTGCGCGGACTCCGCTGGAATTTGCGGCCTGGAGCCGGCACGGCGCAACTCGCTACGCGCTGGCTGCGCCACCGCTTCGCTCAAACAGGCGCCGTGAGCATGAAACGACGCGCGGACCTGCGGACCGCGCTTCCGACCCCAGGCCGCAAATTCCAGCCGCGTCACAAATCGCCCCCGCCACAGGCCGGCCAGCGGGGCGAGAAAACCATCTGGGCGCACCAGCGGTGGAGCGCCGGCACCTCACAGAGAGTCAGGAGACGCGGGCGCTCAACGGCTGCGCGCCACCGTGCCACTGGCAAACCCAGCCCCGGCCGCCGGCTGCCTGCTGCCGCGCCCTATGGGGCGCCCGAGAAGCGCAGGGCCAGGCCCCAAGCTTTCTGACTTGCGGCGTCTGTCTGAGCGAAGCGCTCGCCGCAGGCGAGCGCGTAGCGAGTTACGCCGCGGGGCCTGGACCGAGCATCGCAGGGGAAGTCGGACACGAAGTGCCGACCGCCCCATTGGGCGCGGCAGCGGGCTGCCGGCGGCCGGGGCTGGGTTTGCCTGACG
>NZ_JADDOJ010000031.1 GCF_015159745.1 Ramlibacter aquaticus | reverse complement strand
GGGCGAGGGCAGGGGGGTGGGCCGCAGTTCGGTGTGGAAAGCCGGGCCCAGCCCGGCGAAGCCGTGCCGCCAGCGCAGCCCCAGGTCGGGCGCGGTCCGCGCGGTGTCGTCTGCGGGGGCGATGGCGGCCTCGTTCATCCCGCCATTGTCCCCCCGGCATGGACACCCGGACGACATTGCGGGGAAAGCCCCCAACGCGATGCGGTCTGGCCGGGCTACGATACCGCCCTTTCCAGGACTGCCAGAGGAGCTAAGAAAACCATGTTGGGTCTCATGCAAAACCAGCCGCTGCTGATCTCGTCGCTGATCGACTTCGCGGCCCGCCACCACGGCGACGGCGAAATCGTCTCGCGACGCGTCGAGGGCGACCTGCACCGCTACACCTGGCGCGACGTCGCCAGGCGGGCCAAGCAGGTGGCGAACCGGCTCGACGCGATGGGCCTGCTGTTTTCCGACCGCGTCGCCACCCTGGCCTGGAACGGCTACCGCCACCTGGAGCTGTACTTCGGCGTCAGCGGCTCGGGTCGGGTGCTGCACACCATCAACCCGCGCCTGCACCCCGACCAGGTGGCCTGGATCGCCAACCATGCCGAAGACCAGGTGCTGTGCTTCGACATGAGCTTCCTGCCGCTGGTGCAGGCCATCCACGGCCGCGCCACCACCATCCGGCAGTACGTGGCGCTGTGCGACGCCGACAAGCTGCCCGCGGACACCGGCATCCCCAACCTGGTGAGCTACGAAACCTGGCTCGCCGGCCAGCCGACGAGCTACGAATGGCCCAGCTTCGACGAGAACTCGGCCTCGAGCATGTGCTACACCAGCGGCACGACCGGCAACCCCAAGGCCGCGCTCTACAGCCACCGCTCGACCATCCTGCATGCCTACGCGGCCGCGCTGCCGGACGTGATGGGCATCTCGGCGCGCGATGCCATCCTGCCCGTGGTGCCCATGTTCCACGTCAACGCCTGGGGCATCCCCTACTCGGCCGCGCTCACAGGCGCCAAGCTGGTCTTCCCCGGCCCCAGCCTGGACGGCAAGTCCGTCTATGAGCTGATCGAGTCGGAGAAGGTCACCTATGCCGCGGGCGTGCCCACGGTCTGGCAGATGCTGCTGTCCCACATGAAGCCGGGCGGCCTGCGCTTCTCCACGCTCACGCGCACGGTCATCGGTGGCGCGGCCTGCCCGCCGGCGATGATGCATGCCTTCCGCGACGAGTACGGCGTCGAGGTGCTGCATGCCTGGGGCATGACCGAGATGAGCCCGCTGGGCACCCTGTGCACGCTGAAGAACAAGCACCTGGAGATGTCCGAGGATGAGCAGATGAAGGTGCGGCTCAAGCAGGGCCGGGCCATCTACGCCATCGACATGAAGATCGTCGGCGACGACGGCCAGGAACTGCCCTGGGACGGCCAGGCCACCGGCGACCTGCTGGTCAAGGGCCCCTGGGTGATCCGCGAGTATTTCAAGGGCGAGGGCGGCAACCCGCTGGTGGACGGCTGGTTCCCCACCGGCGACGTGGCCAGCATCGACGCCGACGGCTACATGCAGATCACCGACCGCAGCAAGGACGTCATCAAGTCCGGCGGTGAATGGATCAGCTCGATCGACGTGGAGAACATCGCCATGGGGCATCCGGCGGTCGCCATGGCGGCCTGCGTGGGCATGCGCCACCCCAAGTGGGACGAGCGGCCCATCGTGGTGGTGGTGAAGAAGCCCGGCGCCGAAGTGACCCGCGAGGAGCTCCTCAAGTTCTATGAAGGCAAGACCGCCAAGTGGCAGATCCCGGACGACGTGGTCTTCGTCGAGGCGATTCCGCTGGGCGCCACCGGCAAGATGCTCAAGACGCGGCTGCGCGAGCAGTTGAAGGACTACAAGCTGCCGGGCGCATGACGCAGGCGCCGGCCGTGGGTCGCCTCGGCTACAGGCTGTCGCCTGGGCGATAAGCGGGCCGGCGCTTACGGGCATTCCCTGATCGCTGCGCCGCACAAAGACAGTACCCTGCCGCTGTTCGTTCCATAAGGAGACAAGGCAATGAAATTCGCCCTGAAGAGCGTGGCAGTCGTGGCAATCCTGGCCGTGGCCGGTCCCGTGTTCGCCCAGGCCAAGAGCCCCATGGCCGGCCAGACCGTGCGCATCGCGTTCATGGACCCGCTGTCGGGCCCGTTCGCCAACGTGGGCCAGAACCAGCTCAAGAGCTGGCAGTTCGCCGCGGAGCGCCTGTCCGGCGCCAACAACCCCGCCGGCGTCAAGTTCGAGGTGGTGGGCTTCGACAACAAGGGCTCGCCGCAGGAAAGCCTGAACACGCTGAAGGCCGCGATCGACCAGGGCTTCCGCTACGTCACCCAGGGCAACGGCTCCGGCGCCGGCCTCGCCATCGAGGACGCGGTCGAGAAGTTCAATGACCGCAACCCCGGCAAGGAACTGATCTACTTCAACTACGCCGCCGTCGACCCCTCGATGACGAACGAGAAGTGCAGCTACTGGCACTTCCGCCTGGACGCGGACACCTCCATGAAGATGGAGGCGCTGACCACCCTGATGAAGGACCAGCCGCAGCTCAAGAGCGTCTACATCATCGGCCAGAACTACTCGCACGGCCAGCAGGTCGCCAAGTACTTCAAGGAAGACCTGGCCCGCAAGCGTCCGGACATCAAGATCGCCGGCGAGGACCTGCACCCCATCGGCCAGGTCAAGGACTTCTCTCCCTACGTCGCCAAGATCAAGCAGTCGGGCGCCCAGGCCATCGTCACCGGCAACTGGGGCCAGGACCTGACCCTGCTGGTCAAGGCCATGAACGACGCCGGCCTGAAGATCCCGATGTACACCTACTACGCCGGTGTCACCGGCACGCCCACCGCGCTGGCCGCGGGCGGCGAGAGCGAGGTCTACATGGTGGCGTACAACCACTCGAACTTCTCGACCGGCGAGATCGGCGGCATCGTCAACGACTTCAAGAAGAAGTTCAACGACGACTACTACACCTTCGCCACCTACAACGGCCTGAAGCTGCTGGGTGCCGCCATCGCCAAGGCCGGTTCCGCCGAGCCGGCCAAGGTCGCCAAGGCCTTGGAAGGCCTGTCGGTCAAGAGCTTCGCCGGTGACGTGACCATGCGCGCGTCCGACCACCAGCTGCAGCAGACCATGTTCATCGACAAGTGGCAGAAGGTGGACAAGGCCCATCCGTACAGCGTGGAGAACACCGGCTACACCTTCGCGCCCATCAAGGAGTTCGCGCCCTACGTCTCCAGCACGCCCACCAGCTGCCAGATGAAGCGGCCGAGCGCGGGCTGACCGGCCACCCGGGCATCCGTTCGGGCTGAGCTCACAAGGCCCGTTCGCCCTTGCCGGGGTGAACGGGCTTTTTTGCGAACCACTTTCCCTCCATGGAATTCTTCACCATCTCGCTCCTGAACGGCATCAGCTACGGGCTGCTGCTGTTCATGCTGAGTTCAGGCCTCACGCTGATCTTCAGCATGATGGGCGTGCTCAACTTTGCGCACGCCAGCTTCTACATGCTGGGTGCGTACTTCGCGTTCGGCACCAGCCAGCTGGTCGGCTTCTGGCCGGCGCTGGTGATCTCGCCCTTGCTCGTGGGCGGGCTGGGTGCGCTGTTCGAGCGCTACTGCCTGCGCCGGGTGCACAAGTTCGGCCACGTGCCGGAACTGCTGATCACCTTCGGCCTGTCCTTCATCGTCCTGGAGGTGGTGCAGCTCATCTGGGGCACCAGCTCGGTGGACTACCGGGTGCCGGCGTTGCTGAGCGGCCCGCTGTTCACGCTGTACGGCACGCAGTTCCCCATCTACCGCGCGTTCATGATGTTCGTCGCGCTGCTGATGCTGCTGGCCATCTGGCTGCTGCTCACGCGCACCCGCATCGGCCTGGTGATCCAGGCCGCGTTGACCCACCCGGAAACGGTGGAGGCGCTGGGCCACAACGTGCCGCGCGTCTTCATGATGGTGTTCGGCGGCGGTGCGGCCCTGGCCGGCCTGGCCGGCGTCATCGGCGGCAACGCCTTCGTGACCGAGCCCGGCATGGCCGGTGCGGTGGGCCCGGTGATCTTCGTGGTGGTGGTCGTCGGCGGCATGGGCTCGCTCGCGGGCGCCTTCGTCGCCTCCCTGGCCATCGGCATCATCCAGACCTTCGCCGTGGGCATCGACAGCTCGCTCATGGGCGCGGCCTCCACCATCGGCCTGAACCTCACCCCCGACAGCTTCGGCTACACCCTGTGGAAGCTCAAGATCAGCCAGATCGCCCCCATCCTGCCGTTCATGTTCCTGGTGCTCATGCTCATCTTCCGGCCCAAGGGCCTGCTCGGAACGCGGGAGGGCTGACGCGATGAACACGACTTCCGCCGACGCCACCCGCCTCGCGGGCGCCAAGCCCGCGGCGCGGCGCTTCCACGAGTTCCGCCCGCTCAACATCGGCCGCTGGCTGGTCTGGTCCGCCTACGCGCTGGTGCTGCTGGTGGCGCCGCTGATCTTCAGCAGCAGCCTGTCGCAGACCATGCTCACCCAGATGGGCATCGCGATCATCGTCTGCCTCTCCTACAACATGCTGCTGGGGCAGGGCGGCATGCTCAGCTTCGGCCACGCGGTGTATTCCGGCATGGGCGCGTTCATCGCGATCCATGCGCTGAACTTCATCGGCAAGGGGGTGCTGCCGCTGCCGGTCAGCCTGCTGCCGCTGGTCGGCGGTGCGGCGGGCGCGCTCACCGCGGTGCTCTTCGGCTACGTCACCACGAAGAAGGCGGCCACGCCCTTCGCGATGATCACCCTGGGCATCGGCGAGCTGATCTTCGCGATGGCGCTCATGTTCCCCGACTTCTTCGGCGGCGAGGGCGGCATCTCCAGCAACCGCGTGGTCGGCAGCAAGCCCTTCGGCATCACCTTCGGGCCGCAGATCCAGCTGTATTACCTGATCGCCCTGTACACCTTCATCTGCACCGGGCTGATGTTCGCCTTCACCCGCACGCCCCTGGGCCGCATGCTCAACGCCGTGCGCGACAACCCCGAGCGCGTCGAGTTCGTGGGCTACGACACGCGCAAGGTGCGGTACATCGCCTTCATCATCGCGGGCTTCTTCGCCGGCATCTCCGGGGGCCTGGCGGCGCTGAACTTCGAGATCGTCACCTCCGAGGTGGTGAGCGGCGCCCGCTCCGGCGCCTACCTGCTGTTCACCTTCCTGGGCGGCGCGACCTTCTTCTTCGGTCCCATCATCGGCGCCATCCTGATGGTGATGGCCTTCGTGCTGCTGTCGGAGCTGACCAAGGCCTGGCTGCTGTACCTGGGCCTGGTGTTCCTGTTCATGGTGATGTATGCGCCCGGTGGCATCGCCAGCCTGATCATGATGAACCTGCGGGTCGCGTCCTTCGGCCGCCTGAAGGAGCTGTGGGTGAGCTACCTGGCGCTGGCCGGCACCGCGCTCATCACGCTGCTGGGCGCGGCCGGCATGATCGAGATGGTCTACCACCTGAAGCTGAATGCCGCCCTGGGCCCGGAACTCACCTTCCTGGGTGTGCCGCTGAACGCGCAGGGCGCCGACAGCTGGGTCGGTTGCGTGCTGGTGATGGCCACCGGCCTGGGCCTGTTCGAGGTCTGCCGCCGCACCTTCAAGGCGCAGTGGGGCCGCATCCAGGAAGACATCGAAAAAGAGATCAAGCGTCGGGAGGCGCTGGCATGAGCGTTCCTGCACTCGAACTGAAGGACCTGCGCAAGAGCTTCGGCAGGACCGAGATCATCCGTGGCGCCAACCTGTCCGTGCAGGCGGGCGAGCGCGTGGCGGTGATCGGGCCCAACGGCGCAGGCAAGTCCACGCTGTTCAACCTGATCAGCGGCCGCTTCCCGGCCACCAGCGGCGAGGTGCTGCTGCACGGCCAGCGCATCGATGGCAAGAAGCCCTTCGAGATCAACCGGCTGGGCCTCTCGCGCAGCTTCCAGATCACGAACATCTTCCCCAAGCTGAGCGTCTTCGAGAACCTGCGCTGCGGGGTGCTGTGGAGCCTGGGCTACCGCTACACCTTCCTCAAGTTCCTGGCCGACCTGGACGACGCCAACGAGCGCGCCGAACAGCTGCTGCACATGATCAAGCTGGAGCGCAAGCGCGACGTGCTGGCCATGAACCTCACCTACGCCGAGCAGCGCGCCCTGGAGATCGGCATCACGATCGCCGGGGGCGCCAGCGTGATCCTGCTGGACGAGCCCACCGCAGGCATGAGCAAGAGCGAAACCAAGCGCTTCATCGACCTCATCAAGGAGGTGACGGTGGGCAAGACCCTGCTCACCGTCGAGCACGACATGGGCGTGGTCTTCGGCCTGGCGGACAAGATCGCGGTGGTGGTGTACGGCGAGGTGATCGCCTTCGACACGCCCGACCGCGTGCGGGCCAACCAGCGCGTGCAGGAGGCCTACCTGGGCTCCTCGGTCGCGGACGCGCAGGCGGGAGGGCACTGACATGAGCATCCTGCACATCGACAACCTGCACGCCTTCTATGGCAAGAGCCACGTGCTGCACGGCGTGGAGTTCGAGGTCAACGAGGGCGAGATCGTGGCCCTGCTGGGGCGCAACGGCTCCGGCCGGTCCACCACCGCCAAGGCCATCATGGGCATGGTGGACTGCACCGGCACGGTCGACTGGAAGGGCAGCCACATCCGCGGCATGAAGCCCTACGAGATCGCCCACCTGGGCATCGGCTACGTGCCCGAGAACCGCGACATCTTCCCCAAGCTCACGGTGCACCAGAACCTGCTGCTGGGCCAGAAGGGCACGCGCCAGAAGGGCCGCTGGAGCTTCGACGACATGTACGGCATGTTCCCGCGGCTGAAGGAGCGGCAGCACACCGAGGCCGGCGTGCTCTCGGGCGGCGAGCAGCAGATGCTGACCCTGTGCCGCACCCTGATGGGCGACCCCGACCTCATCATCATTGACGAGCCCACGGAAGGCCTGGCGCCAAAGATCGTGGAGCTGGTGGGCGAATACCTGAAGAAGCTCAAGGACCGCGGCATCTCGGTACTGCTGATCGAGCAGAAGCTCACGATCGCGATGCAGATCTCGGACCGCGCGCTCGTCATGGGCCACGGCAGCATCGTGTTCCAGGGCACGCCGGAGACGCTGCGCCAGGATGCCTATATCCGCAAGGAGTGGCTGGAGGTGTGATTCACCTGCAAAACGCTGGAGCGTTTTGCAGGTGCGTTGATCAGTTTCATAGGCTTCGGCAAAGCCGCAGCCCATGAAAGAGGTGTCCGCGCTGCAATGCATTCCGCGCGGACGGGGCCCCTGCGGGGCGTGCTGACCCGGCCTGCGCCCGCGGCCCGGCGGTCGGGGTGGCGGCAAGCCTCTTTTTGTTTCTTGCGGGGGCTGGCTTGCTGCTTGCCGCGGGCCTATGCTTTCGGTTTGTCCCGGCAGTGACATCGGGGGTCGGCAGGATGCAGGGCTGGCCCTAGAATCGCAAAATCGAACGACCGTACTTTTTTATTTTTCGGCGAAGGAAATCCATATGACGGCTGAGTACAAGGTCCACGGCGACGTGGCAGTGATCACCCTGCAGAACCCGCCGGTGAACGGGCTGGGCCACGCGACCCGAATGGGCATCGCGCAGGGCCTGGAGCAGGCGAGCACCGATGCTGCCGTGAAGGCGGTGGTGATCACCGGGGCGGGCAAGGCCTTCTCCGGCGGCGCCGACATCACCGAGTTCGACACGCCCAAGGCGATCGCCGAGCCCAACCTGCTGTCCGTCATCCGCATGCTCGAAGCCATGGCCAAGCCGGTCGTGGCGGCCCTCCACTCCGTCGCCATGGGCGGCGGCCTGGAACTGGCCCTGGGCTGCCACTACCGCATCGCCGCGCCGGGCGCGAGCATCGCGCTGCCGGAAGTGAAGCTGGGCCTGATCCCCGGCGCGGGCGGCACGCAGCGCCTGCCGCGCGTGCTGGGCGTGGAGACCGCGCTGAACATGATCGTCAGCGGCGAGCCGGTCAAGAGCGAACTGCTCGCCCAGGTGCCCGGCCAGAAGCTGTTCGACAAGATGGCTGGCAGCGCCGAATCGCTGATGGAGGAGGCCCTGGCCCTCGCCCGTTCCGTGGCCGATGCGCGCCCGCTGCCGCTGGTGCGCAACCTCAAGTGCAGCCACCCCCAGGGTGACGCCTATTTCCAGTTCGCGCGCAACATGGTGCGCGGCATGGCCAAGAATTTCCCCGCGCCCGAGAAGTGCGTGGATGCGGTCGAGGCCGCGACCAAGAAGAAGTTCGACGACGGCATGGTCTACGAGCGCGAGGTCTTCATGGCCCTCATGCTCACGCCCGAATGCCGCGCCCTGCGCCACCTGTTCATGGCCGAGCGCGCCGCCACCAAGATCCCCGACGTGCCTTCGGACACGCCGCAGCGCGAGATCAAGTCCGTGGCCGTGATCGGCGCCGGCACCATGGGCGGTGGCATCTCCATGAACTTCCTGAACGCCGGCATCCCGGTGAAGATCCTGGAGATGAAGCAGGAAGCGCTGGACCGCGGCATCGCGACCATCCGCAAGAACTACGAAGCCCAGGTCAAGAAGGGCAAGCTCAAGCAGGAAGTGCTGGACAAGCGCATGGCGCTGCTCAGCACCACGCTGAACTACGCCGACCTGAAGGATGCCGACCTGGTGATCGAGGCGGTGTTCGAGGAAATGGGCGTCAAGCAGAAGGTGTTCGAGACCCTGGACGCCACCATGAAGCCGGGTGCGATCCTGGCCTCCAACACCTCCACCCTGGACGTGGACAAGATCGCCGCCTTCACCAAGCGCCCGCAGGACGTGGTCGGCATGCACTTCTTCAGCCCGGCCAACGTGATGAAGCTGCTGGAAGTGGTGCGCGGCGCCAAGACCGGCAAGGACGTGCTGGCCACCGTGATGACGCTGGCCAAGAAGATCAAGAAGACCGCCGTGGTCTCGGGCGTGTGCGACGGCTTCATCGGCAACCGCATGATCGAGCAGTACAGCCGCCAGGCCGGCTTCCTGCTGGACGAAGGCTGCACCCCGCAGCAGGTGGACAAGGCGATCGAGAAGTTCGGCTTTGCCATGGGCCCCTTCCGCATGGGCGACCTGGCGGGCAACGACATCGGCTGGGCGATCCGCAAGCGCCGCGCCGTCGAGCGTCCGAACATGCTCTACAGCCGCACTGCCGACAAGCTCTGCGAGATGGGCCGCTTCGGCCAGAAGACCGGCGCCGGCTGGTACGACTACAAGGAAGGCAAGCGTGACGCGATCCCGTCCGACGTGGTCGTGAAGATGATCGAGGAGCACCGCCAGTCGCTGGGCATCACCCCGCGCAAGATCTCCGACGAGGAGATCGTGCAGCGCCTGGTGTTCGCACTCGTGAACGAGGGCGCCCACATCGTCGAGGACGGCATCGCCGCCCGCGCCAGCGACATCGACATGGTCTACATCACCGGCTACGGCTTCCCGATCTACCGCGGCGGCCCCATGCAGTACGCCAGCCAGGTCGGCCTGTTCAACGTGGTCCAGGCCATGAAGCGCTTCCAGCGCAACCCGCGCGACGACGCGAAGTTCTGGGAGCCGGCGCCGCTGCTGGCCCGCCTCGCCGCCGAAGGCAAGTCGTTCTAAACCGAATTCGCAAAGGCTACGCCATGACCAATGCAGTGATCATTTCCACCGCCCGCACCCCGCTGACCAAGAGCTGGAAGGGTGCCTTCAACATGACGCACGGCGCCACCCTGGGTGGCCACGTGGTCCGCGAGGCGCTCAAGCGCGCCGGCGTGCCGGGTGACGCCGTCGAGGACGTCATCATGGGTTGCGCCAACCCCGAGGGCGCCACCGGCGCCAACATCGCGCGCCAGATCGCGCTCATGGCCGACCTGCCCATCACGGTGTCCGGCCTCACCGTCAACCGCTTCTGCTCCTCCGGCCTGCAGACCATCGCGCTCGCCTCGCAGCGCGTGATCGCCGGCGAGGGCGACGTGTACGTGGCCGGCGGCGTGGAGAGCATTTCCTGCGTGCAGCAGGAAATGAATCACCACATGCTGAGCGACCCCAACCTGGTCGCCAAGAAGCCCGAGATCTACTGGAGCATGCTGCAGACCGCCGAGCAGGTGGCCAAGCGCTACAACATCTCGCGCGACGCGATGGACGAGTACGGCGCGGCGAGCCAGCAGAAGGCCTGCGCCGCCCAGGCTGCCGGCAAGTTCAAGGACGAGATCGCGCCCATCACCGTCACCGCCGGCGTGGCCGACCCGGTGCTGGGCCTGCGCGCCAAGCAGGTCACCGCCGACAAGGACGAAGGCCTGCGCGAAGGCACCACCAAGGAAAGCATCAGCGGCATCCGCCCGGCCATGCCCGGTGGCGTGATCTCGGCCGGCAACGCCAGCCAGTTCTCCGACGGCGCCGGCGCCTGCGTGGTGGTCAGCGAGGACTACGCCACCCGCAACAACCTCAAGCCCATGGGCCGCTTCCTGGGCTTCGCGGTGGCGGGCTGCGAGCCGGACGAAATGGGCATCGGCCCCGTGTTCGCCGTGCCCAAGGTGCTGAAAAAGCTGGGCCTCACCGTGCAGGACATCGACCTGTGGGAACTGAACGAAGCCTTCGCGGTGCAGGTGCTCTACTGCCGCGACAAGCTGGGCATCCCGGCCGACCGCCTGAACGTGAACGGCGGCGCCATCGCCGTCGGCCACCCCTATGGCGTGTCGGGCCAGCGCCTGACCGGCCATGCCCTGATCGAGGGCAAGCGCCGCGGCGCCAAACGCGTGGTGGTCACCATGTGCATCGGCGGCGGCATGGGCGCGGCCGGCGTGTTCGAGGTCCTGTGAGCGCGCTGCGTCCCACCGTCGACTTCCTGCTGCACGAGTGGCTGCAGGCCGGCCGGCTGTGCGGGCGGCCGCGTTTCGCGGACCACTCGCGCGAGACCTTCGACGCGGTGCTGGACACCTGCGAGCGGATCGCGCGCGAGAAGTACGCCCCCTTCAACCGACTGGTGGACACCGAGGAGCCGCGCGCCGTCGATGATGGGCAGGGCGGCCTGAAGGTCGTGCTGCCGCAGGCCACCCACGAGGCTTCGCGCGCCTTCGCCGAATCCGGCATGCTCAGCGCCGCGCAGGACTACGAGATCGGCGGCATGCAGCTGCCCTACACCGTGGAGGCGGCCGCGGGCGCGTTCTTCGCCACCGCCTCGGTGAGCATCGGCGGCGGCCTGCTGACCATCGGCAACGCCAACCTGCTGCTGGCGCACGGCACCGAGCTGCAGAAGAAGGTCTTCGCGCTCAACGAATTCAACGGCCGCTTCTCGGGCACCATGTGCCTGTCGGAACCGCAGGCCGGCTCCTCGCTGTCCGACGTGGCCACCCGTGCCACGCCCGACGGCGAGGGCTTCGAAGCCGACCCGCTGGGCCCGCGGTTCCGGCTGCGCGGCAACAAGATGTGGATCTCGGCCGGCGAGCACGAGCTGTCCGAGAACATCGTGCACCTGGTGCTGGCCAAGATCCCCGGACCGGACGGCAAGCTGGTGCCGGGCGTGAAGGGCATCTCGCTCTTCATCGTGCCCAAGAAGCTGGTCGACACCGAGGGCCGGCTGACGGGCGAGCGCAACGACGTCGCGCTGGCCGGCCTGAACCACAAGCTGGGCTGGCGCGGCACCACCAACACGCTGCTGAACTTCGGCGAGGGCAAGTACCCGGTCCGCGGGGGCGCGGGCGCCATCGGCTACCTGGTGGGCAAGCCGGGCGAGGGCCTGCGCTGCATGTTCCACATGATGAACGAGGCCCGCATCGGCATCGGCATGGCGGCCACGGCCCTGGGCCTGGCCGGCTACTACGCCTCGCTGGACTACGCGAAGAACCGGCCGCAGGGCCGGCCCGTGGGCCCCGCCGGCAAGGACGCCGCCCAGCCGCAGGTGCGCATCATCGAGCACGCCGACATCCGCCGCATGCTGCTGGCGCAGAAATCGTATGGCGAGGGCGCGCTGGCGCTGATGCTGTACTGCGCCCGCCTGGTGGACGAACTGCGCACCGGCGAGGCGGCCGCGGCCGACGAGGCGCGCCTGCTGCTGGAGGTGCTCACGCCCATCGCCAAGAGCTGGCCCAGCGAGTTCTGCCTGGAGGCGAATTCGCTGGCGATCCAGATCCACGGCGGCTACGGCTACACGCGCGATTTCCCGGTGGAGCAGTACTGGCGCGACAACCGCCTGAACATGATCCACGAGGGCACGCACGGCATCCAGGCCGCCGACCTGCTGGGCCGCAAGGTCACCATGGAAGGCGGCAAGGGCCTCTCGCTGGTGGCCGGCCGCATCAACGCGACGATCGAGCGCGCGATCCACCGGCCCGACCTGGCCGGCCATGCCAATGCCCTGGGCAAGGCGCTGCAGGACGTGGGCGCCGCCACCAAGGCGGCCTGGGCCACGGGCAACCCGGCCGAGGCGCTGCGCAATGCGGTTCCCTACCTGCAGGCCTTCGGCCATGTGGTGATCGCCTGGATGTGGCTGGACGTGGCGCTCTCGGTGCCCGCGGACACGCAGGACCCCGCAGGGCAGGGCCGGCTGGCAGCGCTGCGCTACTTCTTCCATTACGAGCTGCCCAAGATCGGCGCCTGGCTGCAGGTGGTGGCCAGCCGCGACCCGACCTGCGTCGAGATTCCCGAAGAGGCCTTCTGATGGCGGCGGCCAGCCTGCTCACCTGGATCGAGCGCCTCGTGTGGGTCGCGATCTACGGGGGGCTGTTCGCCATCGTGCTGGGGCTGGCCGTGGCCGGGCGGCAGGGCGCCCTGGCCGCCGCCCTCTGGACGCTCGGCGGCTTCGGGGTGGCCGCCGGGGTGGTGCTCATCTGGGTGCGCTCCCGCCTCACCGCCGATCTCGACACCAAGAACGACACACGACCATGACACGTACCGTCCAACAGCTTTTCGACCTCCGCGGCAAGACCGCGCTCGTCACCGGGGGCTCGCGCGGCCTGGGCCTGCAGATCGCGCACGCGCTGGGCGAGGCCGGCGCCAAGGTCATGCTGACCTCGCGCAAGGCCGAGGACCTGGAGCAGGCCGCGGCCGAACTGCAGGCCGCCGGCATCGACGCGCGCTGGATCGCCGCCGACTGCGGCCGCGAGGAGGACATCCGGCGCCTGGCCGACGAGACCCTGCAGCGCATGGGCGACGTGCACATCCTGGTCAACAACGCCGGTGCCGCCTGGGGCTCCCCGGCCGAAGACCACCCGGTCGAGGCCTGGGACAAGCTGATGAACCTCAACGTGCGGGGCTACTTCATCCTCTCGCAGCACATCGCCAAGAAGAGCATGATCCCGGCCCGGTACGGCCGCATCATCAACATCGCCTCCATCGCCGGCCTGGGCGGCAACCCGCCCGAGATGCAGACCATCGCGTACAACACCTCCAAGGGCGCGGTGGTCAACTTCACCCGGGCGCTGGGCTGCGAATGGGGCCAGTACAACATCACCGTCAACGCGATCTGCCCGGGCTTCTTCCCGAGCAAGATGACGCGCGGCACGCTGGAGCGCCTGGGCGAGGACAAGCTGGCCGCGCATGCGCCGCTCAAGCGCCTGGGCGACGACGAGGACCTGAAGGGCACGGCCCTGCTGTTCGCCTCTGACGCCGGCAAGCACATCACCGGCCAGTGGCTGGCGGTGGACGGCGGCGTCAGTTCCGTCACCGGAGGTTGAGGCCTTGCTGAACTTCGGCGTCCGCGTCCCCTTCGTCGACCACCTGGGCTTCGAGCTGCACCGCTTCGAGGGCGGCGAGTCGGAGCTGCAGTACCTGCCTGCCGAGGACCACCTGAACTCCTTCGGCGTCACGCACGGCGGCGCCGTGATGACGCTCATGGACGTGACCATGGCCGTGGCCGCGCGCAGCGTGGCCCAGGAGATGGGCGTGGTCACCATCGAGATGAAGACCAGCTTCATGCAGCCGGCGCGGGGCCGCCTGACCGGCCGCGGCCGGCTGATGCACCGCACCGCGACCATGGCCTTCACCGAGGCCACGATCTACGATGCCGAGGGACGGGCCTGCGCCCACGCCACCGGCACCTTCAAGTACGTCAAGCGCCTGCCGACCGGGCCCAAGAGCAGCAACGCGCTGGACGTGATTTCCACCGACTAAGGAGCCGCACATGCAGAACCGACAGATCCACCTCGACAACCGTCCCAAGGGCGAGGCCAGCGCCTCCAACTTCAAGCTGGTCACCGCCGAGACCCCGGCCCTGGCCGACGGCCAGGTGCTGGTGCGCCATCATTTCCTCAGCCTGGATCCGTACATGCGCGGGCGCATGAACGAGAGCAAGAGCTACGCCCAGCCGCAGCCCCTGGGGCAGGTGATGCAGGGCGGCACCGTGGGTGAGGTGGTGGAAAGCCGCTCGCCCAAGTTCGCGGCCGGCGACAAGGTCGTGGGCATGGGCGGCTGGCAGGAGTACAGCGTGGTCGACGCCGACCAGGTCGGCATGCTGCGCAAGGTGGACACCACGCACGTGCCGCTTTCGCACTACCTGGGCGCGGTGGGCATGCCCGGCGTCACGGCCTGGTACGGCCTGGTCAAGATCATCGACCCCAAGCCCGGCCAGACCGTGATGGTGAGCGCCGCCTCGGGCGCCGTGGGCACGGCCTTCGGCGCGCTGGCCAAGGCGCGCGGCTGCCGCGTGGTCGGCATCGCCGGCGGCCCGGACAAGTGCAAGTATGTGGTGGAAGAGATCGGCTTCGACGCCTGCATCGACTACCGCGGCAAGGACGCCTACGCGCTCTCCAAGGAGATCGCGCAGGCGGCGCCTGACGGCGTCGATGGCCTGTTCGAGAACGTGGGCGGCGTCTGCCTGGACGCGGTGATGCTGCGCATGAACGCCTTCGCCCGCATCGCGCTGTGCGGGATGATCGCCGGCTACGACGGCCAGCCCGTGCCCATGACCTACCCGCAGCTGCTGCTGGTCAACCGCGTGCGGCTGGAGGGCTTCATCGTCAGCGAGCACATGGAAGTGTGGCCGCAGGCCCTGCAGGAGCTGGGCCAGCTGGTGGGCAGCGGCAAGTTCCGCCCGCGCGAATCCGTGGCCCAGGGCCTGGAAAGCGCCCCGGAGGCCTTCCTGGGCCTGCTCAAGGGCCGCAACTTCGGCAAGCAGCTGGTCAAGCTGGTCTGAGCATGCACGGGCCGGGCGCGGCAGGCGAGGAGTTCCGCGAGGACCTGCGGCGCCCCGGCTCGCGCAACGCCCAGGCCCGGCGCTGGCTCTCGGCCGAGGACCTCGCGCCGCTCACCCGCCTGTCGGTGCCCCGCACCCTGTGGGCCCTGGGCGGCAACCTGGCGGTGATCGCGCTGGCCATCGCTGCCGGCGTGTGGCTGTGGCCGGGCCCCGGGGTGCTGGCCTGCGTGCTCGTGATCGGCATCGCCCAGCACGGCCTCTTCATCCTCGCGCACGAAGCGGCGCATTACCGGCTCTTCGCCCACCGCGGCCTGAACGACGCGGTTGGCCGGCTGGTCGGCATGTCCGCCGGCATTTCCATGTGCACCTACCGCGTCACGCACCGGCTGCACCACAACAACCTGTACAGCGCGGAAGACCCGGACACCGCCATCCACGGCGGCTACCCGCGCGGGCGGGCCTACCTGCTGCGCAAGCTGGCGCTGGACATCACGGGCCTCAACGCCTGGAAGACCTTCGCCTACTTCTTCGGCGCGCCCGCCATCAACAGCGAGACCCGGCGCAGCATCCGCCCGCTGGACGACACCTCCGAGGCGCTGCGCGTGGCGGCCCGCGCCGACCGCTGGTGGGTGCTGGGCTTGCACCTCGCCGCGCCGCTGGCGGCTTTTGCGCTGGGCGGCACGCGGGGGCTCGCGATGTACGCCGTGTTCTGGATGCTGCCCCTGCTCACGGTCATCCAGCCCATCCTGCGCCTTCGCGCCATCCTGGAGCACGGCGGCGTGGCCGACCTGTCCTCCCCGCTCACGGCGGCGCGCTGCAACCGCAGCTGGGGCGGGCTGGCCAACCGTGTGGCGGGCTGGGTGCTGTTCCCCCACCACGTGAACTACCACCTGGAGCACCACCTGTACCCGGCGGTGCCCCATTACCGCCTGCCGGCGCTGCACCGGCTGCTGCGTGCGCGCGGCGCCCTGGACGGGGCCGAGGTGCGCGACGTCGCCGATGCCTGGCGCATCGTGTTCGCCGACCGGAGGCCGCGCCATGCCACAAGCCACCCATGACGTGTTCAACCAGCCCGAACCGCTGGCCGGCTACGACGCTTTCGCCGGCAACCGGGCCCTGCAGGACGCGCTGCGGCTGAACGCGCCGGCCCTGGACACCGCGCAGTTCCACGCGCTGGGCCGCGCGGTCGGCAGCCCGCGCATGCAGGAGGACGCCCGCCTGGCGAACGTGCACGCGCCGCAGCTGCGCAGCCACGACCGCTTCGGGCGACGCATCGACGAGGTGGAGTTCCATCCCAGCTACCACGCCCTCATGGGCGCCGCGGCCGAGGCCGGGCTGCACGGCACGCCCTGGGCCGGCGAGGGGCCTTCGCCGCACGTGCGGCGCGCGGCGGCCTTCATGCTCTTCACCGAGGCCGAGCCGTCCATCCTGTGCCCGATCTCCATGACCTATGCGGTCATGCCGGCCCTGCGCGCGAACCCGGCGATCCACCGCGACTGGGCGCCCGGCCTGGCCGCGCGCGCCTACGATCCGGCGCCGCTGCCTTTCGACCGCAAGGCCGGCCTCACCATGGGCATGGGCATGACCGAGAAGCAGGGCGGCTCGGACGTGCGCGCCAACACCACGGGGGCGGTGCCGGACGGCGAGGACGGCTGGGGCCGGCGCTTCCGCATCACCGGCCACAAGTGGTTCTTCTCGGCCCCCATGTGCGACGCCTTCCTCATCCTGGCCAACGCGCCGGGCGGCCTGTCGTGCTTCTTCCTGCCGCGCTGGCTGCCCGACGGCACCCGCAATGCGATCCGCATCCAGCGCCTGAAGGACAAGCTGGGCAACAAGGCGAATGCGAGTTCCGAAGTCGAGTTCGAGGATGCGGCTGCCTGGCTGGTGGGCGAGGAGGGCCGCGGCGTGCCCCAGATCCTCGAGATGGGCACCATGACCCGTCTGGATTGCGCCCTGGGCACCAGCGGCCTCATGCGCCAAGCGCTCTCGCTCGCGCTGGACCACACGGCCCAGCGCCAGGCCTTCGGCAAGCCGCTCATAGACCAGCCGCTGATGCGCAGCGTGCTGGCCGACCTGGCGCTCGAGTCCGAGGCCGCCACCGCGCTGGCGCTTCGCCTGGCGCGCAGCTTCGACCACCCGGGCGACGCCCACGAGCGCGCGATGGCGCGCCTGCTCACGCCGGTGGCCAAGTTCTGGATCTGCAAGCGCGGCGCGGCCTTCGCCCAGGAGGCCATGGAATGCCTGGGCGGCAACGGCTACGTGGAGGAGGGCGGCCAGGGGGTGATGGCGCGCATCTACCGCGAGATGCCGCTGAATTCCATCTGGGAGGGCGCCGGCAACATCATGGCGCTGGACCTGCTGCGCGCGCTGCGCAAGGCCGACGCCGGCGCGGCGCTCGCCGCCGAGCTGGCGCCCGCTCGCGGCCAGCACGCGGCCCTGGACCGGCTGGCCGATGCGCTGCCGGCCCGGGTCGAGGCCATGGCCACCGAAGTGGAAGCCCGGCTGCTGGCGCAGGACGTGGCCCTGGCGGTGCAGGCCGGGCTCCTGGCCCGCAGCGCCCCGGCCGCCGTCTTCGCAGCCTTCTGCGACTCCCGCCTTGCCGGCCGCTGGGGCCAGACCTTCGGCAGCTTGCCGGCCGGCACCGATTTCGACACCATCGTGCAACGCGCACGTCCCCGCTGACCGGCCTTTCCAGCCATGAACCCAACCCTTCGCCCCATGCCCGACCTCATCCTGCACCACTACGCCGCCTCGCCCTTCTCGGAAAAGGTACGCCTCATCCTTGGCTGGAAGCAGCACGCCTGGCGCTCGGTCGAGGTGCCGCGCATCCTGCCCAAGCCCGACGTGGTCGCGCTCACCGGCGGCTACCGCAAGACGCCGTTCCTGCAGATCGGCGCCGACATCTACTGCGACACCGCGCTCATCGGCGACGTGCTGGAGCACATCCAGCCCGAGCCCACCCTGTACCCGGCACACCTGCGCGGCGTCTCGCGCGTCTTCGCGCAGTGGGCCGACAGCACGCTGTTCTGGGCCGCCATGGGCTACAACCTGCAGCCCAAGGGCGCCGCCCACCTGTTCGCCGGCCAGCCGCCCGAGGCGGCCAAGGCCTTTGCGGCCGACCGCCAGGCCATGGGCAGCGGCGCGCTGCGCCTGCGTCCGGGCGACGCGGCCAGCGCCTACCGCTCGTACCTGCGGCGCATCGCCAGCATGGTCGAGGAGCACGACTTCCTCTTCGGCATGGAGCCCTGCGTGGCCGACTTCGCCACCTACCACCCGCTCTGGTACACCCGCGAGCAGGTGCCGCCGGTGGCCGACGTGCTCAACGCCACCCCCGCCGTGCTGGAGTGGATGGACCGCATGAAGGCCTTCGGCCATGGCGTGGCCGAGCCCTTCGACAGCGCGCACGCCATTGCGCTCGCGCGCGAGACCGAGCCGCTGCCGCCCGGCCAGAACTTCCTGGTCGATTCCGCCTTCCAGGACGACCACGGCATCCCGCTGGGCTCGCGCGTCACGATCTCCGGGGAGGCCTTCGGCCCCGAGCCGACGGAGGGCGAGCTGATCGCCGCCACCCGCACGCACTACAGCCTGCGCCGCGAGGACCCGCGTGCCGGCGTGGTGCACGTGCACTTCCCGCGCATCGGCTACGTGCTGCGCAAGGTCGAGGCGGCCTGAGATGGACGGGGCGGGCTGGTGCCTGTTCGAGACCGCGCTCGGCCCTTGCGGCATCGCGTGGCGGGCGGACGGCACCATCCTCGCGGCCCAGCTGCCCGAGGCGGACAGCGAACGCACCCGCGCCCGCATGGCGCAGCGCCTGCCCGGCGTGGATGAGCGAGAGCCGTCGCTGGCCGTGCAGGTCGTCATGGCCCGCATGCAGGCGGCCCTGGCGGGCCATCCCGACGGGCTGGAGGATGTGCGCCTGGCCTGGGACACCGTCACGCCGTTCCACCGCCGCGTGTACGAGATCACGCGGGCCATCCCGCCCGGCCGCACGCGCACCTACGGCGAGATCGCGCAGGCGCTGGGCGAGCCGGGGGCCTCGCGTGCCGTGGGCCAGGCACTGGGGCTGAATCCCTTCGCCCCCATCGTGCCCTGCCACCGCGTGCTCGCGGCCGGCAACGCCGGAGGCGGCTTTTCAGCCGATGGCGGCGTGGCCACCAAGCTGCGCATGCTGCAGGCCGAGCAGGCCCAGCCGGCCGGGGCGCCGGACCTGTTCGGCTTCAGCCTCTAGGCCCGTCGCGGGCGCTGCGGCGTGCGCCCCAGGCGATTGCGGCCCCTGGGCTGCGAGGCACCGCAGCCTAGGCGCTGCCGTCGCGTCCGCGCAGCCAGAGCCTCCATTGCCGCCGGACGTCCGCCACGAGGCGGCCTGTCGCCAGCCAGGCGGGGCTGGCGCGCACCTGCGCCAGGAGCTCGTCCTTCCAGGCCTTCCAGCGCGGGTAGAGCCGTGCGAACCACTCCAGCTTCATGAGCGCGGGCTGGGTCAGCGTGAAAAGCCGGGCCAGCACGGCGGTGCCCAGGGCCTTGGCCGCCAGCAGCGACCCCAGCCCCAGCAGGGCGTGCTGGTGGCCGATCAGCCAGAGCGCCAGCAGCTTGGCCGGGAGCAGGGCCAGCGCGGGCAGCACGTACAGGGCCAGCGCAGCCCAGGGCGGCTGGCTGCGGACCCAGCGCTCCAGGGTGGCGAAGATCGGCAGGCGTCCCAGGCGGGCGAGGGCGGCCTGCAGCGGCTCCCAGCCCCACTCCTCGAACAGCAGCACCAGGGCCAGCAGCCCCAGCAGCAGGCGGCGCAGCAGCGAAGGCCGGGGCTTGTCCATGGCGGCAGTCTAGCCGCCGCGCCACGCCCCGGATCAGCCCGGCAGCCGGGCCGACACAGGGCTCACAAGGGCACGCGGTCGCGCGTCAGGTCGGCACGGCCCAGGTCGCGGGCCGCGGCACGGGCCGTGCGCTCGGCGTCGGCGGCCGCCAGTTGCGCAGGCCCGGCCGCGAGCGGGCTGGCGGCCAGCCGCGCCTCCAGGTCACCCAGGCGCGAGGCCAGGACATGCAGCACCTGCTCCAGCTGGGTGCGCAGCTCGCGCTGGCCCTGCATCATGGCCCGCTCGAACTCGGAGGTGGCCAGCGTCCCCTGGGTGCGGACCTCGCCCAGGCGGCTGTCGATGTGCTGGCGCAGCTCGGTGTAGCGGGAGGCCTCGGCCTTTTCCGCCAGGTCGCGCTGGGCCTGCAAGGCGCGGCTCTGGCGGCGCTGGTCCAGCAGGTGGCGCGACTCCTGCACCGCGCTGCTGAACAGGAACACCGCCAGCACCACGGCCAGGGCGCCCAGCAGCACCAGGCCCAGGGGCAGGGTGGTCTGCACGATGCCGAAGGTGAGGGTCGAATCCCGGGTGATTTCAGGCCAGTTCTGCCAGGCGAAGCCGCCCACCAGCACCACAGCCAGGACGATGAAGACGAGTCGCGCGCGCATGCCGTTCTCCTTGCGGATGGAATGGCCCATGGTGCGGCCGGCGGGCGGCCCGTCGCTGTAGTCGGGGGCCGGATCCCGCTGTCCGTGCGTATGGCAAACTCCCGCGCTCGCTCCCTGTAGAGAACGTATTTCCAAATGCAAAAGATCCTGCGGCAGATCGCCGCCGAGCTGGCCGTGCGCGAAGACCAGGTGCGCGCGGCCGTGGAACTGCTGGATGGGGGCGCGACGGTGCCTTTCATCGCGCGCTACCGCAAGGAGGCGACCGGCGGGCTGGACGACATCCACCTGCGTGAACTCGAAGCCCGGCTCGCCTACCTGCGCGAGCTGGAGGACAGGCGCGAGGCCATCGTCAAGAGCATCCAGGAGCAGGGCAAGCTGACGCCCGAGCTGGCCGCCGCCCTTGGCGCCGCGCCGACCAAGCAGGAACTTGAGGACCTGTACCTGCCCTACAAGCCGCGCCGTCGCACCAAGGGCCAGATCGCGCGCGAAGCCGGGCTGGAACCCCTGGCCGACCGCCTGTTCGGCGACCCCACGCTGGACCCGGCCGCCGAGGCGCAGAGCTTCGTGAAGGCCGAGAAGGGCGAGGGCGGCGAGGACTTCACCACCGTGCCCGCCGTGCTCGACGGTGTGCGCGACATTCTTTCCGAGCGCTGGGCGGAAGACCCCGCCCTGGTGCAGTCGCTGCGCGAGTGGCTGTGGGCCGAGGGCGAGTTCCGCTCCAAGCTGGCGACGGGCAAGGACGAGAACCATCCCGACGTGTCGCGCTTCCGCGATTACTTCGACTATGCGGAGCCCATGGGCCGGGTGCCTTCGCACCGTGCGCTGGCGGTCTTCCGCGGCCGCCAGCTCGAGATCCTGGATGCGCGCCTGGCGCTGCCCGTGGAGCCCGAGCCCGGGCAGCCCTCGCTGGCCGAGGGCCGGATCGCGCTGCACCTGGGCTGGAGCCACCGCAAGCGGGCCGCCGACGACCTGCTGCGCAAATGCGTGGCCTGGACCTGGCGCGTGAAGCTCTCCCTGTCCACCGAGCGCGACCTGTTTGCCCGCCTGCGCGAGGAGGCCGAGAAGGTGGCGATCAAGGTCTTCGCCGACAACCTGCGCGACCTGCTGCTGGCCGCTCCTGCCGGCCCCCGGGTTGTCATGGGCCTGGACCCCGGCATACGCACCGGCGTGAAGGTGGCGGTGGTGGACGCCACCGGCAAGCTGGTGGACACGGCCACCGTGTTCCCGCACGAGCCGCGCCGCGATTGGGAGGGCGCGCTGCACACCCTGGGCCAGCTGTGCCGCAAGCACGGCGTGCAGCTCATCGCCATCGGCAACGGCACGGCCAGCCGGGAGACGGACAAGCTGGCCGCCGACCTGGGCAAGCGCATCGAGGGCCTGCAGCGCATCGTGGTCAGCGAAGCCGGGGCCTCGGTGTACTCGGCCAGCGAATTCGCCTCCCAGGAGATGCCCGACGTGGACGTGAGCCTGCGCGGCGCCGCCTCGATCGCACGCCGCCTGCAGGACCCGCTGGCCGAACTGGTCAAGATCGACCCCAAGTCCATCGGCGTGGGGCAGTACCAGCACGACGTGAGCCAGGGCGACCTGGCCCGGGCCCTGGAGGCGGTGGTGGAGGACTGCGTCAACGCTGTCGGCGTGGACCTGAACACCGCCAGCGTGCCCTTGCTATCGCGGGTGTCCGGCCTGTCGCCGGCCGTGGCGCGGGCCGTGGTGCGCTGGCGTGAATCGCATGGCGCCTTCCGCAACCGCCAGCAGCTGCTCGACGTGAGCGGCCTGGGGCCCAAGACCTTCGAGCAGGCGGCGGGCTTCCTGCGCATCCGCGACGGCGACAACCCGCTGGACATGACGGGCGTGCACCCCGAGACCTATCCGGTGGTGCAGAAGATGCTGGCGCAGGTCGGCAAGCCCGTGCAGGAGCTGATGGGCCGCGCGGACATGCTCAAGACCCTGCGGCCCGAGCTCTTCGCCAACGAGAAGTTCGGCGTGATCACGGTGAAGGACATCCTGGGCGAGCTGGAGAAGCCGGGCCGCGACCCGCGCCCGGACTTCAAGGTCGCGCGCTTCAATGAAGGCGTGGAGGACATCGCCGACCTGTCCGAAGGCATGGTGCTGGAGGGCACGGTGAGCAACGTGGCGGCCTTCGGCGCCTTCGTCGACCTGGGCGTGCACCAGGACGGCCTGGTCCATGTGAGCCAGCTCGCGAACAAGTTCGTCAACGACGCGCGCGAGGTCGTCAAGACCGGCGACATCGTCAAGGTCAAGGTGCTGGAAGTGGACCTGGCCCGCAAGCGGATTTCGCTGACCATGAAGCTGGGCGAGGCGACGGGCCGGCGCGACGCCGCTGGCGGCAACCGCTTCGAGCACGCCGGCCGCGGCCAGCGCGCGCCGCGCAGCGAGCCGGTCTCCACCGCCATGGCGGGTGCCTTCGCCAAGCTGCAGGGCCTGCGAAAATAAGCGCATGAGCGCGCTACGCATACACGCCGGCCCGCGGGCCCGGGCGCGCATCGCGCGCGAGGGCCTGCAGCCCGCCGACGTGGGCGTGGTGCCGGCCGCCGCCGGCGGGCCCAAGGGCCTGCTGCTCGGCCCGCTGGACCGCTTCCTCTTCGGCGACTGGCTCGCACGCAGCACCCAGCCCGTGCACCTGGTGGGCGCGTCCATCGGCGCCTGGCGCATGGCCACCGCCTGCCTGGACGACTGCGTCGCCGCCTTCTCGCGGCTGGAGCGCGACTACATCGCGCAGGACTACGAACTGGAGCCGGGCCGCAAGGCGCCCACCGCGGCGCACGTCAGCGAGCGCTTCGGGCAGGGCCTGGAAGCCTTCTATGGCGGGCGCGTGCAGGAGGTGCTGTCGCACCCGCGTTTCCGTCTCCACATCCTCACCTCGCGCGGGCGGCACCTGCTCGCGCGCGAGCACCGCGTGGGCACGCCGCTGGGCTACCTGGGCGCCTTCCTCACCAACGGCCTGCACCGCAAGGCCATGGGCGCCTGGCTGGAGCGCGTGGTGTTCTCGGCGGGCGGCGGCGCGACCCCGCTGCCCTTCGGCACCGGCGACTACCGCACCCGGCAGGTCGGCCTGACCGAGGCCAATTTCCGGCCTGCGCTGCAGGCCAGCTGCTCCATCCCTTTCGTGCTGCAGGCCGTGCACGACATCCCGGGCGCGCCCCGCGGCGCCTACTGGGACGGCGGCATCACCGACTACCACCTGCACCTGGACTGGAACCGCGGCGGCAGCGGCCCCCTCGTGCTGTACCCGCACTTCCAGAAGGCGGTGGTGCCCGGCTGGCTGGACAAGCCCTTCAAGTGGCGGCACGGGGCCACGCACTTCCTGGACAACACCGTGGTGCTGGCGCCGGACCCGGCCTGGGTGGCGACACTGCCCAACGCCAAGCTGCCCGACCGCACCGACTTCACGCGCTACGGCACCGACCTGGCCGCGCGCATGAAGGCCTGGACCACGGCGGTGCGCGAATCCGCGCGGCTCGCCGACGAATTCGCGGCCTGGCTGGACAAGCCGGACCCTGCGCGGGTCGAGCCCCTGTGAGCAGCGCCCAGCCCATGGCCCGGCGCCGCGTCGCCGCCGCGCCCCGGGCCCAGCGCGCGCGGCGCGGGCGAGGCGCCGCGCAGGTCTCGGGCGCAGGCCGCGTGCTGGGCTGGGACCTGCTGCGCGGCCTGTGCGCCCTCATGGTGGCCATCTACCACCTGCTGTACTGGCTGGGCCTGGCGGAACTGCAGGCGCTGGGCACCTACGGCGTGTACCTGTTCTTCGTGCTCTCGGGCGCCAGCCTGGCCTACAGCTACGGCGACCTGGGGCCGGCCCCCGGCGGCGTGCTGCGCTTCCTGGCCGTGCGCTGGATGCGCCTTGCGCCCCTGTTTCTGGCCGTCACCGCCGTGTTCCTGGCGATGCTCTACGCCCGCGATGGCCGCCTGGTCGACGGCATGCCACTGCGGCTGGCGCTCAATGCGAGCCTGCTCTTCGGCTTCCATGACCCGGTCGTCTGGTCGCTGCCGGTCGGCGGCTGGTCGCTGGGCATCGAGTTCGTGTTCTACCTGGCGTTTCCCCTGCTGATGCTGGCGGTGCGGCGGCCGGCCTGGGCCTCGGCGGCCTGCATCGCGCTGCTGGTCCTGCAGGCGGCCTGGCTGCAGGCGACGGTGGGCACCGACGGCTGGGAGGATTCGGCGGTCCGCTACCACCAGGTGCCGGCCTTCGCGGGTTACTTCTTCGTCGGTTGCCTGATCGGGCACGCCCGGCGCGCCCGGACACTGGCCTGGCCGTTCGCCGCGGGCCTGGTCGCCTGGGCCACGCTGGGCCTGCTGCTGGCCGGGGCGATGGGCGAGCCGGGCCAGGAGCTTCTGGGCACGCGCGGCCTGGTGCTGGTGCCGGCCTGCTTCGCGGTGGTCTGGGCGAGCGGGCAGGTGAGGGTGCCGGGCGGCCGCCTGTCGCGCGTCGCCGCCTGGCTGGGCGACGTCACCTACGGCACCTACCTGATCCACCCGCTGCTGGTCTTCAGCCTGATGTGGTTCGTGCTGCCGCGTTTCACGCCCCGGGCGGTGGAATCGCTGGCCACACCGCTGCGTGGGGCTCTGCTGCTGGTGCTGCTGGCCGCCACCTGCACGCTGGCCTGGGCCAGCGAGCGCTGGTTCGAGCGTCCCTTGCGGCAGACCGGGCGGCGCCTGCTGGGTGGCGGGCCCGCCTCCGCGCAGGCCTGACGCGCCTCGAGGCGCGCCGGGGCGGGTGACCGGCCCGGCGCGGGCCTCAGAGCGAGGCTTCCAGCATCGCCTCGTAGTCGTCCCGCGTGGCCAGGCGCGGGTTGGTCTTGTGGCAGTGGTCGGCCATGGCGCCGTCGATGATCCTGGCGAACATGCTGCGCTCCACGCCCATCTGCGCCAGGCCCGTGGGCAGGCCCAGGCGGGCGTTCATCTCGCGGACCGCGTCCGGCAGGGCCTCGGCCGAGGCCACGCCCATGGCGCGGGCCATGCGCTCCAGGCGGCGGTCCTTGCGAACCGATTCCGCGCCCGCGTTGAAGCGGATCACGGCGGGCAGGAACATGGCGTTGAGGGTGCCGTGGTGCAGGCGCGGGTCCACGCCGCCCAGGCTGTGGCTGAGGGAGTGCACGCAGCCCAGGCCCTTCTGGAAGGCCATGGCGCCCTGCATGGACGCGCTCATCAGGTTCAGCCGGGCCTCGCGGTCGCTGCCGTCGCGCGTGGCCTTCTCGATCCAGCCCCAGCCGCGCTCCAGGCCGTCCAGCGCGATGCCGTCGGCGGGCGGGTTGAAGGCGGCCGACATGAAGGTCTCCATGCAGTGGGCGATCGCGTCCATGCCGGTGGCGGCCGTCAGGCGCGGCGGCAGGCCCAAGGTCAGTTCGGGATCGCAGATTGCGGCCTTGGGCAGCAGGTGCCAGGAGTGGAAGCCCAGCTTGCGGTGGTCGTCCACGATGATGATCGCGCCCCGCGCCACTTCGCTGCCGGTGCCGCTGGTGGTGGGCACGGCGATCAGCGGTGCGGCCTTGTCCGTGATGAGGCCGGAGCCGCCCTCGATGGTGGCGTAGCGCGTGAGCGGGCCCTCGTGCGTGGCGGCGATGGCGACGCCCTTGGCGCAGTCGATGGCCGAGCCGCCGCCCACCGCGATCAGGCCGTCGCAGCGCTGGGCCTTGTAGATCTCCACCGCGGCGCGCACGGCGGCCTCGGTCGGGTTGGAGGGCGTCTGGTCGAACACCGCATGGGGCAGGTCGCCCAGGGCGGCGAGCGCCTGGTCGAGCACGCCGGCGGCGCGCACGCCGGCATCGGTGACCACGAGCGGGCGGGTGATGCCGGTGCGCTGGCATTCGGCGTGCAGCAGCTGGATGGCGCCGTTGTCGAACTGGATCTGGGTGAGGTAATAGATGAGTGCCATGGGACCGCCTGAAGTACGATGCCGCACTGTAAACGCCCGACCCGCCTTGTTCCTCCCGCAGTATCCCGAACTCACGCCGCAGATGCGTTCCGTGCTGGAGCGCATGGCCCGCGCCGGCTTCACCCCGCTGTACCGCCACACGCCGCGCGAGGCCCGTCTGGCCTACGAAGGCGCCGCCGATGTGCTGGAGGTGCCCAAGGCCGCGCTCGCGCGGGTGCAGGAGCTGCAGGTGCCCACCCGGGCCGGGCCGCGCGACGCCCGGCTCTATGCGCCCTCGAGCCAGCGCCTGCCGGTGCTGCTGTACCTGCACGGCGGCGGCTTCACGATAGGCAGCGTCGCCACGCACGACATCCTGTGCCGCGAGCTCAGCCGCCTGTCCGGGTGCGCGGTGCTGTCGCTGGACTACAGGCTGGCGCCGGAGTGGCGCTTTCCGGCCGCCTTCGACGACGCCTGGGACGCGCTGCAGTGGCTGGCCGCCGAGGGCGCCGCGCTGGGCCTGGACACCGCCCGACTGGCCGTGGGCGGCGACAGCGCGGGCGGCACGCTGGCCGCCACCAGCGCGATCCTCGCGCGCGACCACGGCATTCCCCTGGCGCTGCAACTGCTCATCTACCCGGGCGTGGCCGCCTGGCAGGAGGCACCCTCCCACACGCGCTACGCCACGGGGCTGGTGCTGGAGCAGCCGCACATCGACTGGTTCTTCGAGCAGTTCATCGACGCCCGCGACCGCGAGGACTGGCGCTTCGCGCCGCTCAATGCCGCCGACCTGGACGGCGTGGCGCCGGCCTGGGTCGGCCTGGCCGAGTGCGACCCCATGGTGGACGACGGCATCGCCTACGCGGATAAACTGCGGATGAGCGGCGTGCCGGTGGAGCTCGAGATCTACCGCGGCGTCACCCACGAATTCATCAAGATGGGCCGCGCCCTGCCCGAGGCGCGCCGGGCGCATGCCGATGCCGCCGCGGCGCTGTCGCGGGCGCTGCAGGTCCACCCCTGAGCCCATGTCCCAGAACCCCATGCACCGCAAGGACTACCGTTTCTTCCACCGCCTGCGCGTGCGCTGGGCCGAGGTCGATCTGCAGAAGATCGTCTTCAACGCCCACTACCTGATGTACTTCGACACGGCCGTGGCCGACTACTGGCGCGCCCTGGCGCTGCCGTACTACGACGCGATGCACGTGTTCGACGGCGACCTGTACGTGAAGAAGGCGACGGTGGAGTTCCACGCCTCGGCGCGGCTGGACGACCGGCTGGACATCGGCATGAAGTGCAGCCGCATCGGCACCTCGTCCATGGCCTTCCACGGCACCATCTTCCGCGGCGACCAGCGCCTGATCGACGGCGAGCTGCTGTACGTGTTTGCCAACCCCGAGACGCAGAAGTCCCGCCCCGTGCCGCCCGCGTTCCGCGCCATCCTCGAAGGCTTCGAGGCGGGCGAAGGCATGCTGGCGTTGCGCACCGGCCCCTGGGCTGAATTGCAGGAGCCCTGCAGCCGCCTGCGCACGCAGGTGTTCGTGCAAGAGCAGGGCATTCCGGCCGACGAGGAGTACGACGCCCAGGATGCCACGGCCCTGCACGCGCTCGCCCTGAACCGGCTGGGCCAGCCCGTCGCCACGGCCCGCCTGCTGCAGCAGGCGCCCGGCGTGGCCCTGATCGGCCGCGTCGCGGTGCACCCCGTGCTGCGCGGCAGCGGCGTGGGACGTGAACTGATGCAGGCGGTGATGCAGAAGGCGCGCGAGCGGGGCGACCGTGAAGTGGTGCTGAACGCGCAAACCAGCGCGGAGCGTTTCTACCTCGGCCTGGGCTTCCAGCGCAACGGGCCCGAGTTCGAGGAAGTGGGCATCCCGCACGTTCCGATGCGGCGCACGCTGGTGCCGGCCTGACCATGGGCCGCCGCCGCAACGCATCGCCCGTGCGCGCCGCCGCGGCTGCGGCCGCCATGCCCGTCCCCGGGCTGCAGGTGCCCCCTGCCGCCGTGGTGCCCACGACCGCCGCGGCCCTCCCTGCCGAGGCCGGCAGCACCGGGATCGCCCTGTTGCTGGGGCTCATGATCCTGCTCGCCCCCGCCCTGGGCGTCCCCAACGAGGAGATGCTGCAGGACACCTTGAAGTCCATCGTCGTGGCCTTCTTCTCGCTGGGCGCGGCCGTCGCCTTCTTCTGGGAACTGCGGCGCCAGGCCACGCCCCTGCGCTGGCACGCCGGCGTGTGGCTGCCACTGCTGCTGTGCGCCTACGCCCTGGGCAGCATGGCCTGGTCGCAGGTCTACCTCGCCGGGGTGGAGGCGATCCGGTGGTTCCTGTTCGCGCTGATCGCCTGGCTCACGCTGAACACCTTCAGCCGCGAGCGCATGGCCGGGCTGGCCCTGGCCGTGCATGCGGGTGCCGTGGTGGCGTCCACCTGGGCGGTGCTGCAGTTCCTGGTCGACTTCGGCTTCTTCCCCCAGGGTCCCAACCCGGCGTCGACCTTCATCAACCGCAACTTCTTCGCCGAGTTCGCGGTCTGCACCCTGCCTTTTTCCATGCTGCTGCTGGGCCGGGCGCGCCGCAGCGGCCCGGCGGCGCTGCTGGCCCTGAGCAACGGCTGGGTGATCACCGCCATCCTGATGACGGGCACCCGGGCCGCCCTGATCGCCCTGTGGCTGCAACTGCTGGTGCTGTGGCCGCTCGCCGCCTGGCTGTACCGCGACCGGCTGGGCTGGCGGGGCTGGGCCCGGCCTGCGCGCTGGGGCGTGCTCGGGCTGCTCTTGGCCACCGTGCTGGGCCTGGGCTCGCTGCCCACGGGCAACCCCAAGATCGTGGAGGAGGGCCGCGGCAACACGGCCCTGGCCCGTGCCTTCACCCGCACGGCCTCGATCCGCCCTGGGGACGAATCGCTGGGCGTGCGCATGGTGATGTGGCGTGCCACCGGCCGCATGATCGCCGCGCGGCCCCTCAGCGGCGTGGGCGCCGGCGCCTGGGAGAACGACGTACCGCTCTACCAGCCCGACGACGCCCAGCTGGAGACCGACTACTACGTGCACAACGAGTTCCTGCAACTCGTCGCTGAATACGGCCTCGTGGGCTGGCTGTTCCTGGCCGGCCTGGTGGCCTGGCTGCTGCGCGCGCTGCGCGACACCCTGCGAAATCAGGACGAGGTCGCGCGGGCCGAGGCGCCCTGGCGCGCGGTGCTGCTGTCCAGCCTGTTGGCGCTGTTCGTCGTCAGCAACGTGGGCTTCGCCTGGCGCATGGCCTCGACCGGGGCGCTGTTCGCGCTCTGCCTGGGCGCGTTGGCGGCGTCCGACGCGCGCATGGGGCTGGGCGGGCGCCTGGGTGCCCAGGCGCTGCCCTGGCGGCCGTCGCGCTCGCTGGCCTGCGCGGTCGCGGCCGCGCTGGCGCTGGCCCTGGCGGCCTGGATCAGCCAGCAGGCCGCCGAGTGCGAGCGCAAGCTGGTACGGGCCACGCGCATGGCGCTCACCATCACCGCCTCCGGCCGTCCGAACGACCCCCAGTGGGCGCCCATGAAGACCGAGATGCTGCGCCTGGTGCACGAGGGCGTGGACATCAACCGCCACTACCGCAAGATCACGCCCATCGTCGCCGACGAGCTGGCGCGCTGGGGCGACTGGAAGGACGCGATCCCGCTCTGGGAAAGCGTGATCTCGTCGCGGCCCTACATCGTGGCCATCATGACCAACATCGCCCGCGGCTACCTGAGCGAAGGGCAGGTGGACCGTGCGGCCGAGTTCCTGGCGCGGGCCAAGGCCATCCACCCGGAGGCGCCCTCGGTGCTCTCGCTGGAGGTGCTGGTGCTGAGCCGCCAGGGGCGCGACGCCGAGGCGCTGGCACGCGCCCGCGAGGTCATGGCCCAGGGCGTGGCCGACTTCGACCTGCTCAACGCGGTGTACCTGCTCTCGCGCAAGCAGGGCGACCTGGCCACCGCCGAGAAGGCGCTGCAGACCCGCCTGGCGCGCTGGCCCTACCAGGTGCTGCCGGGCCTGCTCGAGCTGGCCCAGCTGCAGGCCGGCCCCCTGGGCAAGCCTGACGCGGCCGTGGCCACCTGGCGCCAGGCCCTGGCACGCCTTCCTGCGCGGGAGCGCGATCGGGTCTTGTCGCAGGTGCCCGCGGCACTGCGCCCGCAGGTGGAATCGCAGGCCTCACTGCCCGACCGCTGAGCGGCCGGCGCCACGGGCTCAGAGGTCGGCCAGCAGGGGGTAGGGCGGCGGCGAGAGCTGGAGTGCCGGGCCCTGCGCGCTGCCCGCGTGCAGCGCGGCCCCTTGCACCGCCAGCTGCAGCGAGACGATGGCGTCCCAGCCACCACCCGGCGCCGCGGCTGCCTCGACCACCATGCCCGCGGGTTGCCCGGGTTCGGCCGCGTCGAAGACCTCCTGGCCGGCCTGCAGCGGTGCCTGGGCATGGGCCAGGAAGGCCCGGCGCTTGAGCGTGCCGCGGAACTGGCTGCGCGCGACCACTTCCTGGCCGGGGTAGCAGCCCTTCTTGAAATTGACGCCGCCCACGGACTCGTAGTTCAGCATCTGGGGCACGAACGCATCGACCACGGGCGCATGGACCGTGGCGATGCCGCTGCGCACCTCGCCCCAGGCCCACAGGGCGTCGTCCATCGCCGGGCCCGCGGGCGGCGGGCTGCCGGCGGCGAGCACGGCCAGGGCCCGCGGCACCCCGTCGGCCGGGTAGAGCGCGACCTGGGTGCCACCGGGCACCGCGGCCTTGGCCCAAGGCTGGGCCGGGGCGCCGGTGGCGGACTCGCCCGCCAGGCCGTAGAGATCGAACTCGGCACTCGCATCGCGCAGCTTGCACTTGGCGCGCAGCACGAACATGGACAGGCGCTTCAGCGTCGGGGCGAGCAGTTCGGCGGCGGTCACCAGCAGCACCTCGGTGGCCGACAGCCTGAACCCGATGAAGCTCGCCAGCATGCGCCCCTTGGGCGAGCACCAGGCCGCGAGCCGGGCCTCGTCCTCGCGCAGCAGCGCGAAATCCTGGGTCAGCTGGCCCTGGAGGAAGGAGACGGCGTCCTCGCCGGCGGCGGCGATCACGCCCAGGGTGCCCAGCCGGGCCACGCCATTCAGTGCAGGGGTCATCGCTGAATTATCATCGTCCGCTGATTCCACTCGAGGCAACAGGGGCGGCAGGCCGTGCGGCGTTTTCTTTGGACGGTGGTCGGGCTGGCCCTGCTGGTGCTGGCGGCCGTGGCGGGCTGGGGCTGGTGGTGGGTGCAGCAGCCGATGGCGCTGTCCTCGCCCTCGCTGGACCTGTCGATCGAGCCGGGCACGCTGCCGCGCGGCGTGGCGCAGGCCGTGCATGACGCCGGGGTCGCCGTGGATCCGCGCCTGCTCTATGCCTGGTTCCGCGTGTCGGGCCGGGGGCGTGCGATCAAGGCCGGCAGCTACGAGCTCGAGGCCGGCATCACGCCCCTGCAGCTGCTGGACAAGCTCGCCCGCGGCGAGGAGAGCCTGCGTGCGGTCACCCTGGTGGAAGGCTGGAACCTGCGCCAGGTGCGTGCAGCCCTGGCCCGCGAGGACGCGCTGCGCCACGACACCGAGGGCCTGGCCGACGACGCGCTGATGGCGCGGCTGGGCCGTCCGGGCGTGCCGGCCGAGGGGCACTTCTTCCCCGACACCTACACCTACGCCAAGGGCAGCAGCGAAATGGCCCTGCTGCAACGGGCGCTGCGGGCCATGGACCGGCAGCTGGCGGCGGCCTGGGCCCAGCGTGTCGACACCACGGCGGTGAAGACGCCGGAGCAGGCGCTGATCCTGGCCAGCATCGTCGAGAAGGAGACCGGGCTGCCGGCGGACCGGCCCATGGTGGCCGCGGTCTTCAACAACCGGCTGCGCCTGGGCATGCCGCTGCAGACCGATCCGACGGTGATCTACGGCCTGGGCAGTGCCTACGACGGCTCGCTGCACAAGCGCGACCTGCAGGCCGACACGCCCTTCAACACCTACACCCGGGCCGGCCTGCCGCCCACGCCGATCGCGATGCCGGGCAAGGCCTCGCTGCTGGCGGCGGTGCGGCCGGCGCAGAGCAAGGCGCTGTACTTCGTCTCGCGCGGCGATGGCAGCAGCCAGTTCAGCTCCAGCCTGGACGAGCACAATCGGGCCGTGAACAAGTACCAGCGGGGACGCTGAATCCGATGGCTCAGGGGATTTTCATCAGCTTCGAAGGCATCGACGGTGCGGGCAAGTCCAGCCACGTGGACGCCCTGGCCCAGGCCCTGCGCGGGCAGGGCCGTACGGTGACCGTGACGCGGGAGCCGGGCGGCACGCCGCTGGCCGAGAAGCTGCGGGCCCTGGCCCTGCACGAGCCCATGGACCCCCTGACCGAGGCGCTGCTCATGTTCGCCGCCCGGCGCGACCACCTGCAGCAGGTCATCGCGCCGGCGCTGGACCGCGGCGAGGTGGTGTTGTGCGACCGCTTCACCGACGCCACCTTCGCCTACCAGGGCGGCGGCCGGGGTTTTGACGAGGCCGTGCTGGCCCAGCTGGAACGCTGGGTGCAGCAGCGTCCGGACGGCACCTTGCGCCAGCCGGACCTGACCCTGCTGTTCGAGATCGCGCCCACGGTGGCCGCGCAGCGCCTGGCCTCGGCCCGCCTGCCGGACCGCTTCGAATCGCAGCCGGTCGCTTTCTTCGAGGCCGTGGCGCAGGGCTATGCGCGCCGCGTGCAGGGTGCGCCAGGGCGCTTCGCCTGCATCGCGGGCGACCAGCCGCGCGAAGCCGTGTGGGCCGCGGTGCAGGCCGCCGTGCGCGGCCGGGGCTGGCTGTGAGCGCGGCCGTGCCGCCCTGGCTGGCCCGGCAGCGGCGCGAGCTGCTGGCGCAGCGTGGCCACGCCTGGCTGCTGCTGGGCCCCTCGGGCCTGGGCCAGTACACCCTGGCGCTGGAGCTGGCCCGGGGCTGGCTCTGCGAGCATCCCACGGCGGACGGCGCCTGCGGCCAGTGCGGCAGTTGCCACGCGATCGAGGTCCGCACCCATGCCGACCTGGCCGTGCTGATGCCCGAGAACCTGATGGGAGTGCTGGGCTGGCCGCTGGACGAGAAAGCACAGAAGGACATCGACGAGAAGAAGCGCAAGCCCAGCCGCGAAATCCGCATCGACGCCATGCGCGATGCGATCGAGTTCTCGCAGCGCACCAGCGCCCGCGGCCGTGGCAAGGTGGTGCTGGTCTACCCGGCCGAGCGCATGAACGCCTTCACCGCCAACGCGCTGCTCAAGACCCTGGAAGAGCCGCCTGGCGACGTGCGTTTCGTCCTCGCGACCGAGGCCGCCCACCAGTTGCTGCCCACCATCCGCAGCCGCTGCATCGCGCACACCCTGGCCTGGCCCGCGCCGGGTGAATCGGAAACCTGGCTCGCCGCCCAGGGGCTGGATCCGGCCGAGGCCGGGGCGCTGCTGCGTGCCGCCGGTGGCCGTCCCGAGGACGCGCTGGCCTTCCACCAGGCCGGGATCGCGGCGCGGCAGTGGGCCGGCCTGCCGCGCGCCCTGGCCCGGGGCGACGTGGCCGCGCTGGGCGACTGGAGCCCGGCGGCCATGGTGGACGCGCTGCAGAAGCTCTGCCACGACATGATGGCCCTGGCCTGCGGCGCCCCGCCGCGGTTCTTCGCCGCCGCCGACCTGCCGGCCGCGCCGCCGCTGGCCACGCTCAACCGCTGGTCGCGCGAACTCGCCCGCACCCTGCGCACGGTGGAGCACCCCTTCAACGAGGGGCTGCTGCGCGAAGCGCTTGTGAGCCGCGCGCGCTCGGCCCTACACTCTCAGGCATCCGCAGCACGCCGATGAGCACTTCCCCCACCACGCCGCGCCCCAGCGTCATCCAGCTCGCCATCAAGGAAAAGGCGGCGCTGTACGCCGCCTACATCCCGCTGTTCGCCGAGGGGGGCATCTTCATTCCCACGGCGCGCGACTACAAGCTGGGCGACGACGTGTACGTGCTGCTCTCGCTGCCGGACGACCCGCAACGCTATCCCGTGGCCGGCAAGGTGGCCTGGGTGACGCCGCCGCGCGCCGCCGCCAACCGCACGCAGGGCGTGGGCGTGCGCTTCCCGGCCGACGAGAAGTCCAAGCTGCTCAAGCTCAAGATCGAGGAGATCCTGGGCGCGCACCTGGCTTCCGAGCGGCCCACCCAGACCCTCTGAACCCGCCCGCGCGGCGGAACCGCCGGCGCGCGGACGCCTCCGATTGCCGATGTACGTCGATTCACACTGCCACCTCAGCTTTCCCGAGCTTGCCGGCCGCCTGCCCGAGATCCGCGCCGCCATGGCCGCGGCCGGGGTCGATCGGGCGATGTGCATCTGCACCACCCTGGAAGAGTTCGACACCGTCCACGCGCTGGCGCTGGCGCACGACAACTTCTGGTGCAGCGTGGGGGTGCACCCCGACAACGAGGGCGTGCGCGAGCCCTCGGTGCAGGACCTGGTGGGCTTGTCCGCGCGGCCACGGGTCATCGCCATCGGCGAGACCGGGCTGGACTACTACGGCATGGAGGACCGCAAGGGCGGCCGCAGCATCGCCGACCTCGAATGGCAGCGCGAGCGCTTCCGCCACCACATCCGTGCCGCCCGGCAGGTGGGCAAGCCGCTGGTCATCCACACCCGCTCGGCCTCGGACGACACCCTCCGAATCCTGCGGGAGGAGGGCGAGGACGGCTCGGCGGGGTCGGCGGGCGGCGTCTTCCACTGCTTCACGGAAACCGCCGAGGTGGCCCGGGCCGCCCTGGACCTGGGCTTCTACATCTCGTTTTCCGGCATCCTGACCTTCAAGAGCGCGGCCGAGCTGCGCGAAGTGGCCGCCTTCGTGCCGCTGGACCGCATGCTGATCGAAACCGACAGCCCCTACCTGGCGCCCGTGCCCTACCGCGGCAAGACCAACACGCCGGCCTACGTCCCCTACGTGGCGCGGCAGATTGCCGAGCTGCGCGGGCTGGCCGCCGAGCAGGTCGGGGCGGCCACCAGCGCCAATTTCGAGCGTCTTTTCCGCCCGGCGTGATGCTCAGAACGTACTTGAGGTTTCTTGTTTTTGCCGTTGTCACGGCTTGGTTTTTTCCTGCGCACGCAGGGTCGTTCGCGGATTTCTTCCGGTCCGTGCGGCAGGACGACGTCCAGGCCGTGCAGGCCCTGCTGCAGCGGGGCTTCGACCCCAACACCATCGACGAGAAGGGGCTCACGGGCCTGTTCATCGCCTTGCGCGACGAGTACCCCAAGGTGGCCCGGTTGCTGGCGGGCTGGCCAGCCACGCAGCCCGAATTCCGCAGCCCGGATGGCGAAAGCACGCTGATGATGGCCTGCCTGCGCGGCAACGAGGACATCGCCCGCCTCCTGGTGGAGCGGGGCGCGGACGTGAACAAGCCCGGCTGGACCCCGCTGCACTACGCCGCCACCGGCGGGCACGCGGCCATCGCCGCCTTCCTGCTGGACCAGAACGCCTACATCGATGCCGACGCGCCCAACGGGAACACGCCGCTGATGATGGCAGCCCTGTACGGCAACGCCGAGACCGTGAAGCTGCTGCTGGACGCCGGGGCCGACGCCAGCCTGCGCAACCGCCTCGGCATGAGCGCCCTCGACCTGGCGCGCAAGGGCGAGCGGCCCGACGCGATCAGGCTGCTGGAGCAGGCGCAGGACCAGCGCCGCCGCGAGAAGCCGCCGGGGAAGTGGTGAGTCCCTGCAGGGCCGCCTCCAGCACAGGCTGGGCCCAGCGCGGAACGGCGGCCAGCGCCGCATGCGACTGCAGGTCGGGAAACAGCACCCGCCCGTGCGCCATCTCCAGCACCAGCGCCGGGTCCGGGATGTCCTCGCCCGGCGCCACCGTGTGGCTGTTGTCCAGCACCTGCAGCCGCGCGATCACGGGCAGCAGGCGGATGAGGTTGGCGCGCGAGGTGTTCCAGCGCTCGCGTATCGTGGCTTCCTCAATGGCGTGGCCCTGGTGCGCAACGCGCTGCGCCACGCGGGCGATATGCAGTTCCGGCGTCGCGAGGCCGCAGTAGAGCATCAGCAGGTCGTGCGTGGCGGCCGCCTGCGACAGCAGCCGCGTGATGGTGCGCCCGCCCAGGGTGGTCTCGAAGGCGTGGTTGCGGCCCTGGGCCATCGCGGCCTCCAGCAGGGTGCGGCCGTGGGTCCAGGCCCGGCCGTTGGCTTGCGCCGGGTCCAGCCCGAGCTCGCGCACCAGCGCAGCCGCGTAACCGTCAGGGTTGAACCAGTCCAGGCCCTGGCCCCGCAACAGGGCCGCCAGCGCGGAACTCTTGCCGGCGCCGTTCACACCGGCCAGCACGAGGATGAAAGGGCGCACCTAGAAGGCCGGGCCCGCCTTGGGCCGGGGCGCGGCGATGCGGCCCTGGCGTTCGAAGACGGCCGCCGCCTGGGCGGCTGCGCCCGGCGCCTGCAGGCTGGCGAGCCGCGCCTGGAACTGCTCCGAAAGCCGGTCCAGGGCCGAGGCCTCGCGCGCCTTCAGCTCGGCCGCGCTGGCCGCCAGTTCCCGGTAGGCCTCGGCGGTGACCAGCACCATCTCGACCGTGGAATGGTTGGTGATGGCCACGCTGCCGCTGGCGTGGACTTCCCGCACCAGGTCACGCCAACGGTTCTTGACGTCCGAGGCCTTCTGGCGCGGCAGCGCTTCGAGCTGGGGCAGGTCGGCGATCATGGGTGGGCTCCTGTTCGGCCTGATTATGGCCGAAATGCCAGATCATGGCATTTTCAGCCTCCCAGGTAGGCCGCCTGCACCTTGGGGTCGCCCATGAGCTGCGGGCCGCTGCCCTCCAGCACGATGCGCCCGCTCTCCAGCACGTAGCCGTGTCGCGCCACCTTCAGCGCCTGGCGCACGTTCTGCTCGACGAGGAAGATGGTCAGGCCCTCGGCGTTGATCTCGCGCAGCGTCTGGAAGATGCCCTGCACGATGATGGGCGCCAGGCCCATGGAGGGCTCGTCCAGCAGCAGCAGGCGAGGGCGGGCCAGCAGGGCGCGGCCTATGGCCAGCATCTGCTGCTCGCCCCCCGAGAGGTTGCCGGCCAGGCCGTCCAGCCGCTCGGCCAGGCGCGGGAACAGGTGCAGCACCCGGTCCAGGTCGCCCGCAATGGCGCCGCGGTCGCGACGGCGGTAGGCGCCCAGCTCCAGGTTCTCGCGCACGGTGAGCGTGGTGAGGATGGCGCGGCCTTCGGCCACCTGCACCAGCCCGCGCTCCACGATCTGGTGGGGCGAGAGCCGGGTCAGTTCCTCGCCGGCCAGGCGGATCGAGCCGGCGCGCGGCTTGACCAGCCCGGACAGGGCCAGGAGGGTGGTCGATTTGCCGGCGCCGTTGGCGCCGACCAGGGTGCGGATCTCGCCCTCGTGCACGTCGAAGCTGATGCCCTGCACCGCCTCGATATGCCCGTAGGCGACCTCCAGCCCCTGAACTTCCAGCAATGCGGTCATTCGCAGGCCCTCGCGCCTGTCACTTCGTGGTCCGCGCTGGCCCCGGAGGGCGAGCGCGAATCCTGGAGCGGTCCGATGGTGCTCATGCAGCCACCACCTCGTCGTCGTCGCGGCCCAGGTAGGCCTCGATCACCGCCGGATTGCTGCGGATCTCGTCGGGCCCGCCCTCGGCGATGATCTTGCCGAAGTTCAGCACCGCGATGCGTTCGCACAGGCCCATCACGAAGCGCATGTCGTGTTCGATCATGAAGACGGTGTAGCCGCGCCGCGCAATCTCGCGGACCACGCCCATCAGCGCGACCTTCTCGCCGCTGTTCATGCCCGCCACGGGTTCGTCCAGCAGCAGCAGCTTGGGATCGGTGGCCAGGGCGCGCGCGAGTTCCAGCTTGCGCTGGTCGCCATAGGAGAGGTTGTCGGCCAGGTCGCCGGCCTTGGCATCCAGGCCGACCCAGGCCAGCAGCTCGTGGGCCTTGTCGCGTGCCCGCTTTTCCTGCGCGCGGAAGCCGGACAGCGAGAACAGCCAGCCCGGCACGCCGTAGTCCAGGTGGGCATGCATGCCCACCACCACGTTCTCGACCAGGGTCATCTCCTTGAAGATGCGGATGTTCTGGAAGGTGCGGCCCAGCCCCAGGCGGGTGATGCGGTGCGGCGGCAGGCCCAGCAGGCTCTGGCCATTGAACTCGATGCGCCCGCCCGTGGGCGGCATCAGGCCGGTGACCAGGTTGATGACCGTGGTCTTGCCGGCGCCATTGGGGCCGATCAGGCCGAAGACCTGGCCCTGCGGCACCTCGAAGCTGACGTCGGTCAGCACCGTCAGGCCGCCGAAGCGCTTGGACACGTTGGAAAGCTTCAGCATCAGCCCGCCCTCCGGCGCAGCCACTGGCGCATGCGCTGCGGGTCCCAGAGGCCCTTGGGCAGGAAGATGACGATCGCCACCAGGATGGCGCCGTTCAGGAGCGTGCGGAAGTCCTTGAAGCTGCGCAGCAGCTCGGGCAGCAGCGTGATGATGAGGGCGCCCAGCACCGGGCCGGTCAGGCCGCCGGTGCCGCCCAGGATGGCCATGGCCAGGATGTCCACGCCGCGGTCGAAGTTGTATTCGCTGGGCCCGATGAAGAAGGTCAGGTGCGCATTGAGCGCGCCCGCCAGGCCGGCGATGCCGGCGCCCAGCGCGAAGGCCAGCATCTTGTGCGCGCCCACGGCGATGCCCATCAGCGAGGCCGCGACCTCGTCCTCTTTGATGGCCTCGAAGGCGCGGCCGATGCGGGAGCGGCGCAGGCGCCACAGCAGCAGCAGCACCAGCACGACGGCGCCCAGCACGTGCCACCACTGCGTCAGCTGCGGGATGCCGTTCAGGCCCAGCGCGCCGCCGGTGAGGGAATCGGCGTTGAGGATGAGCACGCGGATCACCTCGCCGAAGCCCAGCGTCGCCATGGCCAGGTAGACGCCCGATAGCCGCAGGGTGGGACCGCCGATCAGCAGTGCCACCAGGATGGGGGCGGCGATGCCGCCGGCCAGGGCGACAGGGAAGGGCGCACCCAGGTTCATGGTCAGCAGGGCCGAGGTGTAGGCGCCTATGCCCATGAAGGCCGCATTGGCCATGGCCAGCATGCCGCAGGACAGCGTGAGCCAGATCGACAGCGCCAGCAGGGCGTTGACCCCGACGGTCAGCACCAGGTTGCTGTAGACGGCCCAGAAAGCGTCGAAGGAATCCATCGTGGGTCAGGCCTTGCGTTCCAGCACGCGGCCGAACATGCCCTGCGGCCGCAGCAGCAGGACGACGAAGAGCAGGCCGAAGGCGACGGCGTCGCGCATGGTGGAGCCGATGTAGGCCACCGACATCACCTCGGCGAAGCCCAGGAACAGGCCGCCGATCAGCGCGCCGCGGATGTCGCCCATGCCGCCCAGGATGATCACCGCGATGCCCTTGTGCAACATGGGCTGGCCCATGAGCGGGAAGACCGCGTTGGAGTAGAGCGCGATCAGCACTCCGCTCACGCCGCCCAGCGCCGCGGCGGTGAAGGAGGTGAGGTAGAACAGGCCCTCGACGTTGATGCCCAGCAGCAGCGCCGCCTTGGGCGACTCGGCGATGGCGCGCAGGGCGCGGCCCATCTGGGTGCGGCGCATCAGCAGCAGCAGGGCGCCCATCAGCGTGAAGGACAGCAGGATGATCGCCATCTCGATCACCGACAGCTGCAGCCCGCCCAGCGTGAGCTGGGTGTCGGGCACCAGGTCGGCCGGGAAGCGCTGGTTCTCGGCGCCGAACAGGCCCTGGGCCGCGTTGTTCATGGCGATGGCCAGGCCGATGGTGGCGATCATGGGGATCAGGTGGGGCGCGTTGCGCCGGCGCAGGGGCCGCAGCACCAGGAAGTCGACGGCCAGGCCGAACAGGCCAGAGACGACCAGCGCCGCCACCAGCGAGGCCCACAGCGGAAGGCCGAGGCGGGTCACCACCTGCAGCGCGGTGTAGGCGCCGACCATGAAGATCGCGCCGTGGGACAGGTTGACGACGCCCAGCACGCCGAAGACCAGCGTGAAACCGAGCGCGAAGAGCGCATACACGCAGCCCAGGGAGAGCGCGTTGACGAGTTGCTGTTCGAGCAAGGTGGGGTCCTGGAATGGAAAAGGCCGCCGGTCGCCCGGCGGCCCGCATCAGGCGATGCTTACTTCTCGATCTGGTACTTGCCGCCCTTGGTGACGGACACGATGGCCGCCTGCTGGGCGTCGTAGCCGGCCGGCTTGCCGTCGCGGCCCGCCACCTGGCGGAACTTGAAGGCGCCGGTCGCGCCGGTGTAGGTCACGGCGGGCAGGGCGTCGCGCAGGGCCTTGCGGTCGGCTTCCAGGTTGCCGGAGAGCTTCACCTTGCCCAGGGCACTGGCCACGATGTACATGGCGTCGTAGGCCTGCGCGGCGAACTGGTCAGGCGCCGACTTGTACTTCTGGGTGAAGGCCACCACGAAGTGCTGGTTTTCCTTGGTCTGGTTGCCCAGGGCCCAGGGGCTTCCCACCCACAGGTTGTCCGACTTGTCCTTGGCCAGGTCGAAGACCTTGACCGAGTTCATGCCGTTGCCGCCGATGAAGGGCAGGTTGATGCCCAGCTGGCGGGCCTGCACCATGATGGGCGCGCCTTCGGCGATCAGCGCCGACAGCACGATCGCATCGGCGCCGCTGGCCTTGATCTTGGTGAGCTGGGCCTTGAAGTCCACGTCGCCCTTGGCGAAGGTCTCGGTCGTGGTGACCGGGATGTGCATGTTCTCCAGCGCCTTCTTGAAGGCGTCGTAGCCGCTCTTGGTGAAGACGTCGTCGTTGCCGTACAGCACGGCGACCTTCTTGATGCCGGCGTGCTTGATCGCCACGCGCAGGGTCTCGGGCAGCACGTCGGCCTCGGTCACCGAGTTGCGGAACACGAAGTCACCAATGGAGGTGATGCCGTCGGCGGTGTTGGAGGTGCCGAAGGCGACGGTCTTCGCGGCCTGGGCGATCGGGTCGGCGGCCTGGGCCGAGTTGGACAGGGTGGGGCCGAAGACCATCAGCACCTTGTCCTGGAAGATCAGCTTCTTGAAGACGTCGATGGCCTGTTCCTTCTTGCCGGCCTCGTCCTCGAACTGGATCGCGATCTTGTTGCCCTTGACGCCACCGGCGGCGTTGATCTCGTCGACGGCGAGCTCGAAGCCGCTCTTGATCGACTGGCCGTACTGGCCGGCCGGGCCGGACAGGGCCTCGGCGGCGCCGATCTTGATGTCGGCGGCGGCAGCCGAGGTGGCCATGGCGGCGGCGGCGATGGCGGCAAGCGCGTGCCGCGAAGTGAAACTGGCGAAACGGGACATGGCTGGATCTCCTTGTGGGCTTGCCTCTTGCGGGCGGCGGAATTGTAGGCGCCGAGGCTGGCACCCGCCTGAACGGTAGCCCGACATCATACTGAGCCGAGTGTCGGGACCGTCGCCGCCGCCGGCGAGGATCCCGTGGCACGGGCTGGTCTGGGGGCACTTGACCTTGCCATGGGGGAAGGGTCTACAGTGAATGGAGTGCGCCGTCGCTTCGCCTTGCCGCGGGGCCGGCCTGCCTGAAACAAATGGGGATCGTGAAATGATCAAGCGAAGGAATTTCCTGGCCCTGGCCGCCGTCCTGGGCCCGCTGGCGAGCGTATCGGCCCGGGCCGCTGTGGGCCTGCCGGCGGTGGAGGTGTTCAAGAACCCGTACTGCAGCTGCTGCGAGGCCTGGGTGTCGCACCTGAAGGCGGCAGGGTTCGCCGTGAAGGTGAACCTGGTGGAGGACACGGCCCCGGTGCGCCGGCGGGCCGGCATTCCGGAGCGTCTGGGCAGTTGCCACACGGCCCTGGTGGCGGGCTATGCGCTTGAAGGTCACGTGCCTGCCGCCGACGTCAAGCGGCTGCTGGCGGAACGTCCGGACGCTGCGGGCCTGGCCGTGCCGGGCATGCCCGTGGGTGCCCCGGGCATGGAAGCCGGCGCGCGCAAGGACCCGTTCGATGTGCTGCTGGTGGACAGGCGGGGGCAGGCCACCGTGTTCGCCAGCCACAACAAGGCCTGAGGAGGCCGGCGTGACCCACCGTCAGCCCCTGAGCCGCCCGGTCGGCCTCTGTGCCACGGCCCTGGCCCTCGCTGCCCTTTCCGCCGCCGCCTGGGGGGAGGGCGCACCTCGCGCACCGTCGTCTTCGGCCTCCGACTTCGCTTCGAGCGCGAAGGCCGGGTCGGCCTGGCCGCGCGCGCCCCGCCCGGGCTGGCCCCGGGTCCGGGGGGTGGTGGAAAGCGCGGACGCCGCCGCCGGCGAAGTCGAACTGAAGCACGAAGCGATTCCCAACCTGGGCATGGACGCGATGACCATGGTGTTCCAGCTCAGGAATCCGGCGCTGCTGCGCAGCCTGAAGCCCGGCGACCGGGTGGACTTCCAGGCCGACATGCACGGGGCCGATCCGGCCATCGTTTGGCTGCGCCGGCATCGTTGAGCCATAACGCATAGACGACCGGTCGTAGTAAATAAAGTCAATGGTGACAGAGGCTTGCGACAGTGTTTTGATGTGATTTGGAGGGCTACTGTCGAGCGCATCGAGCCGCCCTTCGTACGCCTGGACCCGTCGCCAAGAGGATTGCTCAACTCCAGCACACTGGCGCCGGACACTCCAGTCCTTCTTGCGGGACCCTGGGGCCCAGCATGGCGCGGCGGTCATCAGGAAAGTCATTGAGGCCGGTGGTGATGCGTGGCGTCGAGTTGCTGAGCTTGGGACACGCTGGCATGCAGCGCGAGGTCGGGGGCCAAGTGCAAGCCGGGCCGCCAGCCGCCAGCCGCCAGCCGCCAGGGCAGCGTTTCGCCAGACGGCTGGAACGTGCAAGGCTGAATTCACATCGTTGGTCTACTTTATACGATGTATATTATGTCAAATCATGCAGGGGTTGGGGTCAACTCAGCCGATGCGCGCGCCCCTGCAGTCTGACCAGACTCCGACCTGGCTGATGCCGACCCGGTGGGCGTTCTGGGTGCCGGCCTGCCTGACGGGCCAAGCCCTAAGATGGCACTCGGCGTGGTCCGGCATCCACCGCCCTCCGGGTCGGCCCTGTGGGTCGACGGTCACCACAGGCCGACGATGGCAACCTGGTCCCAACTTACCTTTGATCCCAGCCCCGAGACCCTCGCCGCCCTGCGCAAGCACTGGGCATGGAAGCTGGGTGAGGACTGGAGTCCCATCCTCTTCTCCGTGATCGGCGACGTCTTCATCGAGCTTCCCGCCGGGTCGGTCTGGTGGCTGAGCACGTCCACTGGAGCGCTCGAACAAGTCGCCAGCCAGCGCGACGAGTTCATCCGGATGCTGGAAACGGACAGGGCGGACGAGTGGTTCCTGCCGGGGCTGGTGGACGTCTTGCATGAACACGGCAAGGTGCCGGGACCCGACCAGTGCTACTCGTACGCCGTCTTTCCAGTGTTCGCGGAGGGCGGCTACGCTGCGGAGAACATGACGCCCGTGGCGGCCGTCGAGTATTTTGGCCTGAGTGGGGACGTTCACCGGCAGATCCAGGGGCTTCCCGATGGGTCTGAAGTGCAGATCCGATTCGCGTAGCCCGGCCGATCTGGTCGTTGGCAGGCCCGCCAGCGGCCGGCACCGAGCGCCCTTCCCGCCTCAGGCCGCCGGCGCGTGGTAGAGCGCGCGCACCACGTCGCTCTGGGTGATCATGCCGACCAGCCGCTGCTGCCCGTCGATCACCGGGATGTGGTGGTGCCCGTCGTGCGCGAAGACGGGGATCAGGTCCGCCAGCAGGCTGTCCCCGCTGGCCACCCGCACGCTGCGCGTCATGATCTGGCCCACCACCTCCGGCCGTTCGCTGTGCGTGCTGCCGCTGGGCTTGAGCGCGGCGCGCAGCCGGGCCTGCAGGTCCGTCACGCCGGAGCCGCTGTCCAGGCGCATGAAATCCGCCGTGGTCACGATGCCGCAGATGCGCTGCGCCCGGTCCAGCACCGGCAGCGCCTTGATGCGGCGCGCGTGCATCAGGTCCCAGGCTTCCTGCAGCGAGGCCCCGAAGGGCACGGACACCGGCGCACGGCTCATCACGTCCGCGCATCGCAGCGCGCCCAGCTTGCGCTGGTAGGCCGCCATCTCGGCCTCCTCCAGCAGCACCTGCAGGTCGGCGCGCCCGATGTCCAGAACCTGGTTGTAGCGGGCGAGTGCCGTGTCCAGGTCTTCGGCGCTGAAGCGCCGGGCGTCCACGGGCCGCAGCCCGGGGTCGGCCGGCAGCACCTGGGCGCGCGGATAAGGCCGGCCGGTGAGGTTGTTGTAGAGCAGCCCCATGCCGACCAGCGCCAGGGAGTTCATCAGCACCGGGAAGATGGCGAAGTCGTAATGGGTGACGTGGGCCACGGCCATCAGCACCGCCGCAGCGCCGCCGGGCGGGTGCAGGCAGCGCAGCGAGGCCATCAGCAGCACCGCCACGGCCATGGCGACCCCCGCCGCAAGGACCGGGTCCGGGAAGGCCTGCACGCAGGCGATACCGACCAGGGCCGACAGCGTGTTGCCGGCGATCACCGGCCAGGGCTGGGCCAGCGGGCTGGCCGGCACCACGAACACCAGCAAGGCCGAGGCGCCCAGCGGAGCGATCAGCCAGGCCGCGGCCGGCTGGCCCGGCGCCAGCATGCGGCACAGCGCAGCCGCGAAGGCCAGGCCGATCCCGGCGCCCAGGGCGGCGCGCCAGGCCTCGCCGGGACTGATGCCTACCGGGCCGGGAATGAACCGGCGCATCCACAGGCGCGAGCGCGGGACGGCGGCGGGGATCGCCAG
>NZ_JADDOJ010000030.1 GCF_015159745.1 Ramlibacter aquaticus | reverse complement strand
CGCATTCGCCCAGCCCGCCCCCCAGGCCACGCCGCGGACGGTGAAGCTGGCCCTGGTGGAAGGCCTGTCCGGCGGCAACGCCAACGGCGGCGAGGCCGTGTTCCGCAACCTCGTGTGGGCGGTGGAGCGCGTGAACCAGCGCGGCGGCGTGAAGACAGCCGACGGTCGCCGGCCGCTGGAGCTCATCCGTTACGACAGCAAGGGCCAGATCGAGGAGGCGCTCTCCGCCATGCGCTCGGCCATCGACGACGGCGCGCGCTTCATCCTGCAGGGCAATTCCTCGGCCGTGGCGGCCGCGCTGGTCGAGGCCGTGGAGAAGCACAACGCGCGCGATCCGCAGCGCCGTGTGCTGTTCCTCAACTACTCGGCGGTGGACCCGGTGCTCACCAACGAGAAGTGCAGCTTCTGGCACTTCCGCTTCGACGCGCACGCCGACATGCGCATGGCCGCGCTGATGTCGCTGCTGAAGGAGGACCGCTCGGTCGGCTCGGCCTACCTCATCGGGCAGGACTACAGCTTCGGCCAGGGCGTGCTGCGCGAGGCACGCCGCCAGCTGGCGGCCCAGCGCCCCGACGTGCGCATCGTGGGCGACGAGCTGCACCCGCTGCTGCGCATCAAGGACTTCGCGCCCTATGCGGCCAAGATCAAGGCCAGCGGCGCGCAGGCCGTCATCACCGGCAACTTCAGCAGCGACCTCACCCTGCTGGTGAAGGCCGCGCGCGAGGCCGGCTTCGAGGGCAAGTTCTACACCTTCTACGGCAACGCGCTGGGCGCGCCGGCCGCCATCGGCGACGCCGGCGTGGGCAAGGTGCTGGCCGTGGCCGACTGGCTGCCCAACATGCCGGGCGCCGCGAGCGAGAGCTTCTACGAGGCCTTCCACCGCCGCTATCCCAACCCCGCCGACGACTACGTGCACCTGCGCATGCAGCTGATGGTGGAGGCGCTGGCCCAGGCCATCGACGCCGCCGGCGGCACCGAGGCGGTGGCCGTGGCGCGCCAGCTGGAGCATGCGCAGGTCAGCATGGCCGGCCAGACCGGCACCATGCGCGCGTCCGACCACCAGTTCCAGCAGCCGCTGGTGGTGGGCCTGATGGACCGCCAGGGCGCGCCGGGGGTGAAGTTCGACGTCGAGGGCTCGGGCTACGGCTTCCGCGTGGTCAAGGTGCTGAGCCCGGCGCAGGCCGAGATGCCCACCACCTGCCGCATGCAGCGGCCGGCCTGAGGGATACTTGCCCGCCATGCGCAGTGCCATCCTGAACCTCGAGGATTCCAAGATCCGCGAAGTGGCCAACGCCGGCCTGGGCCGGCGCGACGTGCTCGCCTTCTGGTTCGGCGAGAGCGACGAGGTCACCCCCGACTTCATCCGCGAGGCCGCCATCGCGTCGATCCGCGAGGGCGAGACCTTCTACTCCCACAACTACGGCGAGCCCGGCCTGCGTGCCGCCATCGCGGCCTACACCAGCCGGCTGCACGGCCCCGTGGACGCGGCGCGCATCGCCGTCACCTCGGGGGGCGTGAGCGCGCTCATGGTGGCGGTGCAGGCGCTGGTGGACCCGGGCGACGAGGTGGTGGCGGTGACGCCGGTCTGGCCCAACCTCACGGCGCAGCCCGCCATCCTCGGGGCGAAGGTTCGCTGCGTGCCGCTGGCCCCGCGCGAGGACGGCGCCTGGGCGCTGGACCTGCAGGCCCTGCTGGACGCGATCACCCCGGCCACGCGCCTGCTGGTGATCAACGCACCCAACAACCCGACGGGCTGGAGCGCTAGCCGCGCCGAGCAGCAGGCCCTGCTGGACCACTGCCGGGCCACCGGGACCTGGATCCTCGCCGACGAGGTGTACGAGCGCCTCTACTACGAGCCCAGCCCCAACGGGTGCGCCCCCAGCTTCCTGGACATCGCCACCGCCGAGGACCGCGTGGTCGTGGTGCACAGCTTCTCCAAGAGCTTCCTCATGACCGGCTGGCGCATGGGCTGGCTGGTGCTGCCCACCGCGGTGGCCCCGCACGTGGGCAAGCTGATCGAGTTCAACACCTCCTGCGCGAGCGTGTTCACGCAGCGCGCCGCCCAGGTCGCGATCGAGCGCACCGACGAGGTGACGCCGCGCGTGGTGCGGCACCTGAAGGCCTGCCGCGACACGCTGGTCGGGCGCCTGCGCCAGCTGCCGGGCGTGACCGTGGCGCCGTCGCCCGGCGGCATGTACGCCTTCTTCCGCATCCAGGGCTTTCCCGATTCGCTGGACCTGGCCAAGCGCCTGGTGGCCGAGGCCGGGCTGGGCTTGGCGCCCGGCAATGCCTTCGGGCCGGAAGGGCAGGGCTGGTTGCGCTGGTGCTTCGCCTCGCGCGAGATCTCGCGGCTGGAGGACGGCATCACCCGCCTCAAGCGCTGGCTGCTGGCGCAGCGCCACCAGGGCTGAGGCATGGACGCAGCGGTGTTCGACGCGGCGGCGCTCCAGGCTGCGCAGGCTCGCCAGCAGGGCGGGGCGCCTGCGCCCTGGCGCGCGGGCGCGGACGCGCCGGTGGCCGGGCGCCAGCTCGAGGCCTCCTGGCACCACTACAAGCTGCAGTTCGCGCCGGGCGGTGGGCTCGAGGCCCGGGTCTCGGCGGCCCTGGCGGCCACCGGCGGGCCGGCGGCCCTGCGCGGCCTGGAGCCGGCTGCGGCGGCTGCGCTGCTGGCGCGACTGCACGGTGACCTGGACCAGCTGCACCCCTTCGACGCCGAGTGCCGACCTGCGCTTCGCGAGTTCCTGGCCGCTTTCGCGGCCGCCGGCGGCTGGGTGCTGGACTGGGCCCCGCTCAGCGCGGCCCCGGTCGAGCGCGACCGCCTGTGCGTCGCCTGCGACCGCGAGGTGGTGGCCCGCAGCTTCCCCGGCCTGCACCAGGGCCGGGCCATGACGACCACCAACAAGGCCGAGTACGAGGCCTACGCCCGCTTCCTGGCGCCTTTCGCCCAGTGGCCGGGGCTGGCGGCCCTGCTGGTGACGGCCCTGCGAGCGCCCTGAGCGCGACAGCCCCAGGGCCGCCCTGGAACCGGCTCTGCCGGGCCAGTGGTGGCGCCCCCTGGGGGGAGGCGCCGCAGGCGCTTCGGGGGGGACGGTGTCTCCTGCTATACTCCACCGGTTCTGCCCGAGATGGGTGGAACGCACGTGGGTGGGCAGTCCCGCCGGCCCTCGCAAGTCAAAAACCTTCAAGGACATCCATGAGCAATATCGACAAGGCCGAGATCGTCAAGGCCAACGCCCGCGGCGCCGCCGACACGGGCAGCCCGGAAGTGCAGGTCGCCCTGCTGACCGCGCGCATCAACGAACTGACCCCCCACTTCAAGACCCATGCCAAGGACCACCACGGCCGCCGTGGCCTGCTGCGCATGGTGAACCGCCGCAAGAGCCTGCTGGCCTACCTGAAGAACAAGGACGCCGAGCGTTACACGGCCCTGATCGGCAAGCTGGGCCTGCGCAAGTAAGCCTGCACCGAATGAACGACGCCTGAGGAAGCGACAGCGCTTGCTCAGGCGTTTTTCACATCCGGAGACGACAGAAACGAACGCGCGCTGTGTCATTCCACAAGCGGCCCCCGGCTGCTTCTGGAATGGCATCGTGTTCGCCCCCTGTCCCTCCCTTCCATCACGAACAGGAGAGAGAACATGAGCATCTTCAACAAAGTCACCAAGACCTTCCAGTGGGGCTCCCACACCGTCACGCTGGAAACCGGCGAGATCGCGCGCCAGGCCAACGGCGCGGTGATCGTCAACATCGACGACACCGTCATCCTGGCCACCGTGGCCGCGTCCAAGACCGCCAAGCCCGGCCAGGACTTCTTCCCCCTGACCGTCGACTACATCGAGAAGACCTACGCCGCCGGCAAGATCCCCGGCAGCTTCTTCAAGCGTGAAGCCAAGCCCAGCGAACTCGAGACCCTGACCAGCCGCCTGATCGACCGCCCGATCCGCCCGCTGTTCCCCGAGGGCTTCTTCAACGAAGTGCACGTGGTCATCCACACGCTGTCGCTGAACCCCGAGGTCGACGCCGACATCGCCGCCCTGATCGGCACCAGCGCCGCGCTGGCGATCTCCGGCATCCCCTTCGCCGGACCGGTGGGCGCGGCCCGCGTGGGCTACGTCAACGGCGAGTACGTGCTGAACCCCGGCCAGACCGCCCGCAAGATGTCCGACCTGGACCTGGTCGTCGCCGGCACCGAGTCCGCCGTGCTGATGGTCGAGTCCGAGGCGCAGCAGCTGTCCGAGGAAGTGATGCTGGGCGCCGTGGTCTTCGGCCACGAGCAGGCCCGCATCGCGATCAACGCGATCCACGAGCTGGTGCGTGACGCCGGCAAGCCGGTGTGGGACTGGCAGCCGCCCGCCCGCGACGAGGCCTTCATCGCCCGCGTCGAGCAGCTGGCCGAGGAAAAGCTGCGCGCCGCCTACCAGATCCGCAGCAAGCAGGCCCGCACCCAGGCCCTGCGCGACGTGACCGCCAGCGTGCACGCCAGCCTGAAGGAAGGCGGCGTCGCCGTTGATGGCCCCAAGGTCGACGAGCTGCTGTTCAACATCGAGTCGCGCATCGTCCGCAGCCAGATCCTGGCCGGCGAGCCGCGCATCGACGGCCGCGACACCCGCACCGTGCGCCCGATCGAGATCCGCAACGGCGTGCTGCCCCGCACCCACGGCTCGGCCCTGTTCACGCGTGGCGAAACGCAGGCCCTGGTGGTCACCACCCTGGGCACCGAACGCGACGCCCAGCGCATCGACGCGCTGGCCGGCGAGTTCGAGGACCGCTTCATGTTCCACTACAACATGCCTCCGTTCGCCACCGGTGAAGTGGGCCGCATGGGCTCGACCAAGCGCCGCGAGATCGGCCACGGCCGCCTCGCCAAGCGCGCGCTGATCGCCTGCCTGCCGAGCAAGGAAGAGTTCCCCTACACCATGCGCGTGGTGTCGGAGATCACCGAGTCCAACGGCTCGTCCTCCATGGCCTCGGTCTGCGGCGGCTGCCTGTCCCTGATGGACGCCGGCGTGCCCATGAAGGCGCACGTGGCGGGCATCGCCATGGGCCTGATCAAGGAAGGCAACCGCTTCGCGGTGCTGACCGACATCCTGGGCGACGAGGACCACCTCGGCGACATGGACTTCAAGGTGGCCGGCACGACCAACGGCATCACCGCCCTGCAGATGGACATCAAGATCCAGGGCATCACCAAGGAAATCATGCAGGTCGCCCTGGCCCAGGCCAAGGAAGCGCGCATGCACATCCTGGGCAAGATGCAGGAAGCGATGGGCGAGGCCAAGACCGAGGTCAGCACCTTCGCGCCGCGCCTGTACACCATGAAGATCAACCCGGAGAAGATCCGCGACGTGATCGGCAAGGGCGGCGCCACCATCCGCGCGCTGACCGAGGAAACCGGCTGCACCATCGACATCGGCGAGGACGGCACCATCACCATCGCCTCCACCGACGCCGACAAGGCCGAGTTCGCCAAGAAGCGCATCGCCGAGATCACCGCCGAAGTGGAAGTGGGCAAGATCTACGAAGGCCCGGTCACCAAGCTGCTGGACTTCGGCGCGCTGATCAACCTGCTGCCCGGCAAGGACGGCCTGCTGCACATCAGCCAGATCGCCCACGAGCGCGTGGAGAAGGTCAGCGACTACCTGAGCGAAGGCCAGGTGGTGCGCGTCAAGGTGCTGGAGACGGACGAGAAGGGCCGCGTGAAGCTGTCCATGAAGGCCCTGCTCGAGCGCCCGGCCGGCATGCCGGAAGAGCGTCCGCGCGAGCCGCGCGAGTACCGCGACCGTGAGCCGCGCGGCGAGCGCCGTCCGCGTGAAGACCGCGCCCCGCGCGAAGATCGCGAGCCGCGTGAGGCCCGCGAGCCGCGCGGCGAGCGTTCCGAGCAGGCGCCGCGCGAGCCGCTGCCGCAGGTCGACATCAACGAGAACCCGCGCCAGGAGTAAGCCGTGCAAGCGGTCGAGATCACCCAGCCGGGTGCACCGGCGGTCCTGCGGCTGGGCCAGCGTCCGGACCCGGTGCCGGGCGCCGGCGAGCTGCTCATCCGCGTCGCGGCCAGCGGCATCAACCGGCCCGACGTGCTGCAGCGCACGGGCAACTACCCGGTGCCGCCCGGCGCGTCCGACATCCCCGGCCTGGAAGTGGCGGGCGAGATCGTCTCGGGCGACGCCGCGGCCATGGCCGCGGCCGGCTTCAAGCCCGGCGACCGCGTCTGCGCGCTGGTGGCGGGCGGTGGCTATGCACAGCTGTGCGTGGCCCCGGTCGGCCAGTGCCTGCCGGTGCCGCGCGGCCTGTCCGACATCGAGGCGGCGTCGCTGCCGGAGACCTTCTTCACCGTGTGGAGCAACGTCTTCGACCGCGGCCGCCTGAAGGCGGGCGAGACCCTGCTCGTGCAGGGCGGCACCAGCGGCATCGGTGTCACCGCGATCCAGATGGCCAAGGCCCTGGGCGCGACCGTGATCGCCACGGCCGGCAGCGACGACAAGTGCGCCGCCTGCCTGAAGCTGGGCGCCGACCACGCGATCAACTACCGCAGCCAGGACTTCGCCAAGGAGGCCCTGCGCCTGACCGGCGGCCGCGGCGTGGACGTGGTGCTGGACATGGTGGCGGGCGACTACGTCGCACGCGAGGTCGAGTGCCTGGCCGAGGACGGCCGCCTGGTCATCATCGCGGTGCAGGGCGGCCTGCAGGCCGGCTTCAGTGCCGGGCTGGTGCTGCGCCGGCGCCTCACGGTCACCGGCTCGACCCTGCGCCCGCGCCCGGTCGAGTTCAAGGCCGCCATCGCGCAATCGCTGCGCCAGCACGTCTGGCCGCTGATCGAGTCGGGCGCGATCCGTCCGGTGATCCACAGCACCTTCGCCGCCGGCGACGCCGCCCGATCGCACGAACTCATGGAATCGAACCAGCACGTCGGCAAGATCGTGCTGACCTGGTAAGCATGGACACGAGACAGCTCATCGCCGGCAACTGGAAGATGAACGGCAGCCTGGCCGCGAACGAGGCCCTGGTGCGCGAGGTGGCGGCGGGGCTTGTCCAGGCCGGTGCCGCGCGCGCGCACGCCGCCGTCTGCGTGCCTGCGCCCTACCTGGCCCAGGTCGCCGCCCTGTGCGCAGGCTCGGCCCTGGAACTGGGTGCGCAGGACCTGTCCTGCCACGAGAAGGGCGCCTACACCGGCGAGGTCTCGGCGGCCATGCTGCGTGAGTTCGGCGTGCGCTACGCGATCGTCGGCCACTCCGAGCGGCGCCAGTACCACGGCGAGAGCGACGCGCTGGTGGCCGACAAGGCCCGGGCCGCGCTCGCGGCGGGCATCACGCCCATCGTCTGCGTGGGCGAGACCCTGGCCGAGCGCGAGGCGGGCCGCACGCACGAGGTGGTCAAGCGCCAGCTCGCGGCGGTGATCCACACCAACGGCCACTGCATCAGCGAGATCGTCGTGGCCTACGAGCCGGTGTGGGCCATAGGCACGGGCAAGACGGCCACGCCGGCGCAGGCGCAGGAGGTGCACGCCCTGCTGCGCGCGCAGCTGGCGGCGGCGAGCACCCATCCGGAGCGGGTCAAGCTGCTCTACGGTGGCAGCATGAACGCGGCCAATGCGGCCGAGCTGCTGGCCCAGCCCGACATCGACGGCGGCCTCATCGGCGGTGCCTCGCTGAAGGCCCAGGATTTTCTACAGATCGTCGCGTCCGCCCGCTGAAGCGGGGCAGGGCGCGCCCACGGAGTCAACAAGAATGAACGTACTGCTCACCATCGTGCTCGCCGTCCAGATGCTGGCGGCGGTCGGCATGATCGGCCTCATCCTCATCCAGCACGGCAAGGGCGCCGACATGGGCGCCGCCTTCGGCAGCGGCTCGTCCGGCAGCCTCTTCGGCGCCTCCGGCAGCGCCAACTTCCTCTCGCGCACCACGGCCGTGCTGGCCGCCGTGTTCTTCGCCTGCACGCTGGCGCTGGCCTACTTCGGCAACCTGCGCCCGGCCACCGACTCGGCGGGCAGCGTGCTCGAGCGCGCCGGCGTGCCCGCTGCCGCGCCGGCCTCGTCCGCACAGATTCCCGCCTCCGTGGGGCAGCCGGCCGCCTCTGCGGCGGCCGTGCCCGCGGCCCCGGCTTCGGGCGCTGCGCAGATCCCGACCAAATGATGGCGGGAAGGTCCGTTCTCCCTTGGGGACGGACCTGATTTCAGGGTAAACTCCAAGGCTGTCCGGAAGCGCAACAAAATAAGTCAGTTGCCTCTGGCGCGTGACAGAGAAGCACGCGCAGCGCTTGCGGCAGGGTGCATTACGCCGTCGTGGTGAAATTGGTAGACACGCTATCTTGAGGGGGTAGTGGCGAAAGCTGTGCGAGTTCGAGTCTCGCCGACGGCACCAAACAAGAAATGCAAGCCCCGGCGCGTCCGGGGCTTGTTGCGGTGAGAGCGGGCGCTACATGAACCTAGACCAATACCTCCCAGTCCTCCTCTTCATTCTCGTGGGGGTCGCAGTCGGGGTCCTGCCGCAGGTCCTGGGCTGGCTCTTCGCCACGGGCGCAGGCTTCACCAAGCCCGACGCGCAGAAGAATTCCCCGTACGAGTGCGGCTTCGAAGCCTTCGAGGACGCACGCATGAAGTTCGATGTGCGCTACTACCTGGTCGCCATCCTCTTCATCCTGTTCGACCTCGAAATCGCCTTCCTCTTCCCCTGGGCCGTCGCGCTCAAGGAGATCGGGCCCGTGGGCTTCTGGTCGATGATGATCTTCCTCACCATCCTCGTGGTGGGGTTCGTGTACGAGTGGAAGAAGGGCGCGCTCGACTGGGAGTGATCTCCCGGCGCGCCGATTGCCGCCAACAAGGTTCTGCGAATGGCTACTGAAGGCATCCTCGACAAGGGAGTCGTGACCACGACCGTCGACTCCGTGATCAACTGGGCCAAGACCGGCTCGCTGTGGCCGATGACCTTCGGCCTCGCATGCTGCGCGGTGGAGATGATGCACGCGGGTGCGGCCCGCTACGACATCGACCGCTTCGGCATGCTGTTCCGCCCCAGCCCCCGGCAGTCCGACCTGATGATCGTGGCCGGCACGCTGTGCAACAAGATGGCGCCGGCGCTGCGCAAGGTGTACGACCAGATGCCCGAGCCGCGCTGGGTGCTCTCCATGGGCTCCTGCGCCAACGGCGGCGGCTACTACCACTACAGCTACTCGGTGGTGCGTGGCTGCGACCGCATCGTGCCGGTGGACGTGTACGTGCCCGGTTGCCCGCCCACGGCCGAGGCCCTGCTGTACGGGATCATCCAGCTGCAGCAGAAGATCCGCCGCACCCAGACCATCGCGAGGGCCTGACGCGCATGACGACCACCCCCTTCGCGATCGATCCCGCCGCGCTGCGCGAGACGCTGGCCGCCGTCCTCGGCGACAAGGCGAAGTCCATCGAGCTGCGCCTCGATGAAGTGACCGTCACGGTCAAGCCCGCCGACTACCTGACCGTCGCGCAGATGCTGCGCGACGCGCCCGGCTGCAAGTTCGAGCAGCTGCTGGATCTGTGCGGCGTGGATTACGCCGACTACCGCAACGGCGAGTACGACGGCCCGCGCTACGCGGTGGTGTCGCACCTGCTGTCGGTGTCGCTGAACCAGCGCGTGCGACTGAAGGTGTTCTGCGCCGACGACGACCTGCCGGTGATCGATTCGATCAACCACCTCTGGAACTCGGCGAACTGGTTCGAGCGCGAGGCCTTCGACCTGTACGGCATCGTCTTCGAGGGCCACGACGACCTGCGCCGCATCCTGACCGACTACGGCTTCATCGGCCACCCCTTCCGCAAGGACTTCCCGGTCTCCGGCTACACCGAGATGCGCTACGACCCCGAGCGCCAGCGCGTCATCTACCAGCCCGTGACCATCGAGCCGCGCGAGATCACGCCCCGCGTGATCCGCGAAGACAAGTACGGCGGACTTCAGTGATATGGCAGAAATCAAGAACTACACGCTGAACTTCGGCCCGCAGCACCCCGCCGCGCACGGCGTGCTGCGCCTGGTGCTGGAGCTGGACGGCGAGGTGATCCAGCGTGCCGACCCGCACATCGGCCTGCTGCACCGCGCGACCGAGAAGCTGGCCGAGACCCGCACCTACATCCAGGCGCTGCCGTACATGGACCGCCTGGACTACGTGTCCATGATGTGCAACGAGCACGCCTACTGCCTGGCCATCGAGAAGCTGCTGGGCATCGAGGTGCCGGTGCGCGCGCAGTACATCCGCGTCATGTTCTCCGAGATCACCCGTCTGCTCAACCACCTGCTGTGGCTGGGCGCGCACGGTCTCGACTGCGGCGCGATGAACATGCTGATCTACTGCTTCCGCGAGCGGGAAGACCTGTTCGACATGTACGAGGCGGTGTCCGGCGCGCGCATGCACGCGGCGTACTTCCGCCCGGGCGGCGTGTACCGCGACCTGCCGGACAGCATGCCGCAGTACCAGGCCAGCCGCGTGAAGAACGAGCGCGACATCAAGCGCCTGAACGAGAACCGCCAGGGCACGCTGCTCGACTTCGTCGAAGACTTCACCAAGCGCTTCCCGCACTACGTGGACGAGTACGAGACGCTGCTGACCGAGAACCGCATCTGGAAGCAGCGCACCGTGGGCATCGGCGTGGTCACGCCCGAGCGCGCGCTGAACCTGGGCTTCACCGGCCCCATGCTGCGCGGCTCCGGCATCGCCTGGGACCTGCGCAAGAAGCAGCCGTACGACGTGTACGGCCAGATGGAATTCGACATCCCGGTCGGCAAGACCGGCGACTGCTACGACCGCTACCTGGTGCGCGTGCAGGAGATGCGCGAGTCCAACAAGATCATCCAGCAGTGCGTGGCCTGGCTGCGCGCCAACCCGGGCCCGGTGATCACCGACAACCACAAGGTCGCGCCGCCCAGCCGCGAGTCCATGAAGTCCAACATGGAAGAGCTGATCCACCACTTCAAGCTCTTCTCCGAGGGCATGCGCGTGCCCGAGGGCGAGGCCTATGCCGCGGTGGAGCACCCCAAGGGCGAGTTCGGCATCTACATCGTGAGCGATGGCGCCAACAAGCCCTACCGCCTGAAGATCCGCCCGCCGGGCTTCGCCCACCTCGCCGCGATGGACGAGATGTCCCGCGGCCACATGATTGCCGACGCCGTGGCCGTCATTGGAACCATGGACATTGTTTTCGGGGAGATCGACCGATGATTTCCGACGCCACCCGTGCGCGTTTCGACCGCGAGGTCGCCAAGTACCCTGCCGACCAGCGACAGTCGGCCGTGATGGCCTGCCTGGCCATCGTGCAGCAGGAGCAGGGCTGGGTCAGCCAGGATGCCGAGCGCGAAATCGCCGAGCACCTGGGCATGCCCGAGATCGCGGTGCGCGAGGTCACGACCTTCTACAACATGTACAACCAGCGGCCGGTGGGCAAGTACAAGCTCAACGTCTGCACCAACCTGCCGTGCCAGCTGCGTGATGGCGCGAAGGCGCTGCACCACCTGGAGCACAAGCTGGGTGTCGCCATGGGCGAGACCACGGCCGACGGCCTGTTCACCCTGCAGCAGAGCGAGTGCCTGGGCGCCTGCGCCGACTCGCCGGTGATGCTGGTGAACGATCGCACCATGTGCAGCTTCATGAGCAACGACAAGCTCGACCAGCTGATCGACGGACTGAGGAAGGCGGAGCAGCAGTCATGACCCCGCAGCAAGTTCTTTCCCAATTCCAGGCCACCGGGGTGCAGACCTGCTTCCACGGCCGCCACATCGAGCCGCAGATCTACGCCGGCCTGGACGGCACCAACTGGCGCCTCAAGGACTACGAGGCGCGCGACGGCTACAAGGCGCTGCGCAAGATCCTCTCGGAGGGCCTGACGCAAGACCAGGTCATCGCCACCGTCAAGGAATCCGCCCTGCGCGGCCGCGGCGGCGCGGGCTTCCCCACCGGCCTGAAGTGGTCCTTCATGCCGCGCCAGTTCCCGGGTCAGAAGTACCTGGTGTGCAACTCGGACGAGGGCGAGCCGGGCACCTGCAAGGACCGCGACATCCTGCAGTACAACCCGCACATCGTCATCGAGGGCATGATCATCGCCGCCTTCGCGATGGGCATCTCCGTGGGCTACAACTACATCCACGGCGAGATCTTCGACACCTACGACCGCTTCGAGGAAGCGCTCGAAGAGGCGAGGGCGGCCGGCTACCTGGGCAACAACATCATGGGCTCCACGTTCAGCTTCCAGCTGCACGCGGCCCACGGCTTCGGCGCCTACATCTGCGGCGAAGAGACCGCCCTGCTGGAATCGCTGGAGGGCAAGAAGGGCCAGCCGCGCTTCAAGCCGCCGTTCCCGGCCAGCTTCGGCCTGTACGGCAAGCCCACCACGATCAACAACACCGAGACTTTCGCGGCGGTGCCCTGGATCATCCGCAACGGCGGCCAGGCCTACCTCGAGTGTGGCAAGCCGAACAACGGCGGCACCAAGATCTTCTCGGTGTCCGGCGACGTGGAGATGCCCGGCAACTACGAGATCCCGCTGGGCACCCCCTTCTCCAAGCTGCTCGAGCTCGCCGGCGGCGTGCGCGGTGGCAAGAAGCTCAAGGCCGTGATCCCCGGCGGATCGTCCTCGCCCGTGCTGCCCGCGGACATCATGATGTCCTGCACCATGGACTACGACTCCATCGCCAAGGCCGGCTCCATGCTGGGCTCGGGCGCGCTGATCGTGATGGACGAGACGCGTGACATGGTCGAGAGCCTGCTGCGCCTGTCGTACTTCTACATGCACGAGTCCTGCGGACAGTGCACGCCCTGCCGCGAAGGCACGGGCTGGCTGTGGCGCGTGGTGGACCGCATCCAGAACGGCCACGGCCGCCAGGCCGACATCGACCTGCTCAATTCCGTGGCCGACAACATCCAGGGCCGCACCATCTGCGCGCTGGGCGACGCCGCGGCCATGCCCGTGCGCGCCATGATCAAGCACTTCCGGCACGAGTTCGAGGCCAAGATCCAGAAAGCGACCGTCACGTCATGATTGAAATCGATCTCGACGGCCAGAAGGTGGAGATCGCCGAAGGCAGCATGGTGATGCATGCGGCCGAGAAGGCGGGCGTCTACATCCCCCACTTCTGCTATCACAAGAAGCTCTCCATCGCCGCCAACTGCCGCATGTGCCTGGTGGACGTGGAGAAGGCGCCCAAGCCCATGCCGGCCTGCGCCACGCCCGTGACCAACGGGATGATCGTGCGCACCAAGAGCGACAAGGCCATCAAGGCCCAGCAGTCGGTCATGGAGTTCCTGCTGATCAACCACCCGCTGGACTGCCCGATCTGCGACCAGGGCGGCGAGTGCCAGCTGCAGGACCTGGCCGTGGGCTACGGCGGTTCCGCCTCGCGCTACGAGGAAGAAAAGCGCGTGGTCATGCACAAGGACGTGGGCCCGCTGATCTCCATGGAGGAGATGAGCCGCTGCATCCACTGCACCCGTTGCGTGCGCTTCGGCCAGGAGCTGGCCGGCGTGATGGAGCTGGGCATGGTGAACCGGGGCGAGCACTCCGAGATCACCACCGTGCTGGGCGACACCGTCGATTCCGAGCTCTCGGGCAACATGATCGACCTGTGCCCGGTGGGCGCGCTCACGAGCAAGCCTTTCCGCTACCAGGCCCGGCCCTGGGAGATGTCGCGCCGCAAGTCGGTCAGCCCGCACGATTCCACCGGCGCCAACCTGATCGTCCAGGTCAAGAACAACAAGGTCCTGCGCGTGCTCCCGCTGGAGAACGACGAGGTCAACGAATGCTGGCTCGCCGACCGCGACCGCTTCTCCTACGAGGCGCTGCACGGCGAGGAGCGCCTGACGGCGCCCATGCTCAAGCAGGGCGGCGAGTGGAAGACCGTCGACTGGCAGACCGCGCTGGAGTACGTGGCCAACGGTCTGAAGATGGTCAAGGACCAGCACGGCGCCAAGGCCCTGGGCCTGCTGGCCAGCCCGCACAGCACGGTGGAGGAGCTGTTCCTCGCCGGCGCGCTGGTGCGCGGCCTGGGCTCCGAGAACATCGACCACCGCCTGCGCCACGCGCAGTTCGCGCCCGCCGAAGGCGTGCGCTGGCTGGGCACCACGATCGCCGCGCTGTCCTCGCTGCAGGGCGCGCTGGTGGTCGGCTCCAACCTGCGCAAGGAGCACCCGCTGTTCGCCATGCGCCTGCGCGCCGCGGCCCGCAAGGGTGCGCGCGTGGCCGTGCTGCATGACGCCGCCGACGACTGGGCCATGCCCATCGCCGCGCGCCAGGTCGTGGCCGCCGGCCAGTGGGCCCAGGCCCTGGCCGACATCGCCGCCGCCGTGGCCGCGGACAAGGGCGTTGCCGCCCCCGCCGCCGGGAACGCGACCGACAGCGCGAAGGCGCTGGCCGCCGCGCTGCTGTCGGGCGAGCGCAAGGCCCTCCTGCTGGGCAACGCCGCTGCGCACCACGCCAACGCCGCGTCCCTGCTGGCCCTGGCCAACTGGATCGGCGCGCAGACCGGCGCGACCGTGGGCTACCTCACCGAGGCGGCCAACACCGTGGGCGCGCAGCTGGTCAACGCAGTGCCCGGCGCCGGTGGCCTGAACGCCGGCCAGATGCTGGCGGGCGGCCTCAAGGCCGCCATCCTGCTGAACACCGAGCCCGCGTTCGACGCCGCCAACGGCGCCGCCGCGCGCGAAGGCATCAACAAGGCCGAGATGGTCGTCACGCTCAGCCCGTTCAAGGCCAACATGGACATCAGCGACGTGCTGCTGCCCATCGCGCCGTGGACCGAGACCCCCGGCACCTTCGTCAACGCCGAAGGCCGGGTGCAGTCCTTCCACGCCGTGGTCAAGGCGCAGGGCGAATCCCGCCCCGCCTGGAAGGTGCTGCGCGTGCTGGGCAACATGCTGGGCCTCGCCGGTTTCGACTTCGAGTCCGCCCAGGACGTCCTGGCCGCCGCGCGCGGCAAGGCCGACCTGGAGCAGCCCCTGGTGCAGGGCGGCAAGCTGTCCAACGCAACCGCGGCCGCGATCGACCTGTCGGTCACGCCGGGCCGTCCCGCTGCGGCTTCGATCTACCAGCTCGACGGCATCGTGCGCCGCGCGCCTTCGCTGCAACTCACGGCCGATGCCCGCAGCGCGGCGCCGGTCCGTGAAGGAGTCCCCGCATGATCGACCAGCTCTACGGCTTCGGCAACGGCCTGATCGCGGCGCCCTGGTGGACCGCGATGGGCTGGCCCACGGTGTGGGCCCTGATCAAGATCATCGTGGTGGTGGCGCCGCTGATGGGCGCCGTGGCCTACCTCACGCTCTGGGAGCGCAAGGCCATCGGCTTCACGCAGATCCGCGTGGGCCCGAACCGCATCGGGCCCTCCGGCCTGCTGCAGCCCATCGCCGACGCGCTCAAGCTGCTCACCAAGGAAATCATCCTGCCGACGGTGGCGAGCAAGGGCCTGTTCCTGCTCGGCCCCATCATGACCATCATGCCGGCGCTGGCCGCCTGGGCGGTGATCCCCTTCGGCCCTGAAGTCGCGGTGGCGAACGTCAACGCCGGCCTGCTGTTCCTGATGGCGATCACCTCGCTCGAGGTGTATGGCGTGATCATCGCGGGCTGGGCGTCCAACTCCAAGTACGCCTTCCTGGGCGCGCTGCGCGCCTCGGCGCAGATGGTGAGCTACGAGATCGCCATGGGCTTCGCCCTGGTGGTGGTGCTCATGGTGACCGGCAGCCTGAACATGACCGACGTGGTGATGGGCCAGGCCAAGGGCCAGTTCGCCAGCATGGGCGTGGGCATCCTCTCCTGGAACTGGCTGCCGCTGCTGCCGATCTTCGTCGTCTACTTCATCTCCGGCCTTGCCGAGACCAACCGCCACCCCTTCGACGTGGTGGAAGGCGAGTCCGAGATCGTCGCCGGCCACATGATCGAGTACTCGGGCATGAGCTTCGCCATGTTCTTCCTGGCGGAGTACGCCAACATGTGGCTGGTCTCCATCCTGGCCGTCGTCATGTTCCTGGGCGGCTGGCTGCCCCCGTTCGCCGCGCTCGCCTTCATTCCCGGCTGGATCTGGCTGGGCATCAAGACCTTCATGGTCGTGACCATGTTCCTGTGGGTGCGCTCGACCTTCCCGCGCTACCGCTACGACCAGATCATGCGCCTGGGCTGGAAGATCTTCATCCCTGTGACCCTCGTCTGGCTCGTTGTGGTCGGCCTCTGGATGCAGACGCCCTACAACATCTGGAATTAAAGCGGACTCGTCATGTCCACCCAAACGCTGAACCCCACGCCGGCCTTCTCGCTGAAGGACTTCCTGTCGAGCTTCGCCCTGATCGAACTGTTCAAGGGCATGGCGATCACCGGGAAGTACATGTTCTCCCGCAAGATCACCGTGCAGTTCCCGGAGGAGAAGACGCCGCTGTCGCCCCGCTTCCGCGGCCTGCACGCGCTGCGCCGCTACGAGAACGGCGAGGAGCGCTGCATCGCCTGCAAGCTCTGCGAGGCCGTGTGCCCCGCGCTCGCGATCACCATCGAGTCCGACCAGCGCACCGACGGCACCCGCCGCACCACGCGCTACGACATCGACCTGACCAAGTGCATCTTCTGCGGCTTCTGCGAGGAAAGCTGCCCGGTCGACTCCATCGTCGAGACGCACATCCTCGAGTACCACGGTGAGAAGCGGGGCGACCTGTACTTCACCAAGGACATGCTGCTGGCCGTCGGCGACCGCTACGAGCCGGAGATCGCGGCCCGCAAGGCGCAGGACGCCAAATACCGTTGATCGCCATGGACATCCGAACCGGTTTCTTCTACCTCTTCTCGGCGCTGCTGCTGGTCGCGGCCTTCCGTGTGATCACGGCCCGCAACCCGGTGCACGCCGCGCTGTTCCTGGTGCTGTCCTTCTTCCAGGCCGCCGCGGTCTGGATGCTGCTCAAGGCGGAGTTCCTGGCGATCTCGCTGGTGCTGGTCTACGTGGGCGCCGTGATGGTGCTGTTCCTCTTCGTCGTGATGATGCTGGACATCGACATGGACAGCCTGCGCGTGGGCTTCTGGAAGCACTTCCCGCTGGCCGCCAGCGTGGGCGTGCTGATCGTGCTGGAGATGGCCGGCGTGCTGATGGCCGGCTTCCGTCCCGAGGAGCCGCGCCCCATGCCAGCCGTGGCCCAGGCCGCCGCCGCCGGTGCGCAGTACTCCAACACCAAGGAACTGGGCAAGCTGATCTACAGCCAGTACCTGTACCCGCTGGAGATCGCGGCCGTGCTGCTGCTGGTCGCCATCGTGGCCGCCATCGCGCTGACCCTGCGCCAGCGCAAGGACAGCCGCGCCATGGACCCCTCGCTGCAGGTGCGCGTGAAGGCGCGCGACCGCCTGCAGATCGTGAAGCTGCCGCCCACGGTGGCGGCGCCGCAGCCCGTCGCGGCCGCCGTGGAGAACAAGGCATGACGCTCACCCTGGGCCACTTCCTCTCGCTGGGCGCGATCCTGTTCGCGCTGTCGGTGATCGGCATCTTCCTGAACCGCCGCAACCTGATCGTGCTGCTGATGGCGATCGAGCTGATGCTGCTGGCGGTGAACATGAACTTCGTCGCCTTCTCCTACTACCTGGGCGACATGCACGGCCAGGTGTTCGTGTTCTTCATCCTGACGGTGGCTGCCGCCGAATCCGCGATCGGCCTGGCCATCCTGGTGCTGCTGTTCCGCAACAAGAACAACATCAACGTGGACGAACTGAACACCCTCAAGGGTTAAGACAACAATGAGCCAGACCCTCAACGCCTCCACGCTGCTGGCCGTGCCGATGGCGCCCCTGGTGGGCGCCGCGCTCGCGGGCATCCTGGGCACCAGCTTCGGCGGCAACGTCATCGGCCGCCGGCTCTCGCACACCTTCACCATCCTGGGCGTGCTGGTGGCCTTCCTGCTCTCGGCCATGACGCTGCGCAGCGTGGCCATGGACGGCGCCCGCTTCAACGAAACCCTCTACCAGTGGATGGTGGTCGGCGGCCTGAAGATGGAAGTCGGCTTCCTGATCGACGGCCTCACCGCCATGATGATGTGCGTGGTGACCTTCGTCTCGCTGATGGTCCACATCTACACCATCGGCTACATGGAAGAGGACGAAGGCTACAACCGCTTCTTCTCGTACATCTCGCTGTTCACCTTCGCCATGCTGATGCTGGTGATGAGCAACAACTTCCTGCAGCTGTTCTTCGGCTGGGAAGCGGTGGGCCTGGTGTCCTACCTGCTGATCGGCTTCTGGTTCACCAAGCCCAGCGCGGTCTTCGCCAACATGAAGGCCTTCCTGGTCAACCGGGTGGGTGACTTCGGCTTCATCCTGGGCATCGGCCTGATCGCCGCCTACGCCAACACCCTGTCCTACGCGGAGACCTTCGCCAAGGTGGGCGAGCTGGCCAAGATCGGCTTCCCGGGCACCGACTGGATGCTGGTCACCGTGATCTGCATCTGCCTGTTCATCGGCGCCATGGGCAAGAGCGCGCAGTTCCCGCTGCACGTGTGGCTGCCTGATTCGATGGAAGGCCCGACGCCCATCTCCGCGCTGATCCACGCCGCCACCATGGTGACGGCCGGCATCTTCATGGTGGCGCGCATGTCGCCCCTGTTCGAGCTGTCCGACACCGCGCTGAACTTCATCCTCGTGATCGGCGCCATCACCGCGCTCTTCATGGGCTTCCTGGGCATCATCCAGAACGACATCAAGCGCGTGGTGGCGTACTCCACGCTCTCGCAGCTGGGCTACATGACGGTGGCGCTGGGCGCCTCGGCCTATTCGGTGGCCGTGTTCCACCTGATGACGCACGCCTTCTTCAAGGCGCTGCTGTTCCTGGGCGCGGGCTCGGTCATCATCGGCATGCACCACAACCAGGACATCCGCTGGATGGGCAACGTGCGCAAGTACATGCCCATCACCTGGATCACCTCGCTGCTCGGCTCGCTGGCCCTGATCGGCACGCCCTTCTTCGCCGGCTTCTTCTCCAAGGACAGCATCATCGAGGCCGTGGGCGAGAGCCACCTGCCGGGTGCGGGCTTCGCCCACTTCGCGGTGCTGGCGGGCGTGTTCGTCACGGCCTTCTACTCGTTCCGCATGTACTTCCTGGTCTTCCACGGCAAGGAACGCTACGACCAGAACCCGGATGCCCACCACGCCCACTTCTCGGACGAGGAGCCCGACCACCAGCCCCACGACGGGCACCACGGGCACGACGACCATGGCCACGGCCACGATGCGCACGGCCACCACGAGCCGCACGAGTCGCCCTGGGTGGTGACGGCACCGCTGCTGCTGCTGGCGGTGCCCTCGGTGGTGATCGGGTTCTGGGCCATCCAGCCGCTGCTGTTCGGCGACTTCCTGAAGGATGCGATCTTCGTCAATGGCGAACTGCACCATTCCATGGAAGCGCTCAAGGAAGAGTTCCACGGCCCGGTGCAGATGGCCCTGCACGGCTTCCTGGGCGCGCCCTTCTGGCTGTCGCTGGCGGGCGTGGTCAGCGCCTGGTACATGTACCTGGTGAACCCGCGCGTGCCGGCCGCGATCAAGCGCGCCGCGCAGCCCATCTACACCCTGCTCGAGAACAAGTACTACATGGACTGGTTCAACGAGAACGTCCTCGCGCGCGGCGCCCGCCTGCTGGGCACCGGCCTGTGGAAGGGCGGCGACCAGGCCGTGATCGACGGTGCCTTCGTGAACGGCAGCGCGCGCAGCGTGGGCTGGGTCGCGGGGATCGTGCGCTGGTTCCAGACGGGCTACATCTACCACTACGCGTTCGCGATGATCGTGGGCGTGTTCGTCCTGATGACCTGGTTCGTCTGGTGGCCCGGCCGATAAGAACAAAGAACGGAAAGAAGAAACAATGGGTTTGCTGAGCCTTGCCATCTGGACGCCGATCTTTTTTGGCGCCGTGCTGCTCGCGCTGGGGCGGGACGACCAGGCCCGGGCGGTTCGCTGGATCGCGCTGATCGGCGCGCTGGTGAGCTTCCTGGTGACCATTCCGGTCTACACGCGCTTCGACACCACCAGCGCCGCGATGCAGTTCGCCGAGAAGGCGCCCTGGATCGAGCGCTTCAACGTCAACTACGCCCTGGGCGTGGACGGTATCTCGCTGTGGTTCGTGGTGCTCACGGCCTTCATCACGCTGATCGTGGTGATCTCGGCCTGGGAGGTGATCACCGAGCGCGTGAACCAGTACATGGGCGCGTTCCTGATCCTGTCGGGGCTGATGATCGGCGTGTTCTGCGCGCTCGACGGCATCCTGTTCTACACCTTCTTCGAAGCCACCCTGATCCCGATGTACCTGATCATCGGCGTGTGGGGCGGCCCGAACAAGATCTACGCGGCCTTCAAGTTCTTCCTGTACACGCTGCTCGGCTCGCTGCTGATGCTGATCGCGCTGATCTACCTGTACAGCGCCTCGCAGGGCAGCTTCGACATCCTGGCCTGGCACAAGCTGCCGCTGCCCATGTCGGCGCAGACCCTGCTGTTCTTCGCCTTCTTCGCCGCCTTCGCGGTGAAGGTGCCGATGTGGCCGGTGCACACCTGGCTGCCCGACGTGCACGTGGAGGCGCCCACCGGCGGCTCCGCCGTGCTGGCCGCGATCATGCTGAAGCTGGGGGCCTACGGCTTCCTGCGCTTCTCCATGCCCATCGCGCCCGACGCCGCGCATGAATACGCCTGGCTGATGATCGGCCTGTCGCTGGTGGCCGTGGTCTACGTGGGCCTGGTGGCCATGGTGCAGCAGGACATGAAGAAGCTGGTGGCCTATTCGTCCGTGGCCCACATGGGCTTCGTCACCCTGGGCTTCTTCATCTTCAACGACCTGGGCGTGCAGGGCGGCCTGGTGCAGATGATCGCCCACGGCTTCGTCTCCGGCGCCATGTTCCTGTGCATCGGCGTGCTGTACGACCGCGTGCACTCGCGCCAGATCGCTTCCTACGGCGGCGTGGTCAACACCATGCCCAACTTCACCGCCTTCGCGCTGCTGTTCGCCATGGCCAACTGCGGCCTGCCCGCGACGGCCGGCTTCGTGGGCGAGTGGATGGTGATCCTGGGCAGCGTGAAGGCCAACTTCTGGATCGGCATGGTGGCCGCCTCCGCCCTGATCTGGGGCGCCGGCTACACCCTGTGGATGTTCAAGCGGGTCTACCTGGGTCCCGTGGCGAACGACCACGTGCGCGAGCTCACCGACATCGGCAGCCGCGAATTCCTGATGCTGGCGCTGCTGGCCGTGGCCGTGCTCTACATGGGCCTGTACCCCAAGCCCTTCACCGACGTGATGGGCCCCTCGGTGACCGAGTTCCTGAAGCACGTCGCCACCTCGAAGCTGCCCGCCTGACGCCGCGCCGGAAAGAAAGCCATGCTGGATCACTTCAACCTGTTCGCCGTCGCGCCCGAGATCGTGCTGCTGGCGGCCACCTGCGTCATCGCGCTGCTGGACCTGGGGGTCACCACGCGCCTGCGCAACCTCACCTACGTGCTGTCCATGATCACCCTGGGCGTGATCGCCCTGTGGACCGGCCAGCTCGCCGCCGACAACACCACCGTCTACGGCTTCGGCAGCATGGTGGTCACCGACCCCATGGGCAACTGGCTCAAGTGCTTCGCCTCGCTGGCCATGATGGTCTGCCTGGTCTATGCGCGCCCCTACGCGGCCGACCGCGACATGATGCGCGGCGGCGAGCTGTTCACGCTCTCGCTGTTCTCGCTGCTGGGCATGTTCGTGATGATCTCGGGCAGCAACTTCCTGGTCATCTACCTGGGCCTGGAGCTGATGACGCTGAGCAGCTACGCCCTGGTGGCGCTGCGCCGTGACCACGCCACCGCCACCGAGGCGGCCATGAAGTACTTCGTGCTGGGCGCGCTGGCCAGCGGCTTCCTGCTGTACGGCCTGTCCATGCTTTACGGCGCCACCGGCTCGCTGGACATCGGCACCGTGTTCAAGGTCGTGGGCTCCGGCGCCGTGAAGCACCAGGTGATGGTGTTCGGCCTGGTGTTCATCGTCGCCGGCCTGGCCTTCAAGCTGGGCGCCGCGCCCTTCCACATGTGGATCCCCGACGTCTACCAGGGCGCCCCCACCGCCATCACGCTGATCATCGGCAGCGCGCCCGAACTGGCCGCCTTCGCGATCGCGATCCGCCTGCTGGTGGAAGGCATGCTGCCCCTGGCCATCGACTGGCAGCAGATGCTGCTCATCATGGCGATCGGCTCGCTGCTGGTCGGCAACCTGGCCGCCATCGCCCAGACCAACCTCAAGCGCATGCTGGCCTACTCGACCATCGGCCAGATGGGCTTCGTGCTGCTGGGCCTGAGCTGCGGCGTGGTCAACGGCAACACCGCCCCGGCCGCCAACGCCTACAGCTCGGCGATGTTCTACATCGTGACCTACGTGCTCACCACGCTGGCGAGCTTTGGCATCATCCTGCTGCTGGCCCGTGAAGGCTTCGAGAGCGAGGAGATCTCCGATCTGGCCGGCCTCAACCAGCGCAGCCCGCTGTACGCCGGCGTAATGGCGATCTGCATGTTCTCGCTGGCCGGCGTGCCGCCGCTGGTCGGCTTCTACGCCAAGCTGTCGGTGCTGCAGGCCCTGGTGTCCTCGCACGCCCCGGGCGCCGTGGGCGTCGCGATCTTCGCCGTGCTGCTCTCGCTGATCGGCTCCTTCTACTACCTGCGCGTGGTGAAGGTGATGTACTTCGACGAACCGATCACGGCCACCACGGTCTCGGCCCCGGCCGACGTGCGGGTGGTGCTGTCGCTGAACGGCGCCCTGGTGCTGCTGCTGGGCATCCTGCCGGGTGGCCTGATGACGCTCTGCGCCCAGGCCATCATCAAGACCCTGGCGAGCTGAGCCGGCAACCCGCGCGGCCCACGATGTCCCTCACCGCGTCGATCTGGATCATCATCGTGGCGGCCCTGGTGGCCGCCAACCTGCCATTCCTGAACCAGCGCTGGCTGGGCGTGGTGCCGCGCAGCGGGCGCAAGCCGCTGGCCCTGCGGCTGGCCGAACTCGCGGTGCTGTACGGCCTGGTCGGCGCCCTGGGCGTGGGCCTGGAGGCGCGTGCCGGGCAGGTGGCGCCCCAGGGCTGGGAGTTCTACGTGGTGACCGGCGCGCTGTTCCTGGTCTTCGCCTTTCCGGGCTTCGTCTACCAGTACCTCTGGAAGAACGACCCCCGATGAGCGAGGCCGACCCGGCCGGCCCGCACCGGCACCTCTTCGAGGAACGCCTGGACAGCCAGGACATCCTGCGGGGGAATTTCCTGCATGCCAAGCGCGACACGGTGCGCCTGCCCGACGGGCATTCGGCCACGCGCGAATACATCATCCACCCCGGCGCGGTGATGGTGATTCCGCTGCTGGACGACGGCCGGGTGGTGCTGGAGCGCCAGTTCCGCTACCCCATGGGGCGCGTGATGGTCGAATTCCCGGCCGGCAAGCTCGATGCCGGCGAGGCGGTGCTCGATTGCGCGCGCCGCGAGCTGCTCGAGGAGACCGGCTACGTGGCGCGTGAGTGGGCCCGCGCCGGCGTGATGCACCCCGTCATCTCCTACTCGACCGAGTTCATCGAGGTCTGGTTCTGCCGCGGCCTCAGCCTGCAGCAGCGCCAGCTCGATCACGGCGAATTCCTGGACGTGTTCGCCGAGTCGCCGGACTGGGTGCTGGCCGCCTGCCGCGACGGCGGCATCACCGATGCCAAGACGCTGACCGGTACGCTCTGGCTCCAGAATGTCCTGTCCGGGGCTTGGAAACTGGACTGGCGCTCATAATTCCGTGCTGTGAAGGTACTCGACCTCCAATGCACCCACGGCCACGGTTTCGAGGGCTGGTTCGGCTCCGAGGATGATTTCCAGGGCCAGCTCGCCCGCCAGCTCGTGGAATGCCCGATCTGCGGCGACACCGGCATCGCCAAGCGCCTGAGCGCGCCGCGCCTGAACCTGGGCGCCGAGGCCCCGCGCCAGCCCGTGGCGGCCACGCCCGATGCGCGCCAGCAGGCTGAATGGCTGAAGCTGATGCGCCAGGTGATGGCCAGCACCGAGGACGTGGGCGAACGCTTCGCCGAAGAAGCCCGCCGCATGCACTATGGCGAAGCTGGCGAGCGTGCCATCCGCGGCCAGGCCTCGCCGGAGGAGACCCGGGCGCTGCTGGAGGAGGGCATTCCGGTGCTGCCCCTGCCCGTGCCCAAGGCCCTCAAGGAACCCTTGCAATAGGCCTGCGACAGGCCTGCAACAGGCCTTTCAGTCACAGGGGAAAGCGATCCCCCCGTGTCAGGCCATGAACTGCAGCGCCGCCAGGCGCGCGTACATCCCGTTCGCGGCCACCAGCTGCTCGTGCGTGCCCTGTTCCACGATGCGGCCATGGTCCAGCACCACGATGCGGTCGGCCTGCTGCACCGTCGCCAGGCGGTGGGCGATCACCAGCGTGGTGCGGTCCTGCATGGCGCGCGTGAGCGCGGCCTGCACCATGCGCTCGCTCTCGGCGTCCAGTGCGCTGGTGGCCTCGTCCAGCAGCAGCAGGGGCGGGTTCTTCAGCATGGCCCGCGCGATTGCGATGCGCTGGCGCTGGCCGCCGGAGAGCCGCACCCCGCGCTCGCCCAGGAAAGTGGCGTAGCCCTCGGGCAGGGCTTCGATGAATTCGTGCGCGAAGGCCGCGCGCGCGGCCTCGCGCACCTCCTCGTCGCTGGCGTCCGGCCGGCCGTAGCGGATGTTCTCCATCGCGCTGCTGGAGAACACCACCGCCTCCTGCGGCACGATGCCCACGCGGTTTCGCAGGTCCTCCAGGGCGGCATCGGCCAGCGGCACGCCGTCCAGCAGCACGCGGCCCGACTGCGGGTCGTAGAAGCGCAGCAGCAGCTGGAACACGGTGCTCTTGCCGGCGCCGCTGGGCCCGACCAGGGCCACGGTCTCGCCGGCGGTGACCGTGAGGTTGAAGTCCTCCAGCGCGGGCTGGCCGGGGCGCGAGGGGTAGTGGAAGCGGATGTGCTCGAAGCTCACGGTGCTGCCGCGCGCCGGCGCGGGCAGGGCGACCGGCCGGGCCGGGCCCTGCACGGGCGAGCGGCTGTCCAGCAGTTCCATCAAGCGCTCGGTGGCGCCCGCGGCGCGCAGCACGTCGCCGTAGACCTCGCCCAGCACGGCCACCGCGCCGGCCAGGATGATGACGTAGACGATGGTCTCGCCCAGGTGGCCGGCGCTGATGCGGCCGGCCATCACCGCCTGCGTGCCCTGGTACAGGCCCCACAGCAGCAGCGCCGCGGTGGCGATGATGATGAAGGCCACCAGCACGGCCCGCGCCCGGGTGCGGCGCACCCCGGTCTGGAAGGTGCGCTCGGTGGCGTCGTCGAAGCGCGAGGCCTCGCGGCCCTCGGCCGTGTAGCCCTGCACCACGGGGATCGCGTTCAGCACCTCGGCGGCGATGGCGCTGGAGTCGGCCAGCCGGTCCTGGCTGGCGCGCGAGAGCCTGCGCACCCGGCGGCCGAAGGCCATGGAGGGCAGCACCACCACCACGATGATGAGCAGCACCTGCAGCATGATGTACGGGTTGGTCCAGACCAGCATGCCGATCGCGCCCAGGCCCAGCACGGTGTTGCGCAGCCCCAGGCTGAGCTGCGAGCCGACCACGGACTGCACCAGCGTGGTGTCGGTGGTCAGGCGCGAGAGCACCTCGCCCGTCTGCGTGGTCTCGAAGAACTGCGGGCTCTGCCGCAGCACGTGCGCGTAGACCGCGTTGCGCAGGTCGGCCGTCACGCGCTCGCCCAGCCAGGTCACCATGTAGAAGCGCAGGGCCGAGGAGACGCCCAGCGCCACGGCGACGGCGAACAGCTCCAGGAAATGGGTGCGCAGCGCCATCAGCTTCTCGCCCTTGGCGTCGGCCGACGCCGCCAGGCCGCCGTCGATCAGTCCGCGCAGCGCGACAGGGAAGAGCAGGGTGGTGGCCGCCGCCAGGCCCAGGAAGAGCACGGCCAGCGCGAAGCGGGCGCGGTAGGGCCGCATGAAGGGCAGCAGGCCGGAGAGGGAGCGGGGCGAGCCCCGTGCGGGCTTGGGGTCGGGCATCGCGGCAGTGTACTGAACCGTGCACCCGCACTCGGTAGTGTCCCTTGCATCGCCCCACGGCGCGCGCTGGCTCGCCAATAATGGCCGCACAGGGAAAGCGAGGGTGAAGTGATGCCCCGGCGTGCGTTGAAAGTGGCTGGCCAGGCCAGCGTCTCCACGGGCCTGCTCGCGGCGGCGCTGCTGTGCGCGGGCTGCGGTCCGTCGAACACGGCCTCGGCGGCCGACGAGCCCGGCGAATTGCAGAAGCTGCGCCTGGAGGTCGCGCACCTGCGCGAGGAGAACGCCCAGCTGCGGCTCTCGCCCGGGTTGCTGGGCCGCGAGGTCGACGAGGCACTGCGGGCGGGCGATGCGCAGCGCGTGCATGCCAGCCTGCGCACGCTGTCGCAGAATTTCCCCGTCAGCCCCGAGACCGAGACCATGACGCAGCGCGTCGCGGCCTTCGACAAGGCGCGCGACGCCCAGGCCGAGGCCGAGCGCCGGCTCGCCGCCCAGGGGCTGAAGGCGCTCCCGGTGGCGGGCACGCTCAATGCCGGCGACACCACGCTCGCGCTGTCCTCGGCGGCGCTGCTGCACCGCTGGGTGTTCGATTCCTGGGGCGAGGGCTGGCGCTTCGAGGATGCCGAGAAGCAGCACCGGCTGCTGGTGGCCCGCGTGACGGTGAGTTCGCGCCAGCGCGAGCCGGCGCTCTTCGGCCTCGCCGCCTATGTGGCCGATGGCGCCCGGCTGCGGCGCGTGGGCGAGTTGCGCTACCGGTTCTCGCGCTGGAGCGACTACGGGGCCTTCCTGGGCACCCACGCCGACTTCCGCAACGATTTCGCCCACAGCTGGCGGGTCCCGCTCACGGCGGCCGTCTCGCTGCCCGAGCAGGACCTGCAGCGCAAGCCCCTGTTCCTGGTGGCCACCGCGGAGGGCTGCCACCAGCGGGGCTACGAGCGCTTCGGCCAGCCGCCGGTCTTCTACACGCCCAAGCCCTGTGCCTCGCTCAAGGAGGTGCTGGAGCCGGGCGACTTCCTCTCCGGCAAGCTGGTGCTGCTGCGCCGGCTGGACTGAAGCCCGCGCGCGCCCCGCGCGCCGCCACCCCAGCACAAAACCAAGACCCGCGCCCGTCTGCGGATTAATTGCCGAGGCAAACAGTGACTTGACAATGTTTGTCTAGTCAAATAATATCCGGGCTCGATGGAAACCGACACCACCCCCCAGCAGCACCGGGCCCGGGCCACCGGTCCGGTGCCGGCCTTCTACGACCCCCGCACCTACCGGCCCGAGGAAAGCGTGGGCTACCTCATGCGCCAGATCCTGGACCGGGTGGCCGACGCGGTCGAGGACGAGCTCGAGCCGGAGGGCCTGACCAATTCGCAATGGCTGCCCCTGGTGAAGATGCTGATGGGCAGCAACATGACCGTCGCCGAGCTGGCGCGGCAGTGCCGCCTGGACGTGGGCGGCATGACCCGCATGCTGGACCGCCTGGAGGCCAAGGGCCTGGTGCGGCGCGAGCGTTCGCAGACCGACCGCCGCGTGGTCAACCTCGCGCTGACGCCCGAAGGCCGCGAGCGTGCGCAAAAAATCCCCGCCGTGCTCTGCGGTGTGCAGAACAACCACCTGCGCGGCTTCTCGAAGGACGAATGGGAGCTGCTGCGCGGCCTGCTGCGCCGCATCCTGGACAACGCGGTGCAGATCCGCGCCGAGCGCGACCAGGCCGCCCAAGGACAAGAACGATGAAACGCATGACCTTCCCCTTTTCCCGCCTGGCCCCCCTGGCCGCGGCGCTCGCGCTGGCCGGCTGTGCCAGCACCGGTGGCATCGCGCCCCAGGCCCAGCTGCGCAGTCCCGAATCGCTGGGCCTCGCGGCCCCGGTCGCTGCAAGCGCCCAGCCGGCCGCCCCGCTGCACGCCGACTGGTGGCGTGAGTTCGGTGACGCCCAGCTCGACGCGCTCATGGACAAGGCCCTGCAGGGCAACCCCAACCTGCGTGCGGCCCAGGCCCGCGTGGAGCGCGCCCAGGCCATGACCGGCGCCGCCCAGGCCGCGCTGTTGCCCAAGCTCGGCGGCGAGCTGGACGCGCAGCGGCAGAAGCTGAGCGCCAACAGCCTGTACCCGCCGCCCTATGGCGGCGCGGTCTTCAACACGGGCACGCTGCAGCTCGCCGGCAACTGGGAGATCGATTTCTTCGGCAAGAACCGGGCCGCGCTGGACGCCACGCTGAATGCGGCGCAGGCCGCGCGCGCCGACGCGGACGCCGCCCGCGTGCTGCTCTCCACCAACGTCGCGCGCGCCTGGTTCCAGCTCGCCCGCATCGACGACCAGCTCGAGGTGGCGCGCCGCACCCTGGCCCAGCGCGAGGAATCGCTCAAGCTGGTGCAGGACCGGGTGCACGCGGGCCTGGACACCACGCTGGAGCTGCGCCAGAGCGAAGGCTCGCTGCCCGAGGCGCGGCAGCAGATCGAGGCCCTGTCGGAGCAGGCCGAGATCGCGCGCCACGCGCTGGCCGCGCTGGCCGGCCTGGGCAACCAGCCCCTGCAGGCCTCGCCCAGCCTGGCGACCGCGCGCCGCCTGGGCCTGCCCGCCGCGCTGCCCGCCGACCTGCTGGGCCAGCGCGCCGACATCGCCGCCGCCCGCTGGCGCGTGGAGGCCGCGGGCGCCGAGATCCGCAACGCACGCGCGCAGTTCTATCCCAACGTGAACCTGGTCGCCTTCGCCGGCCTCTCCAGCTTCGGCCTGGACCGCCTGCTGCACAGCGGCAGCGAGCAGTGGGGCGTGGGCCCGGCCATCCGCCTGCCCATCTTCGAGGGCGGCCAGCTGCGGGCCAACCTGCGCGGCAAGTCCGCCGACTACGACGCCGCCGTCGAGAGCTACAACGCCGCGCTGCTGGACGCGATCCGCGACACGGCCGACCAGGTCAGCAGCAGCCGCTCCATCGAGCGCCAGCAGGCCGAACAGCAGCAGGCGGCGAAGGCCGCCGAGGACGCCTACCAGATCGCAGTGCAGCGCTACAAGGCCGGCCTGGGCACCTACCTGAACGTGCTGAGCGCGGAAACAGCGGTGCTGGCGCAGCGCCGCCTCGCGGTGGACCTGGCCGGCCGCGCGCTGGACACGCAGGTCTCGCTGGTGCGCGCGCTGGGCGGCGGCTGGCAGCCGGCCGCCCCGGCCGCCGGCACCGACCTCGCCGCCCGCTGACGCAGAACCCGAACACGCAAGCCCGCCAGAACAGACAGAAACAAGGAAGTCCCATGAGCAACGACAACGCCGCCGCCGCCCGCCCCGCCGCGCCCGAGCCGACCGCGCCCAACACCCGCCGCCGCAAGGCCCTGCTCTCGATCGCCGCGGTGGTCGTGATCGGCGGCCTCTCCTGGGGCGCCTACGAGTGGCTGGTCGCCAGCCACTACGAGTCCACCGACAACGCCTACGTGCAGGGCAACGTGGTGCAGATCACGCCGCAGATCGGCGGCACGGTGCAGGCCATCTACGCCGACGACACCGACTACGTGAAGGCCGGCCAGCCGCTGGTGCAGCTGGACCCGGCGGACGCCAAGGTCGCGCTGGACCAGGCCGAGGCCAACCTCGCGCAGACGGTGCGCCAGGTGCGCACCCTGTACGCCAACAACGGCTCGCTGGCGGCGCAGGTGTCGCTGCGCGAAGCCGACGTGGCCAAGGCGCAGGCCGAGGTCGCCCGCGCCGGCGACGACCTGGCGCGCCGCCAGTCGCTGACCGGCAACGGCGCGGTCTCCAAGGAGGAGATCGAGCACGCCCAGGCCCAGCTCACGGCCGCGCGCAGCGCCCTGGCCGCGGCCCAGGCCGGCGTCACCGCCGCGCGCGAACAGCTCACCAGCAACCAGGCCATGACCGAAGGCACCAGCGTGGAGCAGCACCCCAGCGTGCAGGCCGCCGCCGCCAAGGTGCGCGAAGCCTGGCTGGCCTCGCAGCGCGCCGCGCTGCCGGCGCCGGTGGACGGCTACGTCGCCAAGCGCACCGTGCAGCTGGGCCAGCGCGTGGCCGCCGGCACGCCGCTGATGTCCATCATCCCGCTGCGTGAAGTGTGGGTCGACGCCAACTTCAAGGAAAGCCAGCTGCGCCAGATCCGCATCGGCCAGCCGGTCGAGCTCACCGCCGACGTGTACGGCAAGAAGGTCGAGTACCACGGCAAGGTGGCAGGCCTGGGCGCGGGCACGGGCTCGGCCTTCGCGCTGCTGCCGGCGCAGAACGCCACCGGCAACTGGATCAAGGTGGTGCAGCGCGTGCCGGTGCGCGTCGCGCTGGACCCCAAGGAGATCGCCGAGCATCCGCTGCGCGTGGGACTGTCCATGGACGCCGAGGTCGACGTGCACACCCAGGACGGCAAGAGCCTGGCCGAGGCGCCGCGCAACGCCGCCGTGGCCCAGACCCAGGTCTTCGGCAGCGCCGACAAGGGCGCCGAGGCCGAGGTGCGCCGCGTGATCGCCGCCAACCTCGGCCGTGCGCCCGCGATGGCCGCGGCCTCGGCAGGCTCCAAGGCCCCGGCCGCCCAGCCCGCCACCGACAACGTGGTCGCCCGCGCGGCCGCCGCCAGCGCCGCCCACTGACATGGCGCAGGCACAGCAACAGCCGCTGCAGCCGCTGGAGGGCAGCGCGCGCCTGTGGGGCACCATCGCCCTGTCGGCCGCGACCTTCATGAACGTGCTGGACAGCTCGATCGCCAACGTGTCGCTGCCGGCGATCGCGGGGGATCTGGGCGTGAGCCCGAACCAGGGCACCTGGGTCATCACCAGCTTCGCCGTGTCGAACGCGATCGCCGTGCCGCTCACGGGCTGGCTGTCGCAGCGCTTCGGCCAGGTGCGGCTCTTCGTGGCCAGCATCCTGCTGTTCGTGGTGGCGTCCTGGCTGTGCGGCTTCGCGCCCAACATGGCCATGCTGATCGCGTTCCGCGCGATCCAGGGCTTCGTGGCCGGCCCCATGATCCCGCTGTCGCAGTCGCTGCTGCTGTCCAGTTACCCGCGCGCCAAGGCGGGCCTCGCGATGGCCCTGTGGGGCATGACCACGCTGGTCGCGCCCGTCACCGGGCCGCTGCTGGGCGGCTGGATCACCGACAACCTGAGCTGGCCGGTGATCTTCTACATCAACATCCCGGTCGGCATCCTGTCCGCCGCCGTGACCTGGGGCCTGTACCGCAAGCGCGAAAGCGCGACGCGCAAGCTGCCGATCGACAAGGTAGGGCTGGCGCTGCTGGTGACCTGGATCGCGGCGCTGCAGATCATGCTGGACATCGGCAAGGAGAACGACTGGTTCCACTCTTCGCTGGTGGTGACGCTGGCGATCGTGGCAGTGGTCGGCTTCGCCTTCTTCCTCGCCTGGGAGCTCACGGACGAGCACCCGGTGGTGGAGCTGCGGCTGTTCCTCAAGCGCAACTTCTGGGTCGGCACGCTCTCGACCTCGATCGCCTACGGCCTGTTCTTCGGCAACGTGGTGCTGCTGCCGCTGTGGCTGCAGCAGTTCATGGGCTACACGGCGACGGATGCCGGCATCGTGATGGCGCCCGTGGGCCTGCTCGCGATCGTGCTCTCGCCCGTGGTGGGCAACACCATCGCCCGCTTCGACCCGCGCCGCTACGTGACCTTCGCCTTCATCGTGTTCTGCCTGGTGCTGTGGATGCGCTCGCACTTCAGCACCCAGGTCGACATGAAGACCATCCTGATCCCGACGGTGATCCAGGGTATCGCGATGGCCTGCTTCTTCATCCCGCTGACGACCATCACGCTGTCGGGGCTGCCGCCGGACAAGATCCCCGGCGCCTCGGGCCTGTCGAACTTCGCGCGCATCACCGCGGGCGCCTTCGGCACCTCCATCTCCACCACGCTGTGGGAGAACCGGGCCAGCCTGCACCATGCGCAGCTGTCGGAGCAGGTCAACCAGGGCAGCCAGGCCGCGCAGTCCATGATCTCGGGCCTCACGGCCTCCGGCTTCAGCACCGAGCAGGTGCTGGCGCAGATCAACCGCCTGGTCGACCAGCAGGCTTTCACGCTCGCGGCCGACGACATCTTCTTCGCCTCGGCGATGGTGTTCCTGCTGCTGATCCCGCTGGTGTGGCTGAGCCATCCGCAGCGCGGCGGCGGCGGTGCCGAGGCGGCCGCCGGGGCGCACTGACGCCGCGTTCCTACAAGCGCGAGCCCGACGGGCGCCCTAGCATGGCGCCCGTTGTCATTTCAGGGAGGTCCCCATGTCCATCCAGCACGCCGGCATCGAGCCGCGCGAGAACGACCGCATCCGCGTCGACGAAGAGTACGAGCTCAGCGCCTGGGCGCACTACTTCAACGCCAGCGAGCGCCGGGTGAAGGAGGCGGTGGCCGCCGTGGGCGACCGCGCCGTGCGCGTGCGCGAGCACCTGCGCAGCACCGAGCGCCCGCAGGCCTGAGGGCCCGGCTCAGCGGTCCCAGAGCAGCACCATGGCGGCGGTGAGCGCCGCGCCCACCACCCACAGCATCACGTCGCCCGAGACGCCATAGGGGTAGAGCATGAGCGCCAGGCCCAGCCACTTGGGCGCCGGCTTCTTCTCGCGCCGGCCGTGGCGCCAGCCGACGATGCCGGCGATGCTGAAGACCACCATCGCGGCAAAGCCCCAGGGCGTGGGCAGCAGGTCGCCCAGCGGCAGGTTGGCGAGATCCATCGGTCGTTTCTTCCTTGTGCTTGGCTAGAGCTGCAGCCGCTGGCCGTAGCCCGTCATTTCCAGGTAACCCCAGCCCACGCGCCGGTCCTGGCCGTCCCAGAGGCCGGACAGTCCTTCCCAGTACACGGAGCCGGTGGAGCCGCGGCTGTCCAGTTCCTGGTCGTCCACCACGGCCTTGACGGCGAACGGGCCCTGGGGCGTTCGCAGCTGCCACGCCACCGGGTACCGGGTGCCGGTGCGCGGGCTGGTCCAGCTGCGCTGCGGGCTGAATTCCAGCTCGCCCGGCGCGAAGTTGCGAACGCTGCCCGAGGCCGCGCGGAAGGAGCCGCCGCTCCACAGCGCGTCGCCCTGGGCGGTGCGCAGGCGGAAGGCCGTGAGCGCGCCGCCGTCGTCCAGGTTCATGCCGATCCAGTCCCAGCCCACGGCCTGCGGGTGCAGCAGTTCACGGCTCCACTCGTGGTCCATCCAGGCCCGGCCTGCCGTCACCGGGAAGCGTTCGCCGCGCAGCCGCAGCTGCCCGCGCGTCGCCAGCTGCGGCAGGCTGTAGTAGTAGCTCGCCTGCGCCGCGTCCGGGCCCTTGCGCGAGAGGCCCTCCTGGCCCTGCAGCAGCACGGGCTGGGTGGGCTCGAACTGCAGGTCCAGCGCGAAATCGCCCGCGTCCACCCGAGCCTGCCAGCGGCCATCGGCGGCGCGCTGCAGGTGCCAGTCGCGGATGTGCACGTCGGCATCGGCCAGCCCGGCCTGCGCCACGCCGAAGCCCTCGCGCGCGATGCGCTGGTCGTGCAGCAGGCGGCCGCCCTGCACATCCGTCAGCGCGGCGTGGGCGAACACCAGCTGCCGGGCCGCGAACCGCGACTGCAAGGGCTGGGCCGCGTCCACCCGGCTGCGAAAGAAGGTGACCTGGAAGCCGAACTCGCGCGTCCCGGCCGTGGCCCGGCCCGTGATGTACCACCACTCGGTGCGGAAGTCGGGGTGCGAGCCGTGGTCGAGCGGGAACACGATGTGCGCCGGCGGCAGCGGCTGGGCCGCGGCGCGCAAGGGCAGGCCCTGCGCCAGGGCGGGCGCGGCCAGCAGGAGGGTACGGCGGGACAGCATGGCGGTTCGGGGGCGGTCGGCATTGTCGCCCCTGGACGCGCGGACCCTGGGGGGCGCGCGCCGCACGTGGGGCGGCCGCGGCCCGGCCAGCATAGCAGGCGGTCTGCGCGCCTGCGGCAGCCCTGTCGCGGCCGGGCTGGGTAGGATAGGGCTGCGCCAGGCCTGCACGGGGCCGGCCACGAACCGGGAGGCGAAGCGTGTCCATCCACATCGAACGGCTGCGGGCCGTGTCCGCCGCGGACCTCGAGGGCCTGGCCCAGGTGCTGGTCGACTGCGTCGCGCGGGGCGCCTCGGTGAGCTTCATGGCGCCTTTGTCGCTGGACCAGGCGCGTGCCTGGTGGTCGGGGATCGCGGCGGAGGTGGCGCGCGGCGACCGCATCCTGCTGGTCGCGCGCGACGGCGCGGGCTGCGTGGGCACGGTGCAGCTGGTGGTGGCCCAGCCCCCCAACCAGCCGCACCGGGCCGACCTGGCCAAGATGCTGGTGCACGGCCGCGCACGGCGCCAGGGCGTGGGCGCGGCCCTGCTGCAGGCGGCCGAGGCGCAGGCCCTGCAGGCGGGCAGGCCGCTGCTGGTGCTGGACACCGCCAGCCCCGAGGCCGAGCGCCTGTACGAGCGCGGCGGCTGGCAGCGCTGCGGCTTCATCCCCAACTACGCGCTGCTGCCGGACGGGCGCTACTGCGGCACGCGCCTGTACTTCAAGCAGCTGGCCGAGACCCTGCCGGCCTGGCCGCCACAGGCCTGAGCGCGCGCCGCCGGGGCCGCGCTACCAGTCTTCCTTCACCGCCAGCACCGCGTCGCGGCCCGCCGCCGCGCGGCCGGCCAGCCAGGCGGTCAGGGTGCCGGCCACCACCACGGCGGCGCACACCGCGGCCAGCCGCAGCCCCGGCAGCATGAGGTCCATGGTCCAGTGGAAGCTCTGCGGGTTGACCACCTTCACCAGCACCACCGCCACCGCCAGGCCCAGCGCCAGGCCGGCCGCGGCGCCGATCAGCGTCCAGGCCGCGCCTTCGCCGGCCACCACGGCCAGGATCTCGCGCCGCGTGAGGCCCAGGTGCGCGAGCAGGCCGAACTCCTTGCGCCGTGCCAGCACCTGCGCGCTGAAGCTGGCCGCCACCCCGAACAGGCCGATCGCGATGGCCACGCCCTGCAGCCAGTAGGTGACCACGAAGCTGCGGTCGAAGATGCGCAGCGAGAGCGCGCGGATCTCTTGCGCGCTGGCGAAATCCAGCGCCGCGGCGTCGCCCCCCTCGCGCTGGGCCAGCGCGCGCAGGCGGGCCTGGGTGGCGCGCGCATCGGCCCCGGGCGTGAGCCACAGCTGCAGGTCGTTGATGCGTTCGTCGCCGGTCAGGCGCCGGTAGTCGCGCAGGTCCATCAGCACGGCGCCGGTCTGCCGCACGTAGTCGCGCCAGATGCCGGCCACGAAGAAGGCGGGCCGACCCTCGAAGGCGGCCGAGAGCTGCGGCAGGGCCTGGCCCGGCCGGGCGCCGTACAGGTCCACCATGGCTTCGCTCACGTAGACCGGGATGCGGCCCGCCGGCGCCGTGAGCGCGTCGCCCACCAGCGGCATGGAGCGGGAGGGCTCGCCCAGCGGGCGCGCCAGCAGCGTCACCGGCGGCCGCGCGGGGTCCAGCAGCAGGGCGCGCAGACGCTGGCCGGTGGCCTCGCGCACCCCCGGCAGGCGCGCGGCCTGGTCCACGAAGCCCGGCGGCAGGAAGGCGCTGTCGGCGTTGCCGCTGGAGGCGGCGGTGCGCACGTACAGGTCGGCGGGCAGCACCACGTCCAGCCAGCGCGCCACCGAATCGCGGAAGCTCGCCACCATCACCGTGAGCGCCACCGCCAGGCTGAGCGCGGCCACCACGCCGCTCACGGCGACCGCCGCGGTCTCGCGCACGCGGCGCGCGCGCTCCACCGCCAGCAGGGGCAGGGGGCGCCGCGCGATCAGCGGCGCGAGGCGGTCGTACACCAGGGCCACGCCCATCGGCAGGGCGGTGATGCCACCCACCAGCAGCAGCGCGACCGAGACGTAGGCGCCCAGCGGCAGCCCGGCGATGGGCGGCAGGAAGGCCAGCGCCACACCGGTGGCCAGCAGGCCCAGGCTGGCGATGCGGCGCGCCCGCGAGCCCTGGCCGGCGCCGCCCAGTCCCTTGAGCGTCTGCGCCAGCGGCAGCTGCTCGGCCGCGCGCGAGGGCAGCCAGCCGCCGGCGGCCGCGGCCACGACGCCCAGCAGGCCGTAGCCCGCCGCCGCCAGGCCGTTCCACTGGAAGTGCGGCGCCACCCCGGGGAAGTAGCCGCCGCCCAGGTCACCGCCCAGCAGGCGCAGCGCGAGCGCCGCCAGGGCCGCGCCCAGGGCGATGCCCAGGGCACTGCCGATGACGCCCACCAGCGTGGACTCGGTCATCACCAGCCAGCGCCGCTGGGGCGCCGTGAGGCCCAGCACGCCCAGCAGCGCGAACTGCTGCGCCCGCCGCGCCACGCTCAGCGAGAGCACCGAGTAGACGAGGAAGGCGCCCGTGAACAGCGCCACCAGGGCCAGCACCGTGAGGTTGACGCGGTAGGCGCGCGAGAGGCTGCCCACGCGCAGCGCGGCATCCGAAGGCTGCGACACCACCACGCCGGGCAGCGCGGCCAGGCTGTCGCGCACGGCCTGCGGCGGCACGCCGGTTGCCAGGCGCAGGTCGATGCGGCTCAACGCGCCGCCGCGGCCGAACAGGTCCTGCGCGGCACCGATGTCCATCACGGCCAGCGGGGTGCCGCCCGCGGCGACGCGCCCGGCCACCTGGGCCGTCACCCAGCGCAGGCCGTCCTGCAGTTGCAAGGTTGCGGCGGCAGATCCGCCCTGCGCCTGCGGGGCCGTGTCCAGCCCCAGCGCGGCGGCGGCGGCCGCGTTCAGGAACAGCCGGGCCGGCGCGAAGAGTGCGAAGCGGTCGCTGCCCGGCGCGGGCCGGGGCAGCAGTTCGGGCGTGACCGCGGGTGCCACCAGCGCGTCGATGCCCAGCACGCGCAAGGGCTTGCGCTCACCGCCCGGCGTGCGCACGAAGGTGTTGAGCTCCAGCACCGGGCTGGCCAGGGCCACCCGGGGATCGGCGGCAATGCGGGCGAACAGGGCCTCGTCCAGGCGGCCCGCGATGCCGCGCACCTCCAGGTCGGCCTGGCCGCTGGCGGCACGCGCCGCGCCCGCGAACTCGGAGAGCGCGGATTGGTTGATCAGGTGGACCGAGAACGCCAGGGCGACGCCCAGCATCACGGCCAGGACGGCGGCCGCGTTGCGCCAGGGATGGCGCTTAAGTTCCTGCCAGGAGAAGGTGCGCAGCAGCGCGAGCATGGGCCGCATTGTGGGGCCGCACGCCCGGGCCTACGGCCCGTGGGGCCGGGCCCGCCGCCGCGCCGCAGGCTCAGGCCATGGCGCCCATCTCGGCCATCAGCTCCTCCTTGCGCGCCTCGAGTTCGTCGCGCATCGCCACCAGGTCCAGCTTGCGGGCCGAACGGGCCTTGGGGAAGATCTCGTTGCGCTCTTCCTTCACGTGGTGGTCCACGTACTCGCCCAGCACCTTGACCTTGGCGTCCACCCGGTCGTCCGGCTCGGCACCCTGGATCTGCGCGATCAGCTCCTTGGCGCTCTGGTGCTCGACCTCGGCCTCGTCCAGCGCATCGGTGTCGCGCAGGGCGTCGCGCAGGGCGGGGTAGAAGATCTCCTCCTCGATGCGCGTGTGCACGGTCAACTCCAGGCAGATGCGCTCGGCGAGTTCCTGCCTGCGCTGGCCGGCGCTGCGCGCGCGCGACTGCGTCAGTTCCTCGTATTCCTTGAACATCTTCTTGACGTTGCGATGGTCGGCGTCGAGCAGGTCGCAGGCGTCTTTGGCGGTGCGGGTGGCCATGGGTCGTTCTCCGGGTTGTGGCGTGGGATCGGGGCATGATCCGGCGCGGCCGGTGCAGGGCGTGTAGGAAAAGGTCGGCAGCACGCGGGCGAAGCCGGCCGACCGGCGCGCAGCCTGCGCTAAGCTGCGGCGAATGCAGACCGACCGCCCGCTCCCGGCCTTCGAGGATGTCACCGCCGCCGCCGCGCGCCTGCGCGGCCACGCCCACCGCACGCCGGTGCTGCGCTCGGCCACGGCCGACGCGCGCGCCGGCGCAAAGCTCTTCTTCAAGTGCGAGAACCTGCAGCGCATGGGCGCCTTCAAGTTCCGCGGCGCCTTCAACGCGCTCTCGCGCTTCACGCCCGCGCAACGCGCGGCCGGCGTCGCCACCTTCTCGTCCGGCAACCATGCGCAGGCCGTGGCGCTCTCGGCGCGCGAACTGGGCATTCCCGCCGCCATCCTGATGCCGCTGGATGCGCCGCGGCTGAAGATGGAGGCCACGCGCGGCTACGGCGCCGAAGTCATCACCTACGACCGCTACACGCAGGACCGCGAGGCGCTCACGCGCGAGCTGGCGCAGGCGCGCGGCATGACCGTGATCCCGCCGTACGACCACGCCGACGTGATCGCCGGGCAGGGCACGGCCGCGCTCGAGCTGTTCGAGGAGGCGGGGCCGCTGGACCACCTCTTCGTGCCCCTGGGCGGCGGCGGCCTGCTGGCCGGCAGCGCGCTCGCCGCGCGGGCGCTGGCGCCCGGCTGCCGCGTGTGGGGCGTGGAGCCCGAGGCGGGCAACGACGGCCAGCAGTCCATGGCCCGGGGCGAGATCGTGCACATCGACACGCCGCGCACCATCGCCGACGGCGCGCAGACCCAGCACCTGGGCCAGCTCACCTTTCCCATCATCCGGCGCGACTGCGCCGGCGTGCTCACCGCCACCGACGCGCAGCTGGTCGCGGCCATGCATTTCATGGCCGAGCGCATGAAGCTGCTGGTGGAACCCACCGGCTGCCTGGGGCTGGCGGCGGCGCTGGGCGCCGGCGTGCCGCTGGCCGGCCAGCGCGTGGGCATCGTGCTCTCGGGCGGCAACGTGGACCTGGCGCGCTTCGCCTCGCTGGTCACGGGCGGGCCCGGCTGAATTTCGCCTGGCTGCTGCGGCCGTGCGCTGGCAGGGATGCTGCCCTTGCCCGGGCACCCGCCGGCCCGCGGCGCCGGCGCTGCGCCGCTACGCGCTCGCTGGGTCGTCGCCCACGCGCGGCCGCAGGCCCTGCGGCGTGAGCAGCAGCACGCGGTCGGCGCGCGTCGCCGCGCCTTCGGAGTGCGTCACCAGCACCAGCGAGGCACCGTGCTCGCGCGCCTGGGCCACCAGCACGTCCATTACCCGCGCGGCGGTGGCCGGGTCCAGGTTGCCGGTGGGCTCGTCGGCCAGGATCAGGGCGGGGCGGTGGGCCAGCGCCCGCGCGATCGCCACCCGCTGCAGCTGGCCGCCCGAGAGCTGCTGCGGCAGGCGCGCGCCCAGCCCGGACAGGCCGACCTCGTCCAGCAGCCCCTGCACGCGCGCGTCGTCGTGCTGGCCCAGCAGCATCAGCGGCAGTGCGACGTTCTGCGCCACGTCCAGGTGCGGCAGCACGTGGAAGGCCTGGAACACGAAGCCCACCTGGCGCCGCCGCAGCAGTGCACGACGGTCCGCATCCAGCGGCCCCAGGTCGGTGCCCGCCACGATCACCCGGCCTTCGTCCCAGGTGTCCAGCCCGGCCATGCAGTTGAGCAGGGTGGACTTGCCGACGCCGGATTCACCGACGATGGCCACGAACTCGCCGGGCGCCACCTGCAGCGAAACCCCGGAGAAGACCGGGGTCTCGCCATAGCGCTTGGCGAGGTCCTGCAGTTCCAGGTTCAGTGCCATCCCAGCCCCCGTGCGGCCTGCAGCACCGCGTCCAGGGCGCCGGGTGCGTCGCAGGCGATCACCTGGCGCTGCGGCATGCCGCGCAGCCAGGTGAGCTGGCGCTTGGCCAGCTGGCGGGTCGCGAAGACGCCGCGGTCGCGCAGGCCTTCCGGCGGGGCCGTGCCGTCCAGCACCTCCCAGGCCTGGCGGTAGCCCACGCTGCGCATGCTGGGCAGGCCGGGGTGCAGGTCGCCGCGGGCCCGCAACGCGCGCACCTCGTCAAGAAAGCCGGCGGCCAGCATGGCGTCGAAGCGTGCCGCGATGCGCTCGTGCAGCCAGGCGCGGTCCTGCGGCTCCAGGGACACGAGGGGCAGCCCGGCCAGGCCGCCCTCGCGCCGGCCATGGAAGCTGGACAGCGGCTGCCCGCTCACGCGCAGCACCTCCAGCGCGCGCTGGATGCGCTGCGTGTCGCCGGGTGCGAGCCGTGCGGCGGTGACCGGGTCGGCCTCCGCCAGCTCTGCGTGCAGGGCGGGCCAGCCGCGCCGGGCGGCCTCGGCCTCGAGTGCCGCGCGCACGGCCGGGTCGGCGGGCGGCATCGCGTCCAGGCCCTCGATCAGGGCCTTGAAGTAGAGCAGGGTGCCGCCCGCGAGCACCACGCGCCGCCCACGGGCCTGGATCTCGCCGATGAGGCGGCGGGCGTCGCTGGCGAATTCGGCCGCGCTGTAGGCCTGCAGGGGGTCGCGGATGTCGATGAGGTGGTGCGCCACGCGGGCCCGCTCTTCGCGGCTGGGCTTGGCGGTCCCTATGTCCATGCCGCGGTAGACCAGCGCCGAGTCCACGCTGACGATCTCGGCGCCAAAGGTTTCGGCGAGCGCCAGGGCCGCGGCCGACTTGCCGGAGGCGGTCGGGCCCGCGAGGGCCAGCGCCTGCGGCATGCGGGAGGAAGACATCGCGCGCAAGGGTAGCAGAAGGGCCGCAGCGGGCCGGGCCGTGCGGGCAATGCGCAGGCGGCCGGGCGGCTATCGGCTGCGCAGGCGCTGGCGGGGTCCGCGGGCGCCGCAGCCCCCAGCCGTGGTCCGCGACCGGCAGCCCGGGGCCAGAGACCCTACCGGGCACGCCCGGCGATTAGCGCCCGCGCAGGAACAGCGTGTCGAGTTCGCGCATGGACAGCTGGCGCCAGGTCGGCCGGCCGTGGTTGCACTGGTCCGAGCGCTCGGTGGCTTCCATCTGGCGCAGCAGCGCGTCCATCTCGGCCAGGGTCAGGCGCCGGTTGGCGCGCACCGCGCCGTGGCAGGCGAGGGTGCCCAGCAGCTCGTTGCGTGCGCGTTGCACCACCGTGCTGGCATCGTGCTGCGCCAGTTCGGCCAGCACGCTGCGCGCCAGCTCCACCGCGTCGCCCTGCGCCAGGCTGGTCGGCACCGCCCGCACGGCCAGGGTGCGGGCCGAGAAGGGCGTGATCTCCAGGCCCAGCGTGGCCAGGGCGTCGCCGCAGGACTCGGCCGTGGCCAGCTCCTGCGGCGTGGCCGCGAAGGTGGCGGGAATCAGGAGCGGCTGGCTGGCGAGGCCGGCGTCGCCCGCGGCCTCCATCTGGGCCTTGAGCCGCTCGTACACGATGCGCTCGTGGGCGGCGTGCATGTCGACGATGACCAGCCCGGCCTGGTTCTCGGCCAGGATGTAGACGCCGTGCACCTGGGCCACCGCGCGGCCCAGCGGAAACTCGCCGGCCGGCAGCGGCTGGGCCGGCGCGGGCGTTTCCATCGCGAGCGGCGCGGCGACCGGGCCGGCCGCCGCGGGCTGCCACAGCAGGCCCAGGTCGCGCACCGGCTGGCCGACCGCGGGCGGCGGCGCATAGCGCAGGGCGGACTGGGTCCAGGCCGGTGCCGCCGCGGGAGGGGCGGGGGGCCAGGCCGACGTCGCGCCGGGGTCACCGGAAGAGGCCGCCTCGCCGTAGGCCGCAGGGCTGGCGCCCGGGGCGAGCGCCTGCGCCGCCACCAGCGCGGCGCGCGGCGCGGCCAGGGCGTTTTCCACCGCATGCCGCACCGCCTGGTGCACCTCGCGGCTGTCGCGGAAGCGGACCTCGATCTTGGTCGGGTGCACGTTCACGTCCACCCGCTCGGGCGCGATCTCCACATAGAGCGCGTAGACCGGCTGGCGCTGGCCGTGCAGCACGTCCTCGTAGGCGCTGCGGGCCGCGTGCATGAGCACCTTGTCGCGCACGTAGCGGCCGTTGACGTAGGCGAACTGGTGGTCGGCGCGCGAGCGGGCGAAATCGGGCAGGCCGGCGCGGCCGGTCACCCGCAGCGGGCCGGACCGCCAGTCCACGGCCACGCTCTGCGCCATGAACTCCTCGCCCAGCACGTCGGCCCAGCGCTGGCCGGGTTCGGCGGCGCGCCACTGTTCCACCAGCCGGCCCTCGTGCCAGATGGCGAAGCCCACGTCCGGGCGCGCCAGTGCATGGCGCCGCACGGCCTCGATGCAGTGCGCCAGCTCGGTGGCGTCGGACTTCAGGAACTTGCGCCGCGCGGGGGTGGCGAAGAACAGCTCCTTGACCTCCACCGTGGTGCCGGTGGCCCGGGCGGCGGGGCGCAGCTCGCCACTGCGCGCATCGAGCAGGAAGCCGCTGGGCTGCGTGGGCGTGCGCGACACCAGCGCCAGCTCGGAGACGGAAGCGATGGCGGCCAGGGCCTCGCCCCGGAAGCCCATGGTGGCCACGGACTCCAGGTCGGACAGGGAGGCGATCTTGCTGGTCGCGTGGCGGCGCAGGGCCAGGGGCAGCTCCTCGCGGGCGATGCCGCAGCCGTCGTCCTCGACCGAGATCAGGCGCACGCCGCCCGCGGCCAGGCGCAGCGTGACCTGGGTGGCGCCCGCGTCCAGGGCGTTGTCGACCAGCTCGCGCACCACCGAGGCCGGGCGTTCAACCACCTCGCCGGCGGCGATCTGGCTCACCAGCTCATCGGGGAGGTCGCGGATCGGCCGGCGCGCCAGGGGGGAGAGGACAGCACTCACGGGGCCCATTGTAGGGATGGGCGCCCCCTGCCGCGCCGCTGATAATCGGGCGATGGAGTTCCTCGGTTTCCTGCTCGATTTCATCCTCCACGTGGACCGCCACCTGGAGGCCTTCGTGACCAGCTATGGCGCCTGGGTGTATGCGCTGCTCTTCGTGGTGATCTTCGTCGAGACGGGCGTGGTGGTCATGCCCTTCCTGCCCGGCGATTCGCTGCTCTTCGTCGTGGGTGCGATGTGCGGCGTCGGGCTGTTGAACTACCCGCTCGCGGTCGGCCTGCTGGTGGCCGCGGCGGTGCTGGGCAACCAGAGCAACTTCACTCTGGGGCGGCATTTCGGGCCGCGCGTGTTCCAGTGGGAGCAGTCGCGCTTCTTCAACCGGCAGGCCTTCGACCAGGCCCACGCCTTCTACGAAAAATACGGCGGCTTCACGCTCATCGCGGGGCGCTTCATGCCCTTCGTGCGCACCTTCGCGCCTTTCGTCGCCGGCGTGGCGCAGATGGAACGCGGCCGCTTCGCGCTGTTCGACGTGGCGGGCGCGCTGCTGTGGGTGGGCGGCGTGGTCACCGCCGGCTACTTCTTCGGCGGCATCCCCTTCGTCAAGGCCCACCTGGACAAGATCATCTGGGCCATGATCCTCATCCCCGGCCTCATCATCCTGGCCGGGGCCTGGAAAGCCAGGCGCCGCGCACCTGCCTGAGCGCAGGCCGGGGCCTTTCACGGGGAATTGATAAGCACGCGTATCATTTCCCGAGGAGGCACGACATGAACGCACCGCAGGCACTCTCGCGCTGGGCCGGCCCGGGCTCCAGCCGGGTCCCCTTCTGGGCCTACACCGATCCCGCCCTCTATCAGCGCGAGCTGGAGAAGATCTTCTACGGCGAGCACTGGTGCTACGTGGGCCTGGAGGTGGAGATCCCCAAGGTGGGCGATTACCGGCTCAGCCACGTGGGCGAGCGCCAGGTGATCATGGTGCGCGACCGGGTCGCCCCACGCGAGCGGGACACCGACCCCGGCATCCGCGTGGTCGAGAACCGTTGCGCCCACCGCGGCGTGCGCTTCTGCCAGCAGCAGCACGGCAACGCGCGCAGCTTCGTCTGCCCCTACCACCAGTGGACCTACAAGCTCAACGGCGAGCTGGCGGGCCTGCCCTTCAAGGACGGCGTCCCCGCCACCGGCGAGGACGGCCAGCCCTGCGTGAACGGCGGCATGCCCGAGGGCTTCGACCTGAAGCAGCACGGCCTGACCCGGCTGCGGGTGGAGGTGCTGCACGGGCTGGTATTCGCCACCTTCAGCGACACGGTCGAGCCGCTGCGCGACTACCTGGGCGCCGAGGTCATGCCCTGGCTGGACCGCATCTTCCAGGGCCGACAGCTGCAGCTGCTGGGCTACAACCGCCAGCGCATCCCGGGCAACTGGAAGCTGATGATGGAGAACATCAAGGACCCCTACCACCCGGGGCTGCTGCACACCTGGTTCGTCACCTTCGGCCTGTGGCGCGCCGACCAGAAGAGCCGGATGGTGATGGACGCGAAAGGGCGCCACGCTGTGATGATCTCGCGCCGCAACGAGGGCGGCGAGAACCGCACGGTGACCCAGGGCGTGACCTCCTTCAAGGCCGGCATGCAACTGAACGACGCGCGCATCCTGGACGTGGTGCCCGAGCCCTGGTGGACCGTGCCCGACCCGTCGCGTCCGGGCGAATCCATCACGCCCACCGTCACCATGATCACGCTGTTTCCGAGCCTGATCGTGCAGCAGCAGGTGAACTCGCTGTCCACGCGCCACATCGTGCCGCGCGGCGAGGGCGAGTTCGATTTCGTCTGGACCCACTTCGGCTTCACCGAGGACACGCCCGAGATGACGCGGCGCCGGCTGCGCCAGGCCAACCTGTTCGGCCCGGCCGGCTTCGTGAGCGCCGACGACGGCGAGGTGATCGAGCTGAGCCAGGACGGCTTCCGGCAGTGGGGGCAGGGCGGGGAGACCCTCTGCGAACTGGGCGGCACCGGCACCGAGATGACCGAGCACATGGTCACCGAGACGCTGATCCGCAGCATGTACGCCTACTGGCGCCAGGTGATGGGGGAATGATGGCCGGCCACGACCTCATGCTGCAGCTGGCGGTGGACCGCTTCAACGCCGACTACGGCGCCGCACTGGACGAGCGCCGCTTCGAGGACTGGCCCGGCTTCTTCGCCGAGGACGGCTGCTACAAGGTGCAGGCCCGCGAGAACTTCGACCGCGGCCTGCCGCTCGCGCTGCTGGCCTTCGAGAGCCAGGGGATGATGAAGGACCGGGTCTACGGCATCACCCAGACCATCTACCACGCGCCCTACTACACCCGGCACGTGGTCGGCCCGGCGCGGGTGCTGGGCGAGCAGGGGGACCGGGTCATGGCCCAGGCCAGCTACGCCGTGTTCCGCACCCGGCCGGGCGACACCAGCGAGGTCTACAACGTGGGCCGCTACATCGACGAGTTCGTTCGCGCCCCGGACGGCCTGAAGCTGGCCAGCCGCACCTGCGTGTACGACAGCGAGATGGTGCTCAACTCGCTGATCTACCCGATCTAAGCGCCCGGGCGCTGCTGCGCGGCGCGCCCACGGCGCCGCCGCGCATCCGGCCTTCTTACTTGGTGGCCTTGTTGCCGATGTAGGCGCCGGCGGCCGCGCCGCCCAGGGTGCCGATCGGGCCGCCGCCCACGGCGTCACCCACCACCC